>NZ_JAMYNH010000003.1:0-509252 GCF_040318975.1 Mesorhizobium sp. M0983 | reverse complement strand
AACATGCGCCGATGGGCCGCTATCGCGGGATAGGTGCGCCTGAGTCCGCCCATACAGGGTCGGACGACCGCCTGAAACCCCAAACAAGACGTCAAATCCCCCGCAAACAAGCGAACAACCGCCGCAACCCCGCCGCCGCAAGCTTTTGCTCATGACTGCGCAACAGGTCCCTTGTGGGAGAAGGTGGCCGAGCGAAGCTCGGTCGGATGAGGGGTGTTCCAGCTTGGCATCCCCTGCACTCCGTCCAGCACCCCTCAACCCTCTTGGCGCTGCGCGCCAATCCACCTTCTCCCACAAGGAGAGAAGGCAAGACCGCACGAACGCTGGTTCTTTACGTCGCTGTGTTAGGTGGTGAACGTCCCGGACGAGGACTTTACTTGCACTTGGCGATCGAGGCCAGCGCCGCCGAGATGCCCTTCAGCGAGAAGACGTAGGTGGTGGTATTGCCGCGGCCGGACTTGGCTGACACCTTCATGTCGGTGCCGGTCTTCATCGCGGCGATCAGCACCGGCTCCTCGGCGGCGTTCTCGACCCAGGCCGACTTGCCGCGCGTGAACATCGAAAAAGACTTCTTGTCGATGGTGACGGTGGCCTTGGAACCTTCCTGGAAGGTATAGCCGGCGATGAATTGCGGCTCGTAGGACACTTGCTGCCCCGGCCGCTGGCTGACGAAGAAGAACATGTCGCCATGATCGAGCGTCGGCGGCTGCTTGTCGGTTGGCACGGTCAGGACATAGCAGACCTTGCCGCCGCCCGACGCCTGGTAGCTGTAGGTGCCCCAGGCATTGTGCTGGCCGATCTTGGTTGCCGACTGCGCCAGCGCGGGCGCCGTCAAGGCCACCAGGGCCAGGCTGGAAACTATAGCAATCAATCCGCGCATCGCTTTTCCCGTATTCCACTGGTGCGGCGGCAGGCCGGCTCGGCGTCCTGCCCGTCGCTTCATTTTGATTTAATCTGGGTTACCAAACGGTGAATTTCCCCTGAGAAAAGGATGTTCACGCCAGGAAACCGCCGCCGTCTTCGCGCTGCCGCTTGAAAAAGCGGCTGGCGCAATGTCCCTGCCGCGACTTGGAGGCCACGAAAACGGCAAGAGTTTGACTTTTCAAGCAGCTAGGTCTTGCAGCGATTCTCGCTTTTCTGAGAGCTACGTGACGAATTTCCCGCCAGGCGGTATATGTCTGCGTTCGGCTCCACGGCACTCGGCCAGGGTGCCCTCCTTGGCGGCTTACGGGAGATTTGGCCATGGCCATTTCCGAGACAGTTCTGATCCTGGCGGGCGGCACAGTCGTCCTGGCGATCGTGTTCGGCATTCGTGTCGCCGTCCGCGCGGTGGCCAGCGGCGCGGTGCCCCGGTCGGATGGCGGAGAGGTGGCGGGCGGACCGGGCGCGCCCGACGTGGCGGGGGTCATTGCGCTGCCGCCTTTGATCTTCCTCGGCTTCCTGGCGGCGGCAACCGTGCTCGAGGTGCTCGCGCCGCTCTCGGTCATGGCCGGGCAGGCCCTCGCCCGCTATCTGGCCGGCGCCGTGCTCGCGGTGTGCGGCTTGGTGCTCATCTTTATGGCGGCGGGCCGCTTTCAGGCCCCTGGAACCAACATACCACCGACCTTGCCAACGACGGCGCTGGTCGTCGACGGTATCTATCGGTGGACCAGAAATCCGTTCTATCTGGGAGCGACCCTTATCTATCTGGGCCTCGGTGTCGCGGCCGGAAGTCTTTGGGGTATCGCGCTCGTCATTCCCTTGCTGTGGGTGATCAATACGGGCGTCATCGCGCCGGAAGAGCGTTATCTCGAGCGTAAGTTCGGAGACGCCTATCGCGCCTACAAGACGCGGGTGCGGCGGTGGCTTTGACGGCCGGAAAGTCGGTTCCCGCGCGATTTTTTGCGCCGTACCGGCTCAGCTCTTGTCGGCGATGGCCTGCCTGGCGGCGAGCCGGTGCGCCGGCGTGATGTGGGCGCTGACGGTTGTGATCGCCGCGGTCAGCACAGCGATGTCGTCGGTGAAGCCAAGCCCAAAGATGAAATCGGGGATGACGTCCGTCGGCAGCACGAAATAGCCGAGCGCAGCCAGCAATGTGCCCTTGGCGCGCAGCGGCGTCTTCTTGTCCATGGCGCAGTAATAGGCGGCGACCACCTCCTCCATGAACGGGATCTGCCGGGCAGCCTTCTTCGCCGTACGCCAGAACTTTTCGCGTACTTCGCTCTCATTGCCCAGCTTGCTGCCGAGGCCGAAGAAATCAAAACCGGATTTTTGCGCCATCAACCTCTCCTTGCCGCCGTCGCGTGACTTCACGCGTGACCGCGAGGCAAAATGTGGTGAAAGCCGAACCTCGCTGCAAGGTGCAGATAACGTCAGGTGCCGAAATAGCGGTTCATCTTCCTGGCCAGATCGAAATCCAGCGCGGTCAGGCCGCCGACGTCGTGGGTGTTGAGGGTCACGTTTACCGTCTTGTAGACGTTCGACCAGTCGGGGTGGTGGTCCATCTTCTCCGCAGCCAGGGCAACGCGGGTCATGAAGGCAAAGGCTTCCGAGAAATTCTTGAAAGTGAAGCTGCGGCTGATCGAACCACCATCCTTGGCCAGCGACCAGCCGTCGAGGCCGGCAAGTTCGGCGCTGATCGCCTCTTTTGCTAGTTTCTCCCTGGCCATGTCCGTCTACCGCATGATCCGCGAAGCGTCGGCGGCGCCGGCCAAACGGCTGGCGACGCGGTTGTCGGCACCTGAAAGCGGCCAAGCCTCCTCGACGACGTAAGGCCCGCCGCCGACCGAGTCGCGCGACGACATCAGCACGAAGCGGCCGACCCGGAACGGCAGCGTCGAAAAATTGCCGCGCGCCGACAGATACTGGGCGACGTCGAGCGGGCTCGCATTGCGCAGGCGGGCCAGCGTCACATGCGGCATGAACTTGCGCGGGTCGGCCGGGATGCCGAGCCGCTGGCAGATGCGCTCGATTTCGCTTTGCAGAGCGGAAAGATCGGGCGAAGCGGCGACCCCGGCCCACACCGCATGCGGCTTCTTCTGGCCGAAGGCGCCGACGCCGGACAGCGTCAGCGGGAAGGACGGGCGGTGAACGCGGTCGAGCGCGTTGGCGATTTCGTCGGCGACATGGCCCTCGACATCGCCAATGAAGCGCAGCGTCAGATGATAGTTTTCGACGTCGATCCAGCGGGCTCCGGGCAGGCCGCCCCTGAGCAGGGACAGCGAAAGAGCGGCATCACGCGGTATTTCGAGGGCGGTAAAAAGACGCGGCATGGCAAGCCTCCTGTCCTCGAATCGAACTCTTGCCCCTAGCGAATCATCGATATTCAAACGGGGCAAGGGGTTTGTTGGTCGCAGGCCTGCCTAAAAGCTTCCCCCGCGGAAGGTGTTGCGGCGGCGAACCCTCGCCTTCAGGAATTGCCCCGGATCGCTTCAATGGTCTTCTCCACGCTGGGCAGGATACCCTCGACGATGCGGTCGACGCCTCGGGCGTTTGGATGAAGACCGTCTTCGAGCTGCAGGACGGATTGGCCGGCGATGCCCTCGAGAAAGAAAGGATAGAGCGGCACGCCGTATTTTTCAGCCAGTCTCGGAAAGGTCGCGTCGAAGGCCCTCTGGTAATCGGCGCCGAGATTCGGCGCCGCGCGCATCCCGGCCAGCAACACGGCGATCTTGCGCTGCTTCAGCTTTGCCAGCATGGCGTCCAGGTTCTTTTCCGCTATGGCGGGCGAAACGCCGCGCAGCATGTCGTTGGCGCCGAGCTCCAGGATGACCAGCTGCGTGCCGTCCGGCACCGACCAGTCGAGCCGCGACAGGCCGCCGCTCGTCGTATCGCCGGAAACGCCGGCATTGGCGACCGTGACATCGTAGCCCTTGGCGCGAAGCGCGGCCTGCAGCTTTTCGGTGAACCCCTGACCCGGCCCAAGGCCATAACCCGCCATCAAGCTGTCGCCGAAGCCAACGATGGTGAAGGGCTCGGCGCGCGCCGACGAAATGGCGCTGCAGATCGCGAGGAAAAGGGCGAAGGCTGCGGCAAAAGTGTGTTTGAAAGCCATGCGGCAGGCCCCATATGACCAGGAACATCTGTTGGCGAAGGCAGGTTTTCGTCTTTGTCGAGCATCGGATGCTCTAGCCCTCTTTCCCCCATATAGGACGATTTGATTTTGGAAGAAGCCGTCATTTCGCTGAAAGACGTATCGCTGACGCTCGGCGAAGGCGCATCCTCGGTGCATGTGCTGAAGGGCGTCAGCCTTGATGTGGCGAGCGGCGAAGCGACAGGCATCGTTGGACCTTCGGGTTCGGGAAAGTCGACATTGCTGATGGTTTTGGCCGGGCTTGAAAGGGTCGATTCGGGTGCGGTACGAATTGCCGGCGAGCTGCTCAACGGCAAAAGCGAAGACCAGATCGCATCGTTTCGAGGGCGAAACATCGGCATCGTGTTCCAGTCGTTCCACCTCATCCCCAATATGACGGCGCTGGAAAACGTCGCCGTCCCGCTTGAGCTTGCCGGCCATGCCGATCCGTTCGGCGTGGCGGCGCGCGAACTGGCGGCGGTCGGCCTTAGCGATCGCATCACCCATTATCCCGGCGAATTGTCTGGCGGCGAGCAGCAGCGCGTGGCGATCGCCCGGGCGCTGGCGCCGTCGCCACGCATCCTGATCGCCGACGAGCCGACCGGCAATCTCGACCAGGCGACGGGACGGCACGTCGCCGACCTGCTGTTCGCCAAGGCGGCCGAACGCGGCATGACGCTGGTGCTGGTCACGCATGACCCGGTGCTCGCGGCGCGCTGCTCGCGCCAGGTGTCGATGCGGTCGGGGCTGATTGAGGACGCATCCAAGCCGGCCTCCAGGGCCGGCAAGGTGACCGCCTGATGCCGCTGTCGCAAACGCTGAGGCTGGCCTTCAAGTTCTCGCTGCGCGAAATGCGCGGCGGGCTGTCCGGTTTCCTGATCTTCCTTGCCTGCATTGCGCTCGGCGTCGCGGCAATCGGCGGCGTCAATTCGGTGGCGCAGGCGATTTCCGCCGGTGTTGCCGACCAGGGTCAGACGCTGCTCGGCGGCGATCTCCGCTTCCAGATCAACCAGCGCGATCCGACCAGAGCCGAACGCAGCTTCCTCGGCCGGCTTGGCACGGTTTCGCACAGCGCCAACATGCGCTCGATGGCGAGGCTCGAGGACGGCTCCGACCAGGCGCTGGTCGAGGCCAAGGCGGTCGACGGCGCCTATCCGCTCTATGGCGCGCTGGAGACCCAGCCGGTGCTGTCGCGAGAGGATTTGTTCGGCGAAAAATCCGGTGTCTTCGGCGCCGCCGCCCCGGACCTTCTGTTCGAGCGGCTGAACCTTGGCATCGGTGACCGGTTGAAGCTCGGCAGCGCGACATTCGAGCTGCGCGCCAAGCTGGTCAACGAGCCAGATGCGGTGTCGGATGGCTTCGGTTTTGCGCCGCGGCTGATGGTGTCGACCGACGGGCTTGCCGCTTCAGGCCTGATCCAGCCGGGCAGCCTGGTCGAGAACGCCTATAAGGTCCGCCTGCCCGGCGGCACCACTGAAGTACAGATCAAGGCGATCCAGGAGCAGGCCGCGAAAGAGTTCCCGCAGGCCGGCTGGTCGATCCGCACGCGCAGCAACGCAGCGCCGGCGCTGTCCTCGAACATCGAGCGGTTCTCGCAATTCCTGACGTTGGTCGGGCTGACGGCGCTGGTGGTCGGCGGCGTCGGCGTGGCCAATGCGGTGCGTGCCTATCTCGACGGCAAGCGCGGCGTCATCGCCACCTTCAAGAGCCTGGGGGCTTCGGGCGGGTTCGTCTTTGCCGTCTACCTGGTGCAGATCCTGATGATTGCCGCCCTCGGTATCACGCTGGGCCTTGTGCTTGGCGCGCTGATGCCGTTCGCGGCCAGCGCGGCACTCCAGTCGGTTATTCCGGTGCCGGCGGAAGGTGGGTTCTATCCCGGCGCCCTCGGCATGGCAGCGCTGTTCGGGCTGCTGGTGACGCTGGCCTTCGCCCTGCTGCCGCTCGGCCGTGCTCGCGACGTGCCAGCGACGGCGCTGTTTCGCGAAATGGGTTTTGAGGGCCGCGGTTTTCCCCGCCCGCTCTATGTCGCCGCGGCAATGGCCATCGCGCTGCTGCTCGCGGTGCTGGCGATCCTGTTTTCCGGCGACCGCCGTATTGCCTCGATCTTCGTCGGCGCCACGGTCTTTTCGTTCCTGGTGCTGCGTGTCGTCGGTACGCTGGTGCAGTGGGCGGCGAAGAGAAGTCCGCGTGTGCGCTCGACGGCGCTCAGGCTCGCCATCGGCAACATCCATCGGCCTGGCGCCTTGACGCCGTCCGTGGTGCTGTCGCTGGGTCTCGGGCTGACGCTCCTGGTGACGCTGGCGCTGATCGATGGCAATCTCAGGCGGCAGATTTCCGGCAGCCTGCCGGAACGGGCGCCGAACTTCTTCTTCGTCGATATCCAGAGCGGCGACGTCGATGCCTTCTCCGCGCTGGTCGGCAAAGAGGCGCCGCAGGGCACGCTGATTAAGGTGCCGATGCTGCGCGGCCGGGTGATGGCGCTCAACGGCGTCGATGTCGACAAGGTCAAGGTTCCGGCCGAAGGCGCCTGGGTGCTGCGCGGCGACCGTGGGCTGACCTATGACGCACAATTGCCGGAGAATGCAACGCTGACCGAGGGCAGCTGGTGGCCGGGGAATTATTCCGGCGAACCGCTGGTCTCGTTTTCCGCCGAGGAGGGCAAGGAGATCGGGCTGAAGCTCGGCGACACCATCACCGTCAATGTGCTCGGCCGCAACATCACGGCCAAGATTGCCAATTTCCGCCAGGTCGAATGGGAAACCATGGGCATCAATTTCGTCATGGTGTTCTCGCCCAACACATTCGCCGGGGCGCCGCATGGCTGGTTGGCGACGCTGACCGAGACGAATGCGTCGGCGGCCGACGACGCGCATCTTCTCAATGCCGTCACCCGGGCTTTTCCCGCGGTGACGACGGTCAGGGTCAAGGACGCGCTCGACATCGTCAACCGGCTGGTGGCGCAGCTCGGCACCGCGATCAGGGCTGCGGCGGGCGTGGCGTTGATCGCCTCGGTGCTGGTGCTGGCCGGGGCGCTCGCCGCCGGCAACCGGGCCCGCATCCACGACGCGGTGGTGCTGAAGACCCTGGGTGCGACCAGGAAAACGCTGATCGCGGCCTTTTCGCTGGAATACATGCTGATCGGCCTTGCGACCGCGATCTTCGCGCTGGCGGCGGGCGGTGTGGCGGCGTGGTACGTCGTCGCGCGCATCATGACACTGCCATCGCACTTCATGCCCGAGGTGGCGGTGGCGACCATCGGCTTTTCACTGGTGGTCACGGTGGGTATCGGCCTGGCCGGCACGTGGCGGGTGCTGGGCCACAAGGCGGCGCCGGTGCTGCGGAATCTTTGAGCCAGAGCCGGTTTTGATTAAATCTCGTTAATGTTTCGACCGGCAAGGCCAATAAAACCGGATCTCCGGCATTTCACGGAGCATTACGTCCGGTTACGGTCTTGTCCTTTACGCCAAGAACCATCATATTTCGGCGCAGGCATGCTGGAGCCCCGCCAGCGGCGCCTGGGTTCAAAAGGACCTGACACCGGACGGGGCAGAAGCAATATGAGGATTTCCATGGCTGATCCCGTTCGCAATTATCAGACGCGCGCCGTGCCCGGCGCCGGCGTCGATGCTGCCATCGACCAGGGCCTGCGCGCCTACATGATCAAAGTCTACAACCTGATGGGGCTTGGCCTCCTCATCACCGGCCTTGCCGCGGTCGGCACAATCATGCTGGCCACCACCAGCGATCCCGCCTCGGCGGTTGCCACGTTGCCAAGCGGCGAGATGCTGACCTCGTTCGGCTACGCGATCTTCGGCTCGCCGCTGAAATGGCTGGTGATCTTTGCCCCGCTGGCAGCGGTGATGTTCCTGTCGTTCCGGGTCCAATCGATGAGCGTTTCGGCGGCGCAGACGACGTTCTGGGTTTACGCCGGCCTTGTCGGCCTGTCGCTGTCGTCGATCTTCCTGGTCTACACCACCGCCAGTATCTCGCAGACCTTCTTCGCCACCGCCGCCGCGTTTGGCGGGCTGTCGCTCTACGGCTACACGACCAAGCGCGACCTTTCCGCGTTCGGCTCGTTCCTGGTCATGGGCCTGGTCGGCCTGATCATCGCGATGGTGATCAACATCTTCCTGCAGTCGTCGGCGCTTTCCTTCGCCGTTTCGGCGATCGGCGTGCTGATCTTCGCAGGCCTCACCGCCTATGACACGCAGAACATCAAGGAGATGTATTTCGAGGGTGACGAGACTGATGTCGCCGGCCGCAAGGCGATCATGGGCGCACTGAGGCTCTATCTCGATTTCATCAACCTGTTCATGTTCCTGCTGCAGTTCATGGGCGACCGTCGCTAGTACGGCGTTCTTTGTTGACCATGATCTTTTCCGAAAACCGGTTTCCACTTTTCGGGATCATCGTCTGACTGGACCAGCGAGTTTGGAAAGGGCGGCCCAATGGCCGCCCTTTTCTTTTGTGCCGGCTTTTGCTGTGATATAGGGCAGATGAACGACGTGCATAAATTATGAGCAGCATCACCTTGCGGGCCGCGACGTCGGCCGATCTCGACCGGATCACGGAAATCTATGCCGACGCGGTGACAAACGGCACGGCGAGCTATGAACTCGACCCGCCAAGTCGTATCGAGATGGGAGCGCGCTTCGACAGTTTGGTAGCGGGTGGCTTTCCCTATCTCGTGGCGGAAAAAGACGGCATTGTGCTCGGCTATGCCTATGCCGGCGCTTTCCGGCCGCGCCCGGCATACCGCTTCGTGGTTGAGGATTCCGTCTATGTCGCGCCCGACGCCAAGGGGCAGGGCGTCGGGCTGCTTCTGATGCAAGGGCTGATCGAGGCAGCCAAGGCGGCGGGCTTTCGCCAGATCATCGCGGTGATTGGCGATGGCCGGCCCGACAGCGCCTCGGTGCGGTTGCACGAGAAGCTCGGCTTTCACCATTCCGGTCGCCTGGAAGGTTCCGGCTACAAGCACGGACGCTGGCTGGACACGGTGTTCATGCAACTGCCGATCAACGGTGGAGCGTCGGTCCCGCCCGATCCGCAATCGCTGCCCGAGCGGAAGTTCCGCAAACAAAAATAAGGGGTTACGCCTCGACCAGCTTCAGCGTTCGGTCGAACACGCCAAGCACCCGGCCGAGTTCCTGGCCACGCTTGAGGATGCGTCCGCCGGCGGCGATGACGGCGAATGCGCCTTGCCGGCGCGCCAGCTTCGGATCCTTGACGATCTGGAAAAGCGGCACTTCGCTGGTGCGACGGAAGACGGAAAAAACGGCGCGGTCGGTGAGATGGTCAATAGCATAGTCGCGCCATTCATTGGCGGCGACCATACGGCCGTAGAGCCTGAGGATCTGGTCCAGTTCGCGGCGGTCGAACCGCACCGGCTGGTCGAGGCGTTCGTGTCTTGCCTCGTGCAGCGGGATCAATATTGCGGATGCGTCCCCATCCTCCGTCCCGCTGCTGCGATCAGTCATGCCTGGATCCTCGCAATGAATCGTACGCCGACCAAAGTTGGCGCTTTCGTTGCCGAATTGCAAGGCCCGGCCGGGCAACGGCAGCACCGCGCGGTTTCTCCAACGTCCAGTCACGTTTGCGAAACGCCTGTTGGAATTGGTGATGCTTCGCCACAATCCTGCCTTTTTTTATCCGTGCTCATGCCCCAATGTCCGACGAATTTACCGGCGTTGCCTGAGACGGTTCGGTCCGGCACCGGCTCGTAAACCCCAAGCCCCCCGCCCACGGGTCTGCGTCGGATCGAACCAACCTCGGTCTTTCCTTGGAAAGATCGGGTGCGACGATCCCAAAACCTAAATGACCGGCGTCAGAAGCAAGCTGACGCCGGTTTTTTATTGGCTGGAGCCGTGGCGGCGCGATCCATCCGGATAGGCTGTCGTCGGAGGCTTGAGCGCGGCTATCCCTTCTCCCCTTGTTGTGGGAGAAGGTGGATCGGCGCGCAGCGCCGAGACAGATGAGGGGTGTTGGACGGAGTGAGGCGTTGGCGTTCCCTGGAACACCCTCATCCGTCGCCTTCGGCGACACCTTCTCCCACAAGGGAGAAGGGAGAGCGCTCCATCTAAGGCTTGCGGATAAAGGCTGCACCCAGGATCGGACCGGGCACGCCGTCCTTGCCGACCGACTGCAGCAGCACGGCGCAGCCGCCCTTCTTGGCGATCTCGCTCATCGGCAGTTCGTAGCGCTGCGCCTTGCCGTGCCACATGCCGGCGGTCTGGATGCTGGAGACGGCGTTCCAGTAGGTCATGCTGCGGCCGGTGTTTTCACCCTTGCCGATCTTGATCGTCTGCGGCGGGTTGAAATAGACGATGACGACATGCGCGTCGGCGGGGCCGGTCACGGCGTCGCCGGCATCGATCATGACGCGATCGCTGGTCCGGCTGACCTTGATTCCGACGCGCATGCCTTCGCCGACCCTCTCCATGCGGGCCAGCGCGCCGTCGACTTCCTTGCGGCTGGCGCCATTGACATGGCTGCGGCCGTTGATGACGGCTTGCGGGGTGTAGACGGAACGGCTGCCGAAGGCGCGCATATACTCATATTGCCGCTCGGTATTTTCCTTGCGGCTCATCGTATCCTGCCAGCCGAGGTAATCCCAATAATCGACATGATAGGCGAGCGCGACGATGTTCTCCTTGGCGGCGAGCTCGGCGAAGAATTCGTCGGCCGGCGGACAGGAATTACATCCCTGGCTGGTGAAGAGCTCGACGACGCCTAATGGCTTGTCGGCCTGCTCGGCGAAGGCGCTTCCGGCAAACGCCGAGAGAGCCAGCGCAACGGCCGCAAGCCGCAATGGTCTTCGAGATGACATGGCCGTTCCGATCCCGCCGGTGATGCCGGCTTTGTTCTGATTGTCGAAATATGTGGCAGAAGCGGCAGTCAACGGGAAGTCACGTTGCGGTGAAATTTTGCCGTTGCAACCGCTGGCAAGGGCGCAATAGGTGGACGCGCACTTCACGATGGAAGCGATTCGGGCGGCAATCAGCATGTGGCAATCTCTCCTGGCGTCGGTCGACCTCTATTGCGAACGGACGGGGCCGGAATTCTGGGCTGAACCGCTCAATGCGCTGAGCAATCTGGCTTTTTTTGCCGCCGGGCTATGGGGTGTCTGGCAGGTGCGCAAGCGCGGCACCGGCGCCTTCGCCGAAGTGCTGGCCTGGTGGGTGGTGGCGATCGGCGTCGGCTCGTCGCTGTTCCACACCTTTGCCACAAGGGGAATGATCCTGGCCGACGTGCTGCCGATTGCAGGGTTCACGCTGGCCTACACGCTGTTCAACCTGCGACGTTTTCTCGGCATGAAATGGGGCAAGGCGATCGTCATCTTCGTCGCCTTTTACGCCGTTGCCGGGCTGGTGACCTTTGCCGTGCCGGACTGGCTGCGCCAAGCGTCGAACGGCACGACCGGCTACCTGCCGCCCTTCCTGGCGCTTGCCTTCTTCGGCGCCTGGGTGGCGGCCAGCGGCAATCGTGCCGGCTGGTACAATCTGGCGGGTTCGGCGATCTTCGTCGTGTCGGTCGTCTGCCGGATGATCGATCCGCTGGTCTGCGGCGGCTTTCCGCTCGGCACGCATTTCCTGTGGCACATCCTCAACGGGCTGATGCTTGGCGTGCTGCTGGCGGCGACAGCGCGGTTTGGAAAGCCAAAGTAGGGCAGTAGGGCAGTAGGGCAGTAGGTGCTTGTCCTTGCTTCCCCTACTGCCCTACTCCCTTATTGCCCTACTCCCTTAAGCCGCAAGGTCGCGCAGCACGTATTGCAGGATGCCGCCATTCTTGAAGTAGTCGAGCTCGTCCAGCGTATCGATGCGGCAGATGATCGGAACCTCTTTGACGCTGTCGTCGCCATAGGTGATCCTGGCGATCATCTTCTGCCGCGGCTTGATGTTGCTCAGTCCGTCGATCTCGACCAGTTCGTCGCCCTTGAGGTTGAGCGAGGCCCACGAGGTGCCTTCCTCGAAGACGAAGGGGATTACGCCCATGCCGACCAGGTTGGAGCGGTGGATGCGCTCGAAGGACTGAGCGATGACCGCGCGGACACCGAGCAGATTCGTACCCTTGGCCGCCCAGTCGCGCGACGAGCCGTTGCCATATTCGACGCCGGCGAAGATGACCAGCGGCACGCCCTCCTTCTTGTAGTGCATGGCGGCGTCGTAGATCGATTCCTCTTCCTTCGACGGGTAATGGATGGTGTAGCCGCCCTCGCGGCCGTTCTCGCCCAGCATGTGGTTGCGGATGCGGATGTTGGCGAAGGTGCCGCGCATCATCACCTCGTGGTTGCCGCGGCGCGTGCCATACTGGTTGAAATCGGCGACGCCGACGCCGTGGTCGGTGAGGTACTTGCCGGCCGGGGAGGCCGCCTTGATCGAACCGGCCGGCGAAATGTGGTCGGTGGTGATCTTATCGCCGAACAGACCGAGCACACGCGCGCCCTTGATATCGCCGATCTTGCCGAAGCCTGATGTCATGCCGGCGAAATAGGGTGGGTTCTGCACATAGGTCGAATTGTCGTCCCAGGCATAGGTCTGGCCTTCCGGCGCCTTGACGTTCTGCCAGTACTCGTCGCCCTTGAAGACGTCGGCATATTTGCGGGCGAACAATTCGCGCGTGACATTCTTCTCGATGAATTCCTGGATCTCGACTGAACTCGGCCAGATGTCCTTGAGATAGACCGGATTGCCGTTGCGATCCTCGCCGAGCGGCTCGGTGGTCAGATCCTTGGTCACGGTCCCGGCCAGCGCGTGGGCGACGACCAGCGGCGGCGAGGCGAGATAGTTCGCCTGCACGTCGGGCGAGACGCGGCCTTCGAAATTGCGGTTGCCGGACAAGACTGCCGCAGCAATCAAGCCCTTATCGTTGATGGTCTTGGAGATCGGCGCCGGCAGCGGGCCGGAATTGCCGATACAGGTGGTGCAGCCGAAGCCGACCAGGTTGAAGCCGATCTGGTCGAGCTCCTTCTGCAGACCGGATTTCTCCAGATATTCGGCGACGACCTGGCTGCCCGGCGCCAGTGAGGTCTTGACCCACGGCTTCTGCTTGAGGCCGAGCCGGTTGGCGTTGCGCGCCAACAGCCCGGCGCCGATCAGCACGCTCGGGTTCGAGGTGTTGGTGCAGGAGGTAATGGCGGCGATGACGACATCGCCATGGCCAAGATCGTAGTCCGTGCCCTCGACGGCATAGCGCTTGTCGATTTCGGCGGCCTTCTTGTATTCGGTCTCCATGGCCTTGTCGAAGCCGGCCGGAATGTCTTCAAGTGCCACGCGGCCTTCCGGCCGCTTCGGGCCGGCCATCGACGGGACGACACTGCCGAGATCGAGCTCGAGCAGATCGGTGAAGACCGGATCGGCCGAGCCGACGTCGCGCCATAGGCCTTGCGCCTTCGAATAAGCCTCGACCAGGGCGATGCGGCTTTCGTCACGGCCGGACATGGTGAGGTAGCGGATGGTTTCGCTGTCGACCGGGAAGAAGCCGCAGGTGGCGCCATATTCCGGCGCCATGTTGCCGATGGTGGCACGATCGGCCAGCGTCATGTTGGACAGGCCCGGACCGAAGAATTCGACGAACTTGCCGACGACGCCCTTCTTGCGCAGCATCTGCGTGACGGTGAGCACCAGGTCGGTGGCGGTGACGCCCTCCCTCAGCCTGCCGGTGAGGCGAAAGCCGATCACTTCGGGCAACAGCATGGAGACGGGCTGGCCGAGCATCGCGGCCTCGGCCTCGATGCCACCGACGCCCCAGCCGAGAACACCAAGGCCGTTGATCATGGTGGTGTGCGAATCGGTGCCGACGCAGGTGTCGGGATAGGCGGTGGTCTCGCCATCTTCGCTGTTGGTCCACACGACCTGGCCGAGGTACTCAAGGTTGACCTGATGGCAGATGCCAGTGCCGGGCGGCACGACGCGGAAATTGCGGAACGCCTGCTGGCCCCATTTCAGGAATTTGTAGCGTTCCTCATTGCGCTCATACTCAAGCTCGACATTGCGGGCGAAAGCCAGCGGCGTGCCGAATTCGTCGACGATGACCGAATGGTCGATGACCAGATCGACCGGCACCAGCGGGTTGATCTTTTGCGGGTCGCCGCCGAGCGAGGCCATGGCGTCGCGCATGGCGGCAAGGTCGACCACAGCCGGAACGCCGGTGAAATCCTGCATCAGCACGCGGGCCGGGCGATAGGCGATCTCGACGCCGGCAGTGCCCCGGTCGGTCAGCCAGCCGGCGACCGCCTGGATGCTCTCCTTGGTGACGGAACGGCCGTCCTCGTTGCGCAGCAGGTTCTCCAGCAGCACCTTCATCGAATAGGGCAATTGAGCGATGCCGGTGAGGCCGTTCTTTTCGGCCTCGACAAGGTCATAGTAGATGTACTCGGTGCCGCCGGCGGTCAGCGTGCGGCGGCAATTGAAGCTGTCGAGTGATTTGGACACGTGCGATCCCTAACTGTCGGTTGCCGGGGAGGGAACGGACGCCAGTGGGCATGCAAATCACGCGCAAAGGTGCGGGTACGGCCATTTCCGCTATCCGTTCCCAAGCGTCCGGGCCGTTCAAGGCGGCACGCGCGCTGGTTCGGCGCAAATTCGGTTCCCGTGCCGACCGCTGGCACGGATGATGCGGATATAGAGAATTTTCTGGAATAGTTCTAGACACGGAATTGCCATTTTTGCTGCGGCGCACCGAAGCCGCGCTTGAACTTTCGGCGAAGGGGAACGGATGCGGCTGATCGCCGAAAATCTGGGCGGCGAACGCGGCGGCGAGACGGTATTTTCCGGCATCGAATTCGCGCTGGGGGATGGCCAGGCGCTGGTCGTCACCGGGGCGAACGGCGCCGGCAAATCGACGCTGCTCAGGATCATCGCCGGACTGTTGCCGGTGGCGGCAGGCCGTGTGCGGTTCGAAGGTGGTGGCGAAGACTTTCCGTCGGCCGCCTCGGCCTGTCACTATCTCGGCCACCTCGACGCAATGAAGAGCGCACTCACCGTTAAGGAGAATCTGTGCTTCTGGCGCGATTTTTCGGGCGCCGGTTCCAGGGGTGTTGAAGAGGCGCTGGAGACCGTCGGGTTGGGCGGCATCGGCCATCTGCCGTTCGGCTATCTCTCGACCGGCCAGCGCCGCCGCGCCGCGATCGCAAAACTGCTGGTCAGTCATCGGCCATTGTGGCTGCTCGATGAGCCGACGGCGGGACTGGACAAGGCTTCGGAGGAGAGATTCGGCGGGCTAATGCGGAAGCATCTCGATGGTGGGGGGATCGTGGTTGCGGCCACGCATTTGCCGCTGGGGCTGGAGGGGGCGAGGGAGCTTGTGATGGGGATGGTTGGGTGATGCCGGCGCTCTGTCGCACCCCCCTCTGTCCTGCCGGACATCTCCCCCGCAAGGGGGGAGATTGGCGGTTTCAACGACTCGCCCTCTCTTTCACGTTGAAGACTGACGAAAGCCGAGGCGACATCCAATCTCCCCCCTTGCGGGGGAGATGTCCGGCAGGACAGAGGGGGGTGCCTGGGCGAAAGCATCTCACATCATGCTAGCCCTCTTCCTGCGCGACATCCGCTTAAGTATCCGCGCCGGCGGCGGGGCGCTTACCGGCGTGATTTTCTTTCTCGCCGTTATCGCGACCATCCCCTTCGGCGTCGGTCCCGACCTGAAGCTGCTGGCCCGCATCGGCCCGGCGATCCTGTGGATCGCCGCCTTGCTGGCCTGCCTGCTCGGCCTCGACCGGCTGTTCCAGGCTGACCGCGAGGACGGCTCGCTCGATCTTCTGGTGCTTGGCAACGACCGGCACATGCTGGCCCTGACCGTGCTGACGAAATGCCTGGCGCATTGGGCGGGAAGCGTGCTGCCGCTGGTCGTCGCGGCTCCCCTGCTCGGCCTGTTCATGAACATGGAGCCGGCCGGCGTCGGCGCCACGGCGCTGACGCTTCTGGTCGGCACGCCGGCGATCACCTTCATCGGTGCTGCCGGTGCCGCGGTGGCGGTAGCGTTGCCGCGCGGCGGACTGCTGATCTCGGTGCTGGTGCTGCCGCTGACCATTCCCGTACTGATCTTCGGCGTATCGGCAAGCTATGGCGCGGTGGCGGACCCCGATCCCTTCCTGCATCCCTTCCTCATTCTTACCGCGCTGACCCTGTTTCTTGCCGTGCTCGGGCCGGTGGCAGCGGCGCTGGCGCTGCGGCACGGAACGGATTGATGTGGCCGCTGCGCATAGAGAACCCGATCTTTCTCCAGACCATCTACGGCAACTACCCCGATCTGTCCTCCGTCGAGGTTACCGGGGCCAAGATGGACCGCAACGGGCCTAGCATGCACCTTTCCTTCATCTCGACCGTCCTTCCCTACCGGCCCCCCGCCAAATGGGCGGCGTTCAATGCCGTGTCTTTCGGGCTTGAGTTCATCGCGGTCGAATCCATTAGCCTTCGCAAGTTCCAGAGCCATGGCTCCAGTGCAATCAGGATGTGGGATGACGCCGGTAGAATCCTGCTTACCTGCGAAGGGGCTGTCAGGCTGTCCCTGACGTGCCAATACATGCGTATCAAAAACATATCAGGTGTTTTGCTTTCGCAGTGACCTTCGGCTTGCGATAACCGCAAATCTGCCGCAGACCCGTTCATTGCGACAAACAGCCGGTGAGGCTATGAATTTCGCCGTGAGAAGCCTTGGATCGGGAAAATGAGCATGCATGCCCTTTATGTCACCGCCGCCTATGCCATTACGGCCGTGGTGCTGGCCGGGCTGGTTGGCTGGATCCTGCTCGACCAGCGCGGCCGCAAGCGAGAGCTCGCCGAGCTGGAGGCGTCCGGCGTGCGCCGGCGCTCCGACAAGGCAGCAAAATCATGAGCACGGAAACGGAAACACCGGCGCGTCGCCGCCTGATCGTGCTGGTGCCGCTGCTGGTCTTTCTCGGGCTGGCGGGATTGTTCCTGGCGCAGCTGTTGTCCGGGCGCGACGTGTCGGAAGTGCCGTCGGCGCTGATCGGCTTGCCGGCGCCGCAGACCAACCTGCCGGCGCTCGAGGGCACCAATTTGCCGGGCCTCGATTCAAAACAGTTCGCCGGCAAAGTGACGCTGGTCAACGTCTTCGCGTCCTGGTGCGCGCCATGCCGCGACGAGCATCCGGTGCTGCTGGCGCTGTCGCAGGACAGACGCTTCGTCATGGCAGCGCTGAACTACAAGGACCAGCCGGAAAACGCCCGTCGGTTCCTTGGCGATCTCGGCAATCCGTTCCAGGCGATCGGCGTCGACCAGGCCGGGCGCACAGCGATCGACTGGGGTGTCTACGGCGTGCCGGAGACCTTCGTCATCGGCAAGGATGGCAAGATCGCCTACAAGCATGTCGGGCCGCTGACGCCGGACTCGGCGCAGACGCTGCTGCTGCCGGAGATCGAGAAGGCGCTGGCCGTGCCGGGCTGATGCCCGCCGATCGTGATAGGTCGACCGAAGACTCAGCCGTAGATCTGCTTGTGGACCTGATAGAGCATTTCTGAGCGGTCGGCGCGCATGTCGGCGAGGTCGCGGCTGCTGAAGCTGTCGATTTCGGCGACGAGGCGGTTGTAATGCCGGCGCTTGGCGATGCTGGCGCGAGCGCGGCTCATGAGGCTGTCGATGATCATAGCGAGTTTCCTTTTGCGCCGCATTTCGCGGCCAGTTGTTCCTCCCTTGATCGATACGAAGCATGACATAGTTATGGTGCGTTGCAAAAATAAGATGTTGCAATGCACCATTGCGCTGGGCGCATAGCCGGTTAACGGGATGTGACCTGCCGTCCGGCCCAGCATTCGCTCCCCTAATGCTTCTGACGCATCATCGATCTTGCCATATCGATCGCAGGCTGGCTTGATCGCGGCTCGCCAAGCGACTGATACCGGGAGGAACCATGACCAGCGAATTCTACGAAGTTCTCGATCCGCGCTTTTCGCGGCTGTTCAACGGCAACGCACAGGTCGACAGGCTGTTTACCGGCTGCCGATGGGCGGAGGGGCCGGCCTGGTTTGCGGCCGGGCGCTATGTGGTGTGGTCCGACATTCCGAACAATCGCATGCTGCGCTACGACGACACCGACGGCAGCGTCAGCGTGTTCCGTCAGCCGTCCGGCAATTCCAACGGCAACACCGTCGACCGGCAAGGCCGGCTGGTCACTTGCGAGCATTCCGGCCGCCGCGTCAGCCGCACCGAGCATGACGGGTCGGTCATCACCATCGCCGACAAATGGCGCAGCAAGCGGCTGAACTCGCCCAATGACGCGGTGGTCAAGTCCGACGGCTCGATCTGGTTCACCGACCCGAGCTACGGCATCGATACCGATTACGAGGGCGACAAGGCCGAAAGCGAGATCGGGGCCTGCCATGTCTACCGGGTCGATCCCGGCACCGGCGAGACCGAGGCGGTGATCACCGACATGGTCAGGCCCAACGGGCTCGCCTTCTCGGTTGATGAGAGCAAGCTCTATGTCGCCGACACCGGCCGCACGCATGGCGCCCAAAACCCGGCGCACATCCGGGTTTTCACTGTTGGCCAGGGCGGCAAGACGGTCTCCGGCGAAAAGGTCTTTGCCGACTGCACCGCCGGCCTGTTCGACGGTTTCAGGCTGGATGCGGACGGCCGCATCTGGACCAGTGCCGCCGACGGCATCCATTGCTACGATCCAGACGGGACGCTGATCGGCAAGGTCAAGGTACCGGAAGTCGTCGCCAATTGCGTGTTCGGCGGCAACAAGCTGAACTGCCTCTACATCGCCGGCACGACCTCGCTCTACATGGTCCGGCTCATGGTCAACGGCGCCAAAACCTATTGAACGGCCGCCAAGCATATCCAAGGGAGGGCACCATGCCATTCGTGAATATCCGCCTGGTCAAGGAGGTGATTGCCGATGACCCGGCCGGCAAAAAGGCCGCGATCGCCGCCCAGGTGACGGCGGCCATCACCGGCGCCACCGGCCTGACCAGCAACGATGTCTGGGTGGTGTTCGAGGAAGTCGCTGCACGCGACTGGTTCGTCGGCGAGACCGACGTCGAGACGCGGAGACGGAAGGGCTAGTTCCCGGCTCAGATTGGCCGCAGCCCCTAGCGTCGTCATCCCAGGGCGGAGCAGGAGCGAAGCTCCGTCGCGGAGACCCTGGGATCCATGCCGTGACCTACCAGTAGAACAGCGGTGCGGTTCTGTTGTGCAGCGCGCCGGTGTAATGTCCAACGTCAGGCCTCCGGCGGCCTTCCCGAACCGCTGCATCTCCGACGAATGTCACGGCATGGATCCTAGGGTCTGCGCCGCGTCGCTTCGCTCCTTGCTCCGCCCTAGGATGACGAAAGCACGGCCCGACGTTCACCGCGAGCGGATGAACTCCGCGAAGGCGGATAGGGCATCGCGCATTGTCTGCCTACTTGCCGGCTGCGCCAGGATTTTCTCCACCTCCGGCGGCTTCTTGCCGAGCAACGCGATTTCGAGCGCTGCTTCCTCATAGAGCGCGAAAGACATTGTCCGCATGATCTCGGCAAGTGCGGCGCGGGCAAACAGCGAGCGCGGCGAGGCATGTACCAGCATGGCCGGTTTGCCGACGGCTGCATCGCGCGACACCAGCCAGTCGAGCGCGTTCTTCAGGCCGCCTGGCACACCATGGGCATATTCCGGGCAGGAGACGATGACGCCGTCAGCGGCGGTGACCGCGTCGATCAGCGCCGCTGCTTGCGGTGGCGTTCGCTCGCCTTCGTCGTCGGGGTTGAAGATCGGCAGCCGCCCAAGCCCATCGTAGACGGCGACGTGACAGTCCGGCAGCGCGTTTTGCGCGAGTGCCGCGACCAGGGCCGAATTGGTCGAGGCGGCGCGCAGGCTGCCAGAGATGGCGAGGATGTTGAGCAAGGAAATGGAGACCGGCTCGAGCGATTCGTCGCCGGGCACACTACCACATGGTCTCTCTGTATTCCTCGTCCAGCCAGCGGTCGGTCGCCTCGGCCGAATCGGCGAGCGCCAACTGGTCGCGCAGGATCTGGCCGAGCGTCGGCAGCGTCGCGCGGTCGTACCAGCTCTCCGGCTTCCACAATTCGGAGCGCATGAAGGCCTTGGCGCAATGCATGTAGGCGGCCTTGACCGTCACCACGACGACGCTTTGCGGTGCCTTGCCGTCGACCGCCAGCCGCTCACGCAATGACGCATCGACGGTGATGCGGGCATCGCCATTGACACGCAGCGTTTCGTTCATGCCGGGAATGAGGAAGAGCAGCCCGATCGAGGGATGAGAAGGATGTTCTCCAGCGTGTCGAGCCGGTTGTTGCCGGGCCGGTCGGGGATGGCGATGGTCTTCTCGTCAAGCACTGTTACGAAGCCCGGCCTGTCGCCCTTCGGCGTCACATCGGCATTGCCGGCGCCGTCGGACGAGCCGATCAGCACGAAGGGGCTCTTGCCGATGAAGGAACGGCAGTGGCCGTCCAATGCCTTCAGTTCCTTGCGGATCGAACCGTCGGTCGGCCGAGGCGTCTTGTAGATCGTCCTCAACTCGTCGCGCGTGGTGATGAATTCCATGCCCCTCTCCTCCTATTCTGACGCAATTCCCTAGGGAAAGCGCTACGCGCTTTTCCCCGGAAAACCGCTACACACTTTTCTTGGAATTGCTCTATTTGCCGGCTTTCTCTTCCTTGGCGGCCTTGTCCTCGAGCGAGTGGCGCAGGATCAACGGCATTTGGCTTAACGTGAAGACAAGGGTAATGGGAATCGTGCCCCAGACCTTGAAATAAAGCCAGGTTTCCTCAGAAAAATTGCGCCACACGACCTCGTTCAGCACAGCCAGAAAAAGGAAGAAAAGCCCCCATCGGAAAGTGAGCTTGCGCCAGCCTTCGGCGTCGAGATTGAAGGCGGAATCAAAGACATAGCCCAACAGCGATCTGCCAAACGCCAACCCGCCAAGCAGCGTGATGCCGAACAGGCTGTTGATGATTGTCGGCTTCATGAAAGCGAAGGTCTTGTCCTGCAGCCACAGCGCCAGCGCACCAAACACAAACACGACGATGGCCGAGACCAGCGGCATGATCGGCCAGCTGCGCGTCAAAATCCACGAAACGCTGAGCGACAGCGCCGTCGCCACCATAAAGAACGCTGTGGCAATCAGGATAGGCTCGCCGATATGGCTGAGGATCGGGAATTTCCCGACAAGCCACGCGCCGCGGATGGTGGTGAAAAAGAACACCAGACCAGGCCCGAGTTCGAGCAGGAATTTCAGGCCGGAGTTCAACGCCTTGCGTCGCGGATCGGACAGGTCGCGTTCGAGGATGGGTGGGTTCATGGGATCCTTCTTACGCACGATCCAATCCAAAAAGTCTGCAACTTTTCGGGATCATGCTCGTCAAGCCACGCCAGCGATCGCCCTGGCGAACTCGCTTGCGGAAAAGGGTTCGAGGTCGTCGACCTGTTCGCCGACGCCGATGAAGTAGACCGGCAATTTGTGCTTTGCCGCGATCGCCACCAGAATACCGCCGCGCGCCGTGCCGTCCAGCTTGGTCATCACCAGGCCGTTGACGCCGGCGACATTGCGGAAGATCTCGACCTGGTTGAGCGCATTCTGGCCGGTGGTGGCATCGACCGTCTGCAGCACGGTGTGCGGCGCTTCCGGATCGAGCTTGCCCAGCACGCGGACGATCTTTTCCAGTTCCGCCATCAGTTCGGTCTTGTTCTGCAGCCGCCCGGCGGTGTCGATGATCAGCACGTCGGAGCCGGCCTCCTTCGCCCGCTCGAAGGCGTCGTAAGCGAGGCCGGCGGCGTCGGCGCCGAGCTTCGAGGCAATGACCGGCGAGTTGGTGCGCTCGCCCCAGATCTTCAACTGCTCGATCGCGGCGGCGCGGAAAGTGTCGCCGGCGGCGAGCATCACCGAGAGGCCGCCATCGGTGAGCTTTGCGGCGAGCTTGCCGATGGTTGTGGTTTTCCCCGTGCCGTTGACGCCGACGACCAGGATGACGTGCGGCTTGTGGCTGAGGTCGAGTTCCAGCGGCATGGCGACATGGGTCAGTACCTTCTCCACCTCGGCCGCCATGATGGCGCGGACTTCCGTCTCGGAGACATCCTTGCCGTAGCGGCTGGCGGAGAGCGCGTCGGTAACGCGCAAAGCCGTCTCCATGCCGAGATCGGCGCGGATCAGCACATCCTCCAGGTCCTGCAGCGTGTCCTCGTCGAGCTTGCGCTTGGTGAAGACGCCGGCGATGTTGCCGGACAACTCCCTGGAAGAGCGGGCCAGCCCGTCTCGCATGCGCTGGAACCAGGAGCGCCTCGGCGCCGGTTCGGGCGCTCTTTGCGGCTCGGCCTTCTGCTCGACCTTCTTGGTTACGGTCACCTTGCCGGGGGCAGGTTTTGGCTCCGGCGATGGTTGCGGAATGGCCTCTGGTTCGGGCGCAATCTCGGTCAAGACCGGTTTCGTTTCGACCGGGGCGGGCTGGCGGAGCGGAGGCGGGATTTCGGCCGGCGGCGCTTCGGGCGCTGCGGAGGGGCTCTCGGCGGGCGGTGCGGTATCTTGCAGAGGTTCGCGCTGCCCCTCACCCTTTCCCGTTCCGGGGCGAGCCGCTTGTCTCGCCGGTCCTTCGGACCCCCGTGAAGGACGGAGAGAGGGGGACGTCAGCGTTGCAGCTTCTTCTTCATCGCTTTCAAAAGGAGGCTCGGCCTGCCGATCAGCCCCCTTCTCCCCGTCACCATACGGGGAGAAGGTGCCGGCAGGCGGATGAGGGGCAGCGCCAGCTTCCGATGACCGAGGCTCAGTCTGGACAATCTCCGGCTGCTCCGGCTCGGGAATAACAAGCTCGGCCGGGATTTCTTCCGGCTCCTCAGCAGGCGTTTCCGACTCCGGCTGGATCTCTGGCTCGGGCGGAATGGTTGGTGCGAGTTCGAGCGGTGGCTGCGGCGCGGGCGGCGCTTCCGTCTCGACAGACGGCGGAGGCGCAGTGTCTGCCTCGGGCCGCGACTCTTCGCGTTTCAAAAACTCCGGGACGGCCTGCTCGGCCGCCTGCTTCAGCGCCTCCAGTTCGTCCCATTTGATCGGCGGCAGCGGTGCGGTCTCGTCGGGCCGCTCCTCGACAACTTCCTTCTTGCCGAACGAAAATATCTTCTTGAAAAACCCGGCCATGTCTTGCGCTCTCAGGCGGCGCGGGCGGCAAGCGGCGCGGCGATCAGTCTGATACCGTCATTGCCAGCGATATCAGCCTCGACGATGTCGCCCGGCGCCCCGGCTGACAACACGGCCAGCGTAAACCCTTCGGTGCGGCCGAGCCCATCGCGCTCGACCAGGATCGACTGGCGTGTGCCAGCGAGCGAGGAAAGGTGACGGCGGTAGGCGACCTCGCCGGCGGCGCGCAACCGTGCGGCGCGCTGCTTGACCATTTCGCGGCGAAGCTGCGGCATGCGCGCGGCGGGCGTGCCCTGGCGCGGCGAAAACGGGAAGACATGGAGATGCGTCAGGCCGCATTCCTCGACGATCTCCAGCGAGTTTTCGAACATGGCATCCGTCTCCGTCGGGAAGCCGGCGATGATGTCGGCGCCGAAAACGATGCCGTGGCGCAGTTTGCGCACATCCTCGCAAAAGCGGATCGACTGGTCGCGGCTGTGCCGGCGCTTCATCCGCTTCAGGATCATGTCGTCACCCGATTGCAGCGACAGGTGCAGATGCGGCATCAGCCTCGGCTCGGTGGCGATGGCGTCCAGCAGATCGTCGTCGGCCTCGATCGAATCGATGGAAGAAAGCCGCAGGCGTTTCACGTCTGGCACCTGCTTCAGGATGGTCTTGACCAATTTGCCGAGCTTCGGTGCGCCCGGCAGATCGGCGCCAAAACTGGTCATGTCGACGCCCGTCAGCACGATCTCGGCATAACCATTGCCGGCGAGTCGCTTGACCTGCTCAACCACGGCGCCCATCGGGACCGAGCGCGAATTTCCGCGACCGTAGGGAATGATGCAGAAGGTGCAGCGGTGGTCGCAGCCGTTCTGCACCTGGACAAAAGCGCGCGCCCGGCCCTCGATGGCGTCGACCATGTGGGTGGCCGTTTCGCGCACCGAAAAGATATCGTTGACGCGCGCCTTTTCGGTGTCGTTGACGCCGAAATCCGGCAGCGCGCGATATGAATGCGCCTTCAGCTTCTCCTCATTGCCGAGGACGAGATCGACCTCGTCCATGGCGACGAAATCCTGCGGGCCGGTCTGCGCGGCGCAGCCGGTGACGATGATGCGGGCGGCCGGGTTCTCACGGCGGGCTTTTCTGATCGACTGCTTGGCCTGGCGCACCGCCTCGCCGGTGACGGCGCAGGTGTTGAAGATGATAGCGCCGCCTTCGAGCCCGCCGAGGCCCGCACTTTCGGCTTCACGCCGCATCACCTCGGATTCATAGGTGTTCAGCCGGCAGCCGAAGGTGACGACGTCGATACCCCTGTTGCCACGAGGAGCCATCAGGCGGCGCTTTCGGTGTCGCGCGCCCACGCCCCGGTCGACGGATCGAAGTTGCCGGAAAATTCCCATTCGGCGGCACCGGTCAGGATGACGTGGTCGTCGTCGCGCCACAGGACGTGCAGCGAGCCGCCGCCGGGCGTCATCAGCGTGACGCTGCGGCCGGTGCGCCGGGTGCGGGCCGCGGCGACCACGGCGGCGCAAGCAGCCGAGCCGCAGGCCTTGGTCAGGCCGGCGCCGCGCTCCCAGGTGCGGATGGCCATGGTCTCCGGCGAAGTCACTTGCGCGATGGTGATGTTGGCGCGCTCAGGGAAGATCGGGTGGTTTTCGAGCAGCGGGCCGAAGCGCTCGAGTTCATAGGACCAGACGTCGCGGTCGACCCAGAAGATGGCGTGCGGATTGCCCATCGAGACGACCGACGGCGAATGCAGTACCGGCGCATCGATCGGGCCGATCTGCAGTTCGATCATGCGGGTGTCGCGAAACTCCTCGGCCAGCGGGATGTCCCGCCAGCCAAAGCGCGGCTTGCCCATGTCGACCGAGATCATTCCGTCGGCATGTTCCTCGGCATTGAGGATGCCGGCGACTGTTTCAAAGGCAAATGTCTTCTGGCCGGTCTCGGCGGCGAGCGCCTGGACGACACAGCGCATGCCGTTGCCGCAGGCTTGCGCACTGGTTCCGTCGGAATTCAAGATGTCGATGAAAAAGGCGGTGCCCGGCGTCCTGGGATCGTGGATCGCCATGATCTGGTCGAACCTGGTCGCGGCGTCGGCATTAAGCGCGACGGCTGCCGCAGGCGTTACGCGATCGGCGCGGCCACGCATATCGGCAACGATGATTTCGTTGCCGATACCGTTCATCTTGGCGAAAGGGGCCGCGCTTGCCATGGATCGAAAGGTCTCTTGCCGATTTGGCGCCTATATGGCGGATACCGGCCGAAATTACCAGTGCGGCATGCTTTTCAGGTCACCGCGAATACGCCAAGCACGATCAGCAGGAAGATGATCAGCACGATGCCGATGAGGATGCGGGCGCCGGTTGCGGCGGCTCCAGCCAGTGCCGGCATGCCGAGCAGGCTTGCCGCGGCCGCGATAATCAAAAGAATGATGATCCACCTGATCATGAGAGACACCTCGCAGCCGGCAGGTTTGAACACCTACAAACGCTTCTGCGAGGGCTTGGGTTCCCTGCGGTGGCTGTGCGGGTCGAGGACCCGGCTGTGATATGCAGCTACGGATGCAATGTTGTCATAGTGTTGAATGAACGCTACCGTTGTGTCGATTTGACGTCCGGGAATGGATATTTCGCTGCTAAGCAATCTTGGATCCCTTTTTTCGTCTTACCCAAGATTCACCGCACCGAGACCGTAAGCTGACGACGTGTTTGGCGGGCCGGCGATAGAGTTTTCCAATGACTGAGCGTTGGGACACGATCATTATTGGTGGCGGCCAGGCGGGGCTCGCCATGAGTTACTATCTTCACCAACATGAACGTGAGCATGTCGTGTTGGAACGCGCGCGTATTGCCGGACGCTGGCGGACTGAGCGTTGGGATTCGCTTCGGTTTCAATTCATCAACCAGGCAATAGAGCTTCCTGGGGTTTCTTATCAGGACCCTGAACCGGAAGGATTCGCCCACCACACCGCCATCACGCGGTTCATCGAGCACTATGCGGCAAAAATTGCAGCTCCGGTTCGCGAGGGTGTGGAGGTCACGAAGCTCCGACACAGGGATACCGGCGATTATGCGTTGGAGACAAACGCCGGCAGCATGACGGCCCGCAATGTCGTTGTGGCGACGGGCCCTTTCCAGCGTTCGATGGTACCGGCGGCGGCCAAGGATTTGCCTCGATCCGTTTACCAGGTTCACGCTTCGAGGTACCGCAACCCCGACGAGCTTCCCCCCGGAGTGGTGCTGGTGGTGGGCAGTGGTGCATCCGGTAGCCAGATTGCGGATGAACTCCAGCAATCGGGGCGCGATGTCTATCTTTCGGTCAGTCCGCATCGTCGGGTGCCGCGGCGCTATCGCGGCCAGGATGTCTTGTGGTGGTTCGACAAAATGGGACGTTTCGAGATCACTATCGATAGTTTCCCGGAGCGGCGGTATCCCCCCTCGACCGTCGTAACCGGTGTCAACGGCGGTTACGATATGAACGTCCGCCGTTTTGCACGCGATGGTGGAGTGGTGCTGGGACGTGTACTCAGATGCGCCGATGGAAAACTGTTGGTAGCCGGGGATGCCTCGCAGATATTGGCTGAAGCCGATAGGTCCTATGACGATTTTGTCTCCGCGGCAGAGGCGCTGGCAGAGAAACCTGAAGTCGCGGACCACATCAGCGATGGCAATGAACGCTCAGCAACGCCAATCCTGGCGGAAGTTGGCGGCGCCCGGTCAGTGGATATCTCCGGTGAGAACGTCGGCTCGGTCATCTGGGGAACGGGATATCGCTTCGACTATAACTGGATCGATTTACCAATTTTCGATTCGCGCAACGCACCTATTCAACAGCGTGGCGTGACAGCCTTTCCCGGCCTGTACTTTCTTGGCCTTCATTGGATGCATACCTTCGGCTCCGGCCTTCTTTCATATGTGGGCCGCGACGCCGCCCATATAGCCAGGCATATGGAAGCTTTGCAGCCGCCTTCGCCGTCAGGCCGGTCGCCGCGCTAAACCGCCGGCACGTCCCAGACTTCGCCCGGCTGCAAGGCACGGAAACGATCCCGCGGCAGACCGGCGGCTCCAAGCGCTTCGCCGAGCTTTCTGGCCGGCTCGTCGATTGGCTCGTTGGTGAGTCGGAACGTGCCCCAGTGGCAGCCGGCGGAATAGGCAGCGTTGCACAAAAGCATGCCTTGCACCGCCTCCTCCGGATCCTGGTGATGCGGCGCCATGAACCAGCGCGGCTTGTAGGCGCCGATCGGCAGGATGGCGAGGCGGAAGCCGCCATGCTTTTCAGCCATCAGCCGGTAGTTGATGCCGCCGTGGAAGCCGGTATCGCCGGCGAAATAGATCTTTGCCGCTGGTGTCTCGACGACGAAACCCGCCCACAGCGCCATGCGCCGGTCGCGGGTGCCGCGGGCCGACCAGTGATGCACCGGCTCGACATAGACGGCGACGCCATTGCCGATATCGACCCGGTCGCCCCAGTCATGCGCGGAAAGCCGCATACCGGGAACGGCAGCGTCGATGATGGTGTCGTTGCCGAGCGGCGTCAGCAGCAGCGGGTCGTGTTTTGTCTTCAGGCGCTTTAGCGTGGCGAGGTCGAGATGGTCGTAATGGTTGTGGCTGACCAGGACGAGGTCGATCGGCGGCAAATGGGAAAAGGCGATGCCCGGCGGATTGACGCGTTTCGGCCCGGCGAAGGAGAGCGGCGAGACACGCCGCGACCAGACCGGATCGGTAAGGATGTTCAGGCCGGCTGTCTGGACGAGCAGCGAGGAATGACCGACCATGGTGAGGCGGACCGCTGCACCATCGATGCGCTCGGCCGGTCTTACCGGTGGAAACGGGCTCGGATTCGCCGTCGGCCATTTCGAGCGCTCGCCGCTCAATTGCCATTTCAACAGATCGGCAAAGCGGCCCGGCGGCCGGCCGTCGGGATTGAAGAACAAGGTGCCGTCGAAATGATCGCTGGGCGGGCCGCTGTAATAGCGGTTGGCGGCTCTCTTTCTCGCGGCCAAGAAATCGGCTCCTTGCAGTTTGCTGATCGCCAAGAGATAATGCCGGAGCCAGCTGGCGCAAGCATTTGAGGTGAACGTCAAGGATTTGGAGCCGGCGCGCCGTATCGCACCGACCCGGAGGTATCAGCCAGGCAATGTGCATTTTGCGATAAATTTGCAACATTAGCGGCGCAAACCGTATTTTTACCATATCGGGTTGAAATTTCGCCACCTTCTCCATCTTGGTGAGAGGGACATTGCGCGGACGGCACCCCCAGCCGGATCCGACGGAGGTTGAAGAATGAGATTTTCGAAAACCGGCCTGCTGGCCGTATCGCTGGCCGCGCTCGTTGCGAGCGGCTGTTCAACCTCGCGGTTCTCATCAATGGACGAGCAGCAGCCGGCGCCGCTGGAAGCTGCGCCCGCCGGCAAGGTGACTGCAAACCAGCTGCCGCCCCCGGCGACACCCGGCCCGGCCGATCCGTCGAAATTTCCAACCGCGCCTCAGAACACGCAGGTCGCCTCGCTGCCGCCGGACGGGACGGCTCCGGCCGGTGCGGCCGACCTGACCGCCTCCAGCGTCGCCGGCGTGTGGAAGGCAAGCGTATCCGGCCAGAGCTGTCAGGTGGCGACGCCGCAGACCAAATTCGGCTCGGGCTACCGCGCCGGACCGCTGCATTGCCCGGCGCCGCTCGACGGCATCAAATCCTGGAACGTCGCCGGCAAACAGCTGACGCTCTTTGACGAGAACGGCGGCACGCTGGCACGGCTCTATTCCTCGGGCGGCGAGAAATTCGACGGCCAGACTTCCAACGGCCTGCCGATCTCGCTTACAAGGTAAGAGAACGGCCCCCCATTGTTACGCAATTCCGGACGGAAAACCGTTATACACTTTCCTGGAATTGCCCTCTTTTGTTTTTTACGCAATTCCGGACAGAAAACCGCTACACACTTTTCTTGGAATTGCTCCGGAACGACGTGACCGATGCATCTGCGTGACGGCCTCCAGACCCATGCGACCGTCAAGCAGCGCTACGACCATCTGGTCGAGACGGGCGCCATCGGGCGCGACCCGGCGCAGGAGCGGATCGCCGCTGCGCTCGACCGGCTGATCGACGAAATATCGGCAAAGCGGCTGGCGCATAAATCAAGCGCACTTGGGTGGCTGTTCGCCCGCAAGCGCGAAGTGCACGAGGCAGTCAAGGGCCTCTACATCCATGGCGGCGTCGGCCGCGGCAAAACCATGCTGATGGATATGTTCTTCGAGCTGCTGCCGGTGCGGCGCAAGCGCCGCGTGCATTTCAACGATTTCATGGCCGACGTGCAGGATCGCATCCAGAAGCACCGGCAGGCTCGCAAGAACGGCACGGCCAAGGAGGACGATCCGATCCCACCGGTGGCGCGCGCGCTGGCCGAGGAAGCCTGGGTGCTGTGCTGCGACGAGTTTTCGGTCACCGACATCGCCGATGCGATGATCCTGTCCAGGTTGTTTTCGGCGTTGTTTGCCAATGGCGTGGTGCTGGTCGCCACTTCCAATGTCGCGCCGCAGGAGCTCTACCGTGACGGCCTGAACCGTCAGTTGTTCTTGCCGTTTGTTGCTATCTTGGAGCGCCACGCGCAGGTGCTGGCGCTGGACGCCGACAAGGATTACCGCCTCGACAAGCTCAGCCGCATGCCGGTCTACGTCACCCCGGCCGATGCCGCCGCCGACCATGCGCTCGACGACGCCTGGGCGGTGATGACGCATGGCAGGCCGACGGCCGAGACGATGCTGATGGTGAAGGGCCGGCATGTCGTAGTGCCGCGTGCTGCCGGCGAGGCGGCGCGGTTTTCCTTCGCTGATCTCTGCGAGAGGCCGCTCGGCGCCCGTGACTATCTTGCCATCGCCGGCCGTTTCTCGACCATCTTCATCGACCATGTGCCGGTGCTCGGCGAAGGCAAGCGCAACGAAGCCAAGCGCTTCATCCTGCTGGTCGATACGCTCTACGATCATCATGTGCGGCTGGTGATGAGCGCCGCAGCACCGCCGCCCCAGCTCTATACGGCCAAGCGCGGCAACGAGGTCTTCGAGTTCGAGCGCACCGCATCGCGGCTGATCGAGATGCAGAGCCACGACTGGCTGGAGGATTGGGTGGAAAGGCAGAAGGCGCGGGGATCATCGACAGAGGCGCGGCAGGCTTAGGGCTAGGAGCCCGATGCCCAGCAGGCTGATCTGCAGCGCTCCTTCACACCTGTCCAGCCATCGTTAAAAGGGTCCGTCCCGCCGCGTCTATAATCGATAAACATACATCACAAAATCCTCCGCCGGCCCATGCGGCACCTTTCGCGACTCGTAAAGTGCGCGAGCAGCAACATTGTCCGGCTCGGTGCCGACCCAGGCCTCCTCACAACCATGCTCGCGACCGAGTGCGAACATGGCGTCGAGCATCCTCGTCGCAATGCCCTGGCGTTGAAAGGCCGGCGCCACACCGACCTCGTCTATGTAGAGTTCGCTCACCTTGTCCGGGTGCCGGTGGACGATCGCGGCGCATTGGCCGATAACGACGCCGTCGGCGAGGGCCACGATCATGAAATGGCCGGGCGCCGCGAGATAGGCAGAGAGTCGATCCGGCCTGACCGGCTCATCGAAAACCTCGTCGGCAACCCGCATCACAAGGGCGTCATCGCCCGGAAATAGCCTTCTGATTTCAGATGCCATTGTGTAGAATTCCTCTAGCCGGCTTCAGAAATTTTACGTTTACGTAAGTCCCATTGTTTCTAACCGATTGAAATTACTCACTCCAAAATAATCGTTTGAATTTTTGCACGGCCGGGGCTATTGCGTGCGGCGAATTTCGCGGTTCCGCAGCATTCCGGCCTCTTCCTCCGACGCCGTCATCAAATCGTCAAGGATTTGGGCGCCGTCATAGTCAAAGGGAAAACATCCTGACATGGCACGCAACAAGATAGCGCTCATCGGCTCGGGCATGATCGGCGGCACCCTCGCCCACATGGTCGGCCTCAAGGATCTCGGCGACGTCGTGCTGTTCGATATCGCCGAAGGCATCCCGCAAGGCAAGGGGCTGGACATCGCGCAGTCGTCGCCGGTCGATGGGTTCGACTCCAGGCTGACCGGCGTCAACGACTATGCCGGCATCGAGGGCGCCGACGTCTGCATCGTCACCGCCGGCGTGCCGCGCAAGCCCGGCATGAGCCGCGACGATCTTCTGGGCATCAATCTGAAGGTGATGGAGCAGGTCGGCGCCGGCCTCAAGAAATACGCGCCGAAGGCCTTCGTCATCTGCATCACCAATCCGCTCGACGCCATGGTCTGGGCGCTGCAGAAGTTTTCCGGCCTGCCGAAGAGCCATGTCGTCGGCATGGCCGGCGTGCTCGACAGTTCGCGCTTCCGTTATTTCCTGGCCGAGGAATTCAAGGTCTCGGTCGAGGATGTCACCGCCTTCGTGCTCGGTGGCCACGGCGATTCCATGGTGCCGATGATCCGCTATTCCACCGTTGCCGGCATCCCGCTGCCCGACCTCATCAAGATGGGCTGGACCTCGAAGGAGCGGCTCGACCAGATCGTGCAGCGCACCCGCGACGGCGGCGCCGAGATCGTCGGCCTGCTCAAGACCGGTTCGGCCTTCTACGCGCCCGCCGCCTCGGCCATCGCCATGGCCGAAGCCTATCTCAAGGACAAGAAGCGGGTGCTGCCCTGTGCTGCCTTTCTTTCCGGCCAATATGGCGTCAAGAACACCTATGTCGGCGTTCCCGTGGTGATCGGCGCCGGCGGCGTCGAGCGTATCATCGAGATCGAACTGGCGAAAAGCGAACAGAAGATGTTCGACAGTTCGGTCGCCGCGGTGCAGGGTCTGTGCGACGCCTGCGTCAAGATCGCTCCGCATCTCGCGGCCAAATAAGCCGGCAACCAAGCCCGCCAAACAAGCTGGAGATATAGCGCATGAACATCCATGAGTATCAGGGCAAGGCGCTGCTGAAAGGTTTTGGCGCACCGGTGGCCGAGGGCGTGCCGGTGTTCAAGGCGAGCGAGGCGGAAGCCGCCGCCAAGGCGCTGCCCGGCCCGCTCTATGTGGTCAAGAGCCAGATCCATGCCGGCGGCCGCGGCAAGGGCAAGTTCACGGAGCTCGGCGCCGATGCGAAGGGCGGCGTCAGGCTGGCGAAGTCGGTGGCCGAGGTCGTCGCCAACGCCAAGGAGATGCTCGGCCATACGCTGGTCACCAAGCAGACCGGCCCGGCCGGCAAGCAGGTCAACCGGCTCTACATCGAGGACGGCGCTGACATCGAGCGCGAGCTCTATCTGTCGATCCTGGTCGACCGCTCGGTCGGGCGCGTCGCCTTCGTCGTCTCGACCGAGGGCGGCATGGACATCGAGGCGGTCGCCCACGACACGCCGGAAAAGATCATCACCGTCGCCATCGACCCGGAAAAGGGCGTGACGGCCGACGATGTGAACACGCTCAACGCCGCACTGAGGCTCGACGGCGACGCCGCCAAAGATGGTGGCACGCTGTTTCCGATCCTCTACAAGGCATTTGTCGAGAAGGACATGAGCCTGCTCGAGATCAACCCGCTGATCGTCATGAAGAGCGGCCGGCTGCGCGTGCTCGACGCAAAAGTGTCGTTCGACAACAATGCGCTGTTCCGCCACCCGGACGTGCTCGAATTGCGCGACACCACCGAAGAGGACGAGAAGGAGATCGAGGCGTCGAAATACGACCTGGCCTATGTCGCGCTCGACGGTAATATCGGCTGCATGGTCAACGGCGCCGGCCTTGCCATGGCGACGATGGACATCATCAAGCTCTACGGCGCCGAGCCGGCCAACTTCCTCGATGTCGGCGGCGGCGCGTCTAAGGAAAAAGTGACGGCGGCGTTCAAGATCATCACCAAGGATCCAGCGGTCAAAGGCATTCTTATCAATATCTTCGGCGGCATCATGAAGTGCGACATCATCGCTGAGGGCGTCATCGCCGCGGTCAAGGAGGTCGGCCTGCAAGTGCCGCTCGTTGTGCGGCTGGAAGGGACCAATGCCGAGCTCGGCAAAAAGATCATCAACGACAGCGGGCTGAACGTGGTGTCGGCCGATGACCTCGATGACGCAGCCAAGAAGATTGTCGCGGCGGTGAAGGGCTGAGTCTGTGCCTCCGCACAAGATAAACCTCGTCGAGGCGGCGGATACGAAGATCAAGAAGCTCTTCGATCCGCATATTGCCGGCGACGTGAACGACAGCCAGGTCAAGATCGCCAAGTTCGGCGACGTCTTCGATTGGCACGCGCACGACAATGAAGACGAGGCCTTCCTGGTGCTGCGCGGCCGCATCGCCATCGATTTCCGCGACGGCACGGTGGAGCTTTCCAGCGGCGAGTTCATCGTCGTGCCGCGCGCCGTCGAGCACCGGCCGCGCTCGCTGAGCGAAGAACCTGTTGTGCTGATGTTCGAGCCGGCGACGACGCTCAACACCGGCAATGCCAAGAGCGACCTCACGGTCGCCGACCTCAAGCGATTGTGACCACGGCGGCTATGACCATAAGCGCGCGGCCTTCCCCGATCAACGGTTTTTGAAAAGGACCACCATGTCCATCCTCGTCGACAAGAACACCAAGGTGCTGGTGCAAGGCCTGACCGGCAAGACCGGCACGTTCCACACCGAACAGGCGCTGGCTTATCACGGCACGAAAATGGTCGGCGGCATCCATCCCAAGAAGGGCGGCGAGACCTGGACCGGCGCCAAGGGCGAGGCACTGCCGATCTTCGCCACCGTAGCCGAAGGCAAGGCGAAGACCGGCGCCAACGCTTCGGTCGTCTACGTGCCGCCGGCGGGTGCTGCCGAAGCGATCCTGGAAGCGATCGAGGCCGAGATCCCGCTGATCGTCTGCATCACCGAGGGCATACCGGTGATGGACATGATCAAGGTCAAGGCGAGGCTCGACCGCTCGAAATCGCGGCTGATAGGGCCGAACTGCCCCGGCGTGCTGACCCCCGACCAATGCAAGATCGGCATCATGCCCGGCAACATCTTCCGCAAGGGCTCGGTCGGCGTTGTTTCGCGCTCGGGAACGCTTACCTATGAGGCGGTGTTCCAGACCACCAATGTCGGTCTCGGCCAGACCACCGCCGTCGGCATTGGCGGCGACCCGGTCAAAGGCACGGAGTTCATCGACGTGCTGGAGATGTTCCTCGCCGACGACGAGACCAAGTCGATCATCATGATCGGTGAGATCGGCGGCTCGGCCGAGGAAGACGCCGCGCAGTTCCTCAAGGATGAGGCAAAGCGTGGCCGCAGCAAGCCGATGGCGGGCTTCATCGCCGGGCGCACGGCGCCGGCGGGCCGCACCATGGGCCATGCGGGCGCGGTCATCTCGGGCGGCAAGGGCGGCGCGGAAGACAAGATCGCGGCGATGGAATCGGCCGGCATCAAGGTATCGCCGTCGCCAGCACGGCTCGGTACGACGCTGGTCGAGGCGATCAAAGGATAAGTGAGTAGCGAGTAGTGAATAGCGAATAGGAAAAACAGAGTAACGGCGCGAACCAGGGAAATCCTTACTCACTACTCTCTATTCGCTCTGAAAAGGAGACGGAGCAGGCGCTCCGCGGAAAAAAATGGCAAGACAAGATCAGGCCAACGACCAGTTTTCGCTTACCTCTTTCCTCTATGGCGGCAATGCCGATTATATCGACGCGCTCTATGCCGCTTATGAGGACGATCCCGCGTCGGTCGATCCCGAATGGCAGGACTTTTTCGCGGCGCTGAAGGACGACGCTGGCGACGTGCGCAAGAATGCCAAGGGCGCCTCATGGGCCAAGCCCTCCTGGCCGATGCAGGCCAACGGCGAGCTTGTCTCGGCGCTGGACGGCAATTGGGGCCTGGTCGAAAAGCACATCGAAAAGAAGGTCAAGGACCGAGCAGCCGGCAACGGCGCAGCGCTTTCCGACGCCGACGTGCATCAGGCGACGCGCGATTCCGTCCGCGCCATCATGATGATCCGCGCCTTTCGCATGCGCGGCCACCTGCATGCCAATCTCGATCCGCTCGGCATTGCCAAGCCGCTCGAGGATTATAACGAGCTGTCGCCGGAGAATTACGGCTTCACCGAAGCCGATTACGACCGGCCGATCTTCCTCGACAATGTGCTCGGGCTGGAATTCGGCACCATCCGGCAGATGCTCGACATCCTGACCCGGACCTATTGCTCGACGCTCGGCGTCGAATTCATGCATATCTCCGATCCCGAGGAGAAGGCCTGGATCCAGGCGCGCATCGAGGGCGCCGACAAGGAGATCTCCTTCACCGCCACCGGCAAGAAGGCGATCCTGCAAAAGCTGGTCGAGGCCGAAGGCTTCGAGCAGTTCATCGACGTCAAGTACAAGGGAACCAAGCGCTTCGGCCTCGACGGCGGCGAGTCGCTGATCCCGGCGCTGGAGCAGATCGTCAAGCGCGGCGGCCAGCTCGGCATGAAGGAGATCGTGCTCGGCATGGCGCATCGCGGCCGGCTGAACGTGCTGTCGCAGGTGATGGCCAAGCCGCACCGCGCCATTTTCCACGAGTTCAAGGGCGGCTCGGCCGCGCCCGACGAGGTCGAAGGCTCGGGCGACGTGAAGTACCATCTCGGTGCCTCATCCGACCGCGAGTTCGACGGCAACAAGGTGCATCTGTCGCTGACCGCCAACCCATCGCATCTGGAAATCGTCGATCCGGTGGTGATGGGCAAGGCGCGCGCCAAGCAGGATTATCTGTTTGGCCGCAGCCGCGAGGAGATCGTGCCGCTGGAAGAGCGCGCCAAGGTGCTGCCGCTGCTGCTGCATGGCGATGCCGCTTTTGCCGGCCAGGGCGTGATTGCCGAAATCCTTGGCTTGTCCGGCCTGCGCGGCCACCGCGTCGCCGGCACGCTGCATTTCATCATCAACAACCAGATCGGCTTCACCACCAACCCGCGCTTTTCGCGTTCGTCGCCCTATCCGTCCGACGTGGCCAAGATGATCGAGGCGCCGATCTTCCACGTCAATGGCGACGATCCGGAAGCCGTGGTCCATGCCACCAAGGTGGCGATCGAATTCCGCATGAAGTTCCACAAGCCTGTCGTGGTGGACATGTTCTGCTACCGCCGCTTCGGCCACAATGAGGGCGATGAGCCGGCCTTCACCCAGCCGATCATGTATCGCAAGATCCGCAACCAGAAGACGACCATGCAGATCTATGCCGACCGGCTGATCGCCGAAGGCCATATCAGCCAGGCCGAGCTCGAAAAGATGAAGGCCGACTGGCGGGCGCATCTCGAGCAGGAATTCGAGGTCGGCCAGCACTATAAGCCGAACAAGGCGGACTGGCTGGACGGCGCCTGGTCCGGCCTGCGCTCGGCCGACAACCAGGACGAACAGCGGCGCGGCAAGACCGCGGTACCGGTCAAGACGCTGAAGGAGATCGGCAAGAAGCTGACCGAGGTGCCGAAGGATTTCGAGGCACACAAGACGATCATCCGCTTCCTCGACAACCGCCGCCAGGCGATCGAATCGGGCGAAGGCATCGACTGGTCGACGGCCGAGGCGCTGGCCTTCGGCGCCATCCTGCTCGACGGCAATCCGATCCGGCTGTCCGGACAGGATTCGGAGCGCGGCACCTTCTCGCAGCGCCATTCCGTGCTCTACGACCAGCGCGACGAGACCCGCTACATCCCACTCAACAATCTGTCGGCGGCGCAGGCCGGGTTCGAGGTCATCAACTCGATGCTGTCGGAAGAGGCCGTGCTCGGCTTTGAATATGGCTACTCGCTGGCTGAGCCGAAGGCGCTGACGCTGTGGGAAGCGCAGTTCGGCGACTTCGCCAATGGCGCCCAGGTGGTATTCGACCAGTTCATCTCGTCGGGCGAGCGCAAGTGGCTCAGAATGTCGGGCCTCGTCTGCCTGCTGCCGCACGGCTATGAAGGCCAGGGGCCGGAGCATTCGTCGGCCCGGCTCGAGCGCTTCCTGCAGCTTTGCGCGGAAGACAACATGCAGGTCGCCAACGTCACGACGCCGGCCAACTACTTCCACATCTTGCGCCGGCAATTGAAGCGGGACTTCCGCAAGCCGCTGATCCTGATGACGCCGAAGTCGCTGCTGCGCCACAAGCGGGCGGTGTCGACGCTGCCGGAAATGTCGGGCGAAAGCGCCTTTCACCGGCTGTTGTGGGACGACGCCCAGCTGCTGTCGGGCCAGGCCATCAAGCTCACCAAGGATTCGAAGATCCGCCGTGTCGTGCTCTGTTCGGGCAAGGTCTACTACGACCTCTACGAAGAGCGCGAGAAGCGCGGCATCAACGACATCTACCTGCTGCGCGTCGAGCAGCTCTATCCGTTCCCGGCCAAGGCGCTGATCACCGAACTGTCGCGCTTCCGCAATGCCGAGATGGTGTGGTGCCAGGAGGAGCCCAAGAACATGGGCGCCTGGTCGTTCATCGATCCGTATCTCGAATGGGTGCTGGCGCATATCGAGGCCAAGCACCAGCGGGTACGCTATACCGGCCGGCCGGCCGCCGCCTCGCCGGCGACCGGATTGATGTCGAAGCATCTCGCCCAGCTTGCCGCCTTGCTCGACGACGCGCTTGGTGAATAGAACAGAACTGGGCGGATAAAATAGAACCGAAAGAAACGGACAGGCACAATGGCAACCGAAATCCGCGTCCCGACACTTGGTGAATCCGTCACCGAGGCGACCATCGGCAAATGGTTCAAGAAGGTCGGCGACGCGATCGCCGCCGATGAGCCGCTGGTCGAACTCGAAACCGACAAGGTGACGGTGGAAGTGCCGGCCGCCGCCGCGGGCACGCTCAGCGAGATCGCCGTCAAGGAAGGCGAGACGGTTGGCGTCGGGGCGCTGCTCGGCACGATTTCGGCAGGCGCCGGCGCAGCAGCCAATGCTGCCGCCGCTCCGGCAGCGAAGCCGGACGCGGTGTCGCAGGCCTCGGCTCCGACCGCGGCCTCGAGCGTCCAGCAGGCCGCGGCCGAGACGGCCAAGATCGCCGGCGACGCCGGCGCGATTGAGACACGCACAATGCCGCCGGCGCCGTCGGCGGCAAAGCTGCTGGCCGAGCACAATCTTGCGGTCGACCAGGTCTCGGGCTCGGGCAAGCGCGGCCAGGTGCTGAAAGGCGACGTGCTCGACCTGATCGCCAGGGGCGCGCCGTCGCAGCCGGCCGAAATGCCAAAGGCAGCACCTGTGTCGGCACCTGTCGCCGCGCGCGCGCCGTCCTCGGCCGACGATGCGTCGCGCGAGGAGCGCGTGCGCATGACCAAGCTGCGCCAGACCATCGCGCGCCGCCTCAAGGAAGCGCAATCGACCGCCGCGATGCTGACCACCTTCAACGAGGTCGACATGAGCGCGGTGATGGCGCTGAGGAGCAAATACAAGGACGTGTTCGAGAAGAAGCACGGCGTGAAGCTCGGCTTCATGGGTTTCTTCACCAAGGCCGTCACCCATGCGCTGAAGGAGATCCCGTCCGTCAACGCCGAGATCGACGGCACCGACATCATCTTCAAGAACTACGCCCATATCGGCGTCGCCGTTGGTACCGAAAAAGGCCTTGTCGTGCCGGTCGTGCGCAATGCCGACCAGATGTCCATCGCCGAAATCGAGAAGGACATCGGCAGGCTCGGGCTTGCGGCGCGCGACGGCAAGCTATCGGTTGCGGATATGCAAGGCGGCACGTTTACGATTTCCAACGGTGGCGTTTACGGGTCGCTGATGTCGACGCCGATCCTCAATGCGCCGCAGTCGGGCATTTTGGGCATGCACAAGATCCAGGAGCGGCCGGTGGTGGTCGGCGGCCAGATCGTCATCCGGCCGATGATGTATCTGGCGCTGTCCTACGATCACCGCATCGTCGACGGCAAGGAAGCGGTGACGTTCCTGGTGCGGGTCAAGGAAAGCCTGGAGGATCCCGAGCGGCTGGTGCTCGACCTCTAGGGGCGGCCCGAGTGAGCCGGAGAATGGATCTGCGCCACCGGATTGGTTCCTCTCGTTTCCGGTCCGGTTTGTTTGTCACGATCTCCGCACTCGGCGTGCAGACGGTCTCCGCTGCGCTTGCCGCCTGCCCGCTCGAACTGGCCGTCTACGGCGACACTGAAAACGCAGCCGAGATCGATTTCAGGCCAACCGGCGAATCGGCCGCCGTCACCAACAGTTTCAAGATGGTGCTCGACAAGGACGTCGTTCTCGACGGAATCGTCATGTGGACGGAGGGCGTGGCGCGGCCGCATGGCTCACTGATGTACAAATGCCCGGCCGGCGACGTCACCGGCGACGAGCTCGCCGCCTGCACTGTGTGGGAGGGGGTCATCTATACGGCCGACGACCAGGGCAATATCGCGTTGCTGCCGGGCGAAGGAAAGGATGCGCCGAAGAAGCTGATCCTGCCCGATCTGGGGGCGTCGTTGCAGATGTCGGCGGCCTATGGCGCCAACGGCTTTTCCAAGGTGCCCTGGGACGTCTTTGCCCTGAAAGGATGTCAGGAATGAGCGGAAAAATCCTGCTGGTGACCGGCGGCAGCCGCGGCATTGGCGCCGCTACATGCAGGCTTGCCGCCGAGGCCGGCTACCGCGTTGCGGTCAATTACGCGTCGAATGCAAAAGCGGCCGAAACGGTGGTCGCCGACATCGAGGCCGGCGGCGGAGAAGCCTTTGCCCTCAAGGCCGATGTCGGCAGCGAGACGGATGTGCTGGCCATGTTCGAGGCGGTCGAAGACCGCTTCGGCGGGCTTGATGCGCTGGTCAACAATGCCGGTGTCGTCGACAGCCTGTCACGGGTCGACGAGATGTCGTTCGCGCGGCTCGAGCGCATGATGCGGATCAATGTGATTGGGCCGATGCTTTGCGCACGCGAAGCGGTGAAGCGCATGTCGACCAGAAATGGCGGCAAGGGCGGCGCCATCGTCAATTTGTCTTCGATCGCGGCAAGGCTTGGCGGGGCAGGTCAATATATCGACTACGCAGCCTCCAAGAACGCGATCAACGCCTTCACTGTCGGCCTGGCGCGGGAAGTGGCCGAGGAAGGCGTCCGTGTCAACGCGGTCAGCCCGGGCATCATCGACACGGAAATTCATGCCTCCGGCGGGCAGCCGGATCGCGCCGAGAAAATGGGCCGGGTGGTGCCGATGCAGCGCGCAGGCACTGCCGAGGAAGTCGCGGCCGCAATTCTCTGGCTGCTGTCGGACGAGGCCTCCTATACGACAGGCGCCAATCTGGAAGTCGGCGGCGGCCGCTAAAGCAAAGGGACAGTATCATGGCCTATGACGTCGTTATCATCGGATCGGGACCGGGCGGCTATGTCTGCGCCATCAAGGCGGCACAGCTCGGCCTGAAGACGGCGGTGGTCGAAAAGAACCCGACCTTCGGCGGTACCTGCCTCAACATCGGCTGCATCCCGTCAAAGGCGCTGCTGCATGCGTCCGAGCTGTTTGCCGAGGCCGGCCATTCCTTCGACGCGCTCGGCGTCGAGATCGGCGCGCCCAAGCTCAATCTCGGCAAGATGATGGCACACAAGGATGCGACGGTGACGGCCAACGTCAATGGCGTCGCCTTCCTGTTCAAGAAGAACAAGATCGACAGTTTTCGCGGCACCGGCAAGGTAGTTGCGGCCGGCAAGGTGTCGGTGACCTCCGATGACGGCAAGGTCGAGGAGATTGAGACCAAGAACATCGTCATCGCCACCGGCTCCGACGTCGCCGGCATTCCCGGTGTCAAGGTCGATTTCGACGAGAAGGTGATCGTGTCGTCGACCGGCGCGCTGTCGCTGGACAAGGTGCCGGGCCATCTGGTGGTGGTCGGCGGCGGCGTCATCGGGCTGGAACTCGGCTCGGTATGGGCGCGGCTCGGCGCCAAGGTCACCGTGGTCGAGTTCCTCGACACCATCCTGGGCGGCATGGATGGCGAGGTCTCCAAGCAGTTCCAGCGCCTGCTGTCGAAGCAGGGCTTTGAGTTCAGGCTGGGCGCCAAGGTGACCGGCGTCGCCAAGGCCAAGAAGGGAGCGACGGTCACCTTCGAGCCAGTCAAAGGCGGGGCGGCCGAGACGATCGAGGCCGACGCCGTGCTGATCGCGACGGGACGACGGGCCTATTCGGACGCTCTCGGGCTTAAGGAGGCAGGCGTCGACGTCGACGAGCGCGGCTGGGTCAAGACCGACGGCCATCTCAGGACCAAAGTCCCCGGTATCTACGCCATCGGCGATGTCATCGCCGGCCCGATGCTCGCCCACAAGGCCGAGGACGAGGGCGTGGCGGTGGCCGAAACCATTGCCGGCCAGGCCAGGCATGTGAACTATGACGTGATTCCGAGCGTCGTCTACACCACGCCGGAAATCGCTTCGGTCGGCAAGACCGAAGAAGAATTGAAGAAGGCCGGCGTCGACTACAAGGCGGGAAAATTCCCGTTCAGCGCCAATGGCCGGGCGCGCGCCATGCTGCACACCGACGGCTTTGTGAAAATCCTGGCCGACAAGGCCAGCGACCGCGTGCTCGGCGTCCACATCGTCGGCTTCGGCGCCGGCGAGATGATCCACGAGGCGGCGGTGCTGATGGAATTTGGCGGCTCGTCGGAAGACCTAGCCCGCACCTGTCACGCCCATCCGACAATGTCGGAGGCGGTCAAGGAGGCGGCACTGGCGACGTTCTTCAAGCCCATCCATATCTGAGCAAACGCGGTGAATCGCAAAGCTTAGAGATTGGCTGAAACAGCCGCGATTCGTCATCCCAGGGCGGAGCAGGAGCGGAGCGATGTCGCGGAGACCCTGGGATCCATGCCGTTACCTAAGCGGCAGTGTTCCGGCGAACCAGAATCGAGTGCCTCTTCCATCGGCTGGTAACCGGTGATTCTGCACCACTGCATTCTTCGGCGGATGTCACGGCATGGATCCCAGGGTCTGCGCTCCGCTTTGCGTTCGCTCCGCCCTGGGATGACGAAGCCATCGACGGCTGTTCCCAAAAACAAACGGCCCGCCTTTCAGCGGGCCGTTCATATATTAAGTCGGCAGTCTGATTACTGAGGGGCCGGTGCTGGTGCCGGGGCCGGGGCCGGGGCTGGCGCGGGTGCAGGTTCTGCCGGAGCGGGAGCCGGAGCGGGTGTTGCCGGAGCTGGCGCAGGAGCCGGTTCGGCTGGCTTCATCGGCTCGGCAGGTGCTGGAGCCGGAGCCGGTGTGCTGGCTGCGGGCGGTTCGGCAGGCGCAGGTGCCTCGCTACGTCTTCCAAAAACATAATAGGCGACAATTGCCAGGATAACGACGACCAGGGCAATCAGCCAGCCGCTGCCGCCGCCGCGTGGCCGTGCGGTACCCGGTGAGGTGAATGGGTCGTTCGGATTGGGTGTGTTCGCCATAAAAGTGTCCTCCGTGGATGAAAAACATCAAGTAATAGCCATCAACGTACAATCGTTGAATCGGTTTCACATTAGGCGTTGAAAACGCCGAAAACAGGGCAATTCTGATCCGGAATCGCTTGCAGGCATGCATTTCCACCGCAAAATGGGTTCGATCGAGCCAAACCGAACCTTTTTCAGTTTCTTGGCACGAAGCGCGGGTGGTCCGCCGTCGCGCCACGGCAATGATTCGGTGTGCAACTCCGCCGTGTTGTTCAGTTGACGGCGGTCACCGTATAGCCAGTCTTGCGGAAACCCTCGACCAAGCCTTGCTCGCCGGGAAGGTGCATGGCGCCGACCGCCATGAAGACATTGCCGTGGGCGAGGATCGGCGCTGCCCGATCGACCATCACCTTGTTGCGGCTGGTGATCATGATCTGCTCGAATTCGGCGTAACCCGATTGGTCGTCGACCTGTTCGGGGATGACGGCCCGAAACAGCGGTACGTACATGCCAGTGTCGCCACGCCGGTAAAGCACGATCATGGTTTCGTTGACGTCGTTCACCTTGTCGCCAAGCTTCAGCGTATCGACCAGCCCCTTCAGGTGAAAGGCGATCGGCAGCGAAGCCATGGCGCGCAACTGGTCGGCGATTGTCTCCAGCCCCTCGACTGATTTGCCCGAAGCCTCGGCGTCCTTGGCAAGCTTGACGTCGAGCACCGGTGCGCCGCCAGCTTGGCGGGCGACTTCGCATGCAGGCAGCGCCACCATCGCCGACAGCAACCAGGGCTTCATCTTGGCGACGGTCGCTGGCGGGATGCCACGCGCATCGAGCGCCTTGTTGACCACCGCCGCATCCTGCGGCGACAGCAGCGACGAAAGCGTCGTCTTGTCGGTGAACATCATCAGATCCGGCTCTTTCAGCAGTGCGGCCATCATCTTCTGCTTGTCGAGCACTTCGGTGGTCTCGATGATGACGGTGCCAGCCGCATCGAATGCCTTCTGCGCGGCGGGCGGCAGCGTGGTGACGCGCGGGTCGGTAACGTGCATGGTGCCGAACAGGAAAGACGGTTTTTCGCCTGATTTTTCGAGCTTCCACAGCAGGCCCTTGCCGTTCGGCGTCACTGCCGCGTCCGCCTCGATCTTGCGGTAGGTGGCCGGGTCGTCCTTTTGCAGCGCGCCCAGCATATCGGTACCGGCGCAGACCGGGATCTCGGCGCGTGCCTTGCCTGCGGCGAGCAGCGCGATGATGAGGAAGGAGAGGAAAAACAGGGCGTTGAGCGCGACAAGCAGCTTCAGCGACACATGGGTCGCGCGGTCGGCGATGGCGATGAGGCGTTTCATGCTGCGGTTCTAGGCGCAAAAAGCGGCAAAACGGTTAATCGGCGCATCAAAATTGTTGCGAGATGGCCACCAATCAAGCATCCATCACGCACGCGGATGAGCTGCTTCGTAAATCTCGAGCAGCCTGGCGGTGTCGACACCGGTGTATATCTGGGTTGTCGACAGGCTGGCGTGGCCGAGCAACTCCTGGATGGTGCGCAGGTCGCCGCCGCGCCCAAGCAGATGCGTTGCAAAGGAATGGCGCAGCGCATGCGGCGTCGCCGTGTCGGGCAGGTTGAGCGCCGAGCGCAGCTTGGCCATGTCGCGCTGAACGATTGCCGGGTTCAGCGGGCCGCCGCGGGCACCGCGAAACAGCACGCCCTTGGGATCGAGATGATAGGGACACAAGCGGCGGTATTCGGCAATCGCCCGCAGCGCCACCGGCAGCACCGGCACCAACCGCGTCTTGCCGCCCTTGCCGGTGACGCGCAGCACGGTCTCACCAGGCGAGGACAGATCGGCGCCCGACAGGCCGAGCGCCTCGGAAATGCGCAAGCCGGACCCATAGAGCAGGGTCAGCACGGCGGCGTTGCGCGCGGCGATCCACGGCTCCTCCGCCAGTTGGCCTTCCACCGAGACGACGTGTTTTGCATCGCTTGCGGTCAGCGGCTTGGGCAGCGATTTCGGCTGCCGCGGCGCGCGCAAGGCTGCCGCACCTGCCGCATTGGCGAGGCCGCGCCGTTCCAGGAAACGCAGCAGCGAGCGGATGCCGGCTAGGCCGCGCCCGAGCGTGCGGGCGCCGGCGCCCTCGGTACGGCGGGCAGCGAGAAAGCCGCGCAGATCGGCGGGGCGCAGATCGGCGATGTCGGAAATGCCGGGCGAGCCGCCGCAATGGCCGGTCAGGAAATGCAGGAACTGGCGCGTGTCGCGCTCATAGGCCTCGACGGTTTCGGGCGACAGCCGTCGTTCGCGCGCCAGCATCTTCAGCCAGGCCTCGCGCGCCGCCTGTAGATCGGGTTTTGCCGGTATGAGGAATTCCTGCATTGCGCTCTTCCAGTTCTCCGCCATCTTCCGGCACGCGGGTTAGGAAGCGGTGAAGAGCGGCATCATTGAAATGACGACGGGCTGGGGTTAGAGCAAGGCAAAGGATTTTCCGCAGATGAGCAAGCCGCAAAACCCCGTCCAGATGGCCGTGATCGGTGCCGCGCATGGCATCAAGGGCGAATTGCGCGTCAAGAGCTTTACCGGCGACCCGCTGGCGCTGGCCGATTACGGTCCGCTCTACGCCAGGGATGGCCGCGCCTTCCAGATCGTCGATATCAGGCCTGCCAACACGGTGGTGGTGGTGCGTTTCAAAGGCGTCAGCGATCGCAATGCCGCGGAGGCGCTTGCCGGCACCGAATTGTTCGTCGACCGTTCGGTGTTGCCGGATGAGGGCGAAGAGGATGAATTCTACCATGCCGACCTCGTCGGGCTGGAGGTCAAGGATGACACTGGTGCGGTCATCGGAAAGGTCGTCGCCGTGCATAATTTCGGCGGCGGCGACATTCTCGACGTGACGCTGGCGGGGCGCAAAGGCGTGCTCATCCCGTTCACGCAGGCCGCCGTTCCGGAAGTGTCGATCGCCGGCGGCTTTGTCCGCATCGATCCGGCCGCCGCAGGGTTGGTCGAGAACGAGGACGGCGAGCCTGCCGGTGACGACGGTTTCGACCCCAAGGGCAGGCCGCGCGGGCCGAGGGACGCCGGAGGCAACCGGTGAGTTTTTCGGCTTCGGTGCTGACGCTCTATCCCGAGATGTTTCCCGGCGCGCTCGGCCTGTCGCTGGCCGGGCGCGCGCTCGAGACCCGCATTTGGTCGCTCGAAACGATCCAGATCCGCGACTTTGCCCGCGATCGTCACCGGACCGTGGACGACACGCCGGCCGGCGGCGGCGCCGGCATGGTGATGCGGGCAGACGTGCTGGCCAGCGCCATCGACCATGCCTCGCCGCCGGGCGATCCACGTCCGCGCCTGCTGATGAGCCCGCGCGGCAAGCCGCTGAACCAAGCACGCGTGCGCGAGCTCGCCGCCGGGCCGGGTGCGGTGATCGTCTGCGGCCGCTTCGAAGGCGTCGACCAGCGGGTCATCGAATCGCGAGGCCTCGAGGAAGTCTCGATCGGCGACTTCATCCTGTCCGGCGGCGAGCCGGCGGCACTTGTGCTGTTAGACGCCGTGGTGCGGCTGCTGCCCGGTGTCATGGGCAATGCGGTGTCGGGCGACGAAGAGAGCTTTGAGAACGGCCTGCTCGAACATCCGCACTACACGCGGCCGCAGGAGTTCGAGGGCCGGCCGATCCCCGAAGTGCTGATTTCGGGCAATCACAAGAAGATCGCCGCCTGGCGGCGGGCCGAGGCGGAAAAGCTGACGAAAGAGCGAAGGCCTGATCTTTTGGCCGCTCAGCCCTTGTCGAAATAGTAAAACGCCAGGAACAGGCCGACCGCGATGACGAAGCCGCGCACCGCGTTCTGTGGCACGCGCCTGGCGATCCAGACGCCGGCATAGCCGCCCAGCGCGCCGCCTGGGATCATGATGATCGCCTGCAGCCAGGCGATGACGCCGCCGGAGACAAAGACCAGGATGGCGACCGCAGCTATGACAACGGCCAGCATGTTCTTCAGTGCGTTCAGCCGGTGATAGTCGCCGGACTGGGTGAGGCCGAGCGTCGCCAGCATCATGACGCCCATGCCCGCGCCGAAGAAGCCGCCATAGACGGCAGTGGCGAACTGCGCCAGCGATCCGACCAGCGAACCCACCGCGGCCTCATGCTCCGGCTTGGGCGCCGGCTTCAGCCATGGCCCGGCAGCGAACAACGCCGTCGCCGCCAGCAGCAGCCACGGCACCAAGGCGCGGAACGACGGGTTGTCGAGCCCTAGAAGGATGAGCGCGCCAGACAGCGCACCGAAAGCCGAAATGAGGCTGAGCAGCAGTGCGCCGCGCCAGAAATGCTTGATGTCGTGCCAATAGGCGAGCGTCGAGGTGATGTAGCCAGGAAATTGCGTCACCGACGATGTCGCATTGGCGACGATCGGCGGCAGGCCGGCCAGGGTCATGGCGCCAAAGGTTATGAACGTGCCGCCGCCGGCAACTGCGTTGACCGCGCCTGATAGAAAGCCGGCGAGAAAGAGCAGGACCGCGTCCAAGATTGGCATGAGGGGTGTCGTCGCTGGAGGAAAATGCTTATCTTCCGGCTTAGAAAGCTTGACGCGCGGGCGCAACCCCCTGGACCACAAGCGATCATGGGATTGCCACAGCGGGCGCCAGTCAAAAGAAGCAGCGCCAAAAAAGAAACAGCGAAGGCGTGACAAAGCGCCGAAATAGCTGTATGTGCGCGCCGAACCGGAAGAAAATCTGCCAAGAGCGATCTTCTGGCCCGTCAACAATGACGGTGTAGTCGCCCCTGCCCGATGTTCTCGAACAGACGTTCTCGAACGAAGGGCATAGCCGAGCGGTCGATGCGACTGCAAGGCGAGTGTCGGACGCTCTGACTGTCGGAAGAACAAGAAGTGGATTTATGAGATGGATATCCTCCGTCAGCTCGAGGCCGAGCAGGCCGCCAAGATCGAAGCCAAGCGCAAGCTTCCCGAATTCCAGCCCGGCGACACCGTGCGCGTCCAGGTCCGCGTGACCGAAGGCACCCGCACCCGTGTCCAGGCCTATGAGGGCGTCGTCATCGCCCGCGCCGGCGCCGGTTTCCAGGAGAGCTTCACCGTTCGCAAGATCTCCTACGGCGAAGGCGTGGAGCGTGTGTTCCCGGTCTATTCGCCGATGGTCGAGGGCGTCGAGATCGTGCGCCGCGGCAAGGTGCGTCGCGCCAAGCTGTATTACCTGCGCGATCGTCGCGGCAAATCGGCCCGTATTTCGGAAAACACCGGCGTGCGCGCCCGCAAGCTGAACGACGAAGAGCGCGATGCGCTGAACGCCGAGAAGGCGCGCATCGAGGCCGAGAAGGTGGCCGCCGCCCAGGCGCTGGCCGCCGAGAAGGCAGCGCAGGACGCCGCCGAGAAGAAGGCCGCCGACGAGGCAGCCAAGGCCGCGGAAACAGCTGCCGCCGAATAAGGCGTCTTCAAAACCCATGTTTTCGGAAAGGCGGCTTCGGCCGCCTTTTTGTTTCGCGAGGTGGATTCGATTTTGCCAGTCCCGCAATCGATACGGATCGTTCCGTAATGCCGTCGTTGAAAGCATCGGAAATCCATTTTCGTGCCGAGCGGCGCATCGGAGCGGCTTGCAAGGCGCCTGCGGAAAGCTAAAGTCGGCGCCGGATTTTCCTGCATGCCTCGGCCGATCGAGGCGGTTCAGTTCCTGGGGAGCATAGTCATGATCAATTCGAAACTGCTGCTGGCCGGCCTGCTGGCTTGCCTTCTTGTGCCTGTCGCGGCTATGGCGCAGGTGTTGCCCGACCTCGGCGGCAAGAAAGTGGTGGTGGTGACGGAAAACGCCTATCCGCCGCTGCAGTTCATCGATGCCAAGACCGGCAAGCAGATCGGCTGGGAATATGACGCGATGAACGAGATCGCCAAGCGGCTGAATTTCAAGGTCGAGTACCAGAATACTTCCTGGGACGCGATGATCCAGGCGGTTTCCGACAACCAGTACAACATTGGCATGACCGGCATCACCATCAAGGACGACCGGAAGCAGAAGGTCGATTTCTCCGACCCGTATATGCGCTCGGAACAGTTCATGCTGGTGCGCGGCGACGAGAAGCGCTTCAGCGATGCCAAGACGTTCGCTGCCTTCAAGGACGGGCTGATCGGCGCGCAGGCCGGTACCACGCCGTTCTACACCGCGGTCTACAGCGTCCTCGACGGCAATGAACAGAATCCGCGCATCAAGCTGTTCGAGACATTCGGCGCGACGGTGCAGGCGCTGAAGTCCGGCGACGTCGACGTCGTGCTCACCGACGGCACTGCCGGCAAGGGCTATGTCGATGCGTCCAATGGCGGCCTTAAGCTGATCGGCGGCCCACTCGGCACCGAGGATTTCGGCTTCATTTTCCCCAAGGGCTCCGACCTGGTGAAGCCGGTCAACGCGGCAATCGCCGCGCTCAAGGCCGACGGCACGCTCGACGCGCTCAACAAGAAGTGGTTCCTCGACTACAAGATGGGGCAGTAGGACTTTTGTCGCGGGTGCCGGGTGATGCGCGGGAACTCGTGCTGACTCTGGGCGACTCTGTCACCGGTATTGCTTGATGCCGCCGGCGCCCCCAGCCTCCGCCAAATCCGACTTCCCGTGGTGGCTTGCCGTGGCAGTGACGATCGCCTTGGCCGCCGCCATCTTCATCGCCGCCAGCGACCTCTATGCCCAGGTGTTCGCGACCGTCGCCAAGGGCATCGGCGTCACCATCTTCGTCACCGTGGTCGCCTTCACGCTGGCTTGCGCCATCGGGCTTGGCGTGGCGCTGATGGGGCTGTCGGGCTCACGCTGGCTCAGCCAGATCGCCCGCTTCTACGTCGAGATCATCCGCGGCGTGCCGATCCTAGTGCTGTTGTTCTGGATCGCCTTTGCTGGCGCGCCGGCCTTCGTCGCGGCATGGAACGCGCTGACGGCGCCGCTGCAAAGCGCCGGCCTGTTCGGTGAGCTGCTGGTACGCGACGTGTCGCTGCTATGGCGCGCCATCATGGCGCTGACCATCGGCTATTCCGCTTTCATCTCGGAGGTCTTCCGCGCCGGCATCCAGGCGGTCGAGAAGGGTCAGATCGAGGCGGCGAAGGCGCTCGGGCTGACGCGCACGCAGCGCTTCCGGCTGATCGTCTTTCCGCAGGCGATCCGCACCATCCTGCCGCCGCTCGGCAATGATTTCGTCGCCATGGTCAAGGATTCCTCGCTGGTCTCGGTGCTCGGCGTCGCCGACATCACCCAGATGGGCAAGATCTACGCCGCCGGTTCGTTCCGCTTCTTCGAAACCTATTCGATCGTCGCCTATATCTATCTCATCCTGACCGTCGGTCTGTCGCTGGCGTTGCGGGCGCTGGAGAAGCGGCTGCGGCACCAGCATGGGGAATAGAAGGCAGGCGAAAACGGCGCTACCATCGAACGAATGCGACCGGGGAGAACCATGATCATCGACAAAGCCAATGCGGCGCTGGAAGCAGTCTACACGGCCGACACGCCTGAGGCGCTCGCCAAAGCCTATGCGCAATGGGCTGCGACCTATGACAGCGAAACCGCGGCGCTCGGCTATCTCCTGCCGTTCCTGATCGCCGCCTGGGTGGCGCGCCACGTGCCGTCAGGCGAAGGGCCGCTGCTGGACGCCGGCTGCGGCACCGGCCTGTCGGGGCCGTCCCTGAAGGCACTCGGCTACCACCATATTGCCGGGCTCGACCTGTCGCAGGACATGCTGAAAATCGCCGGCAGCCGGCAGGCCTACAGCGAGCTGAAACAGGCGATGCTCGGCGGGCCATTGCCCTGGGCGGACGGGTATTTTCGCGCCTTCTTCTCGACCGGCGTGTTCACCATCAGCCACGCGCCGGCGTCCGGCCTGCGTGAACTGGTACGCATCACCAGGAAGGGCGGCCACGCCATCTTCACCGTCCGTGACCAGGTATTTGAAAGCGGCGGGTTTCAAGCCGTGTTTGACGAACTGGAGCAGGCGAAAAAATGGCGGCCGGTCGAGGAGAGCCCATGGTTCCGCTGCTATGCGATCGCCGAGCCCGACGCGCTGGTGAAGACGTTTGTGTTCGAGGTGCTGTGAAGCGCCTGCGAAGGCCGCCACGATTGCTGAAAAGCCAAAACATTGATAAGAGCAGCGCCATGGAAGAGCTTTTTGGCGATCCGGCCTATAAGGGTTTCGTGCTGCAGGACAGAAAACGCCTGCCGTCGCGATTTTCGGCGCGCGTCTGCGGGGCGCTGACCAGCCGACTTAGCTAAGGCAGACTCGCCGGGCTGTTTCGCCGGGCCGACCGGCGTCCTTTTCCTTTTTTTAAATCGACGGATTTACGCAAATGAGCGCACCGCGCACCCTCTACGACAAGATTTTCGACGACCATGTGGTCGACCGCCAGGACGACGGCACCTGCCTGCTCTACATCGACCGCCACCTCGTCCACGAAGTCACCAGCCCGCAGGCTTTCGAAGGCCTGCGCATGACCGGCCGCAAGGTTCGGCATCCGGAAAAGACGCTGGCCGTGGTCGATCACAATGTGTCGACCTCGCCGGAACGCAAGTTTGGAATCAAGAACGAGGAAAGCCGCATCCAGGTCGAGGCGCTGGCCAAAAACGCCAAGGATTTCGGTATCGAATACTATTCCGAGAAGGACATCCGCCAGGGCATCGTCCACATCATCGGGCCGGAGCAAGGCTTTACGCTGCCCGGCATGACCATCGTCTGCGGCGACAGCCACACCTCGACGCATGGCGCGTTCGGCGCGCTGGCGCATGGCATCGGCACCTCGGAAGTCGAGCATGTGCTGGCGACGCAGACGCTGATCCAGCGCAAGGCAAAGAACATGCTGGTGCGTGTCGACGGCGCGCTGCCGGAAGGCGTCACCGCCAAGGACATCATCCTTGCCATCATCGGCGAAATCGGCACGGCCGGCGGCACCGGCTATGTCATCGAATATGCCGGCGAAGCGATCCGTGCGCTGTCGATGGAAGGCCGCATGACGATCTGCAACATGTCGATCGAAGCCGGCGCCCGCGCCGGCCTGATCGCGCCCGACGAGACCACCTTCGCCTATGTCAAGGACAAGCCGCGCGCCCCCAAGGGCGAAGCCTGGGATGCCGCGCTCGCCTATTGGAAGACGCTGCGGTCCGACGAAGGCGCGCATTTCGACAAGGTGGTCGTGCTCGACGCGGCAAAGCTGCCGCCGATCGTCTCCTGGGGCTCCTCGCCCGAGGACGTCGTTTCGGTCCAGGGCATCGTGCCGAACCCGGACGACATCACTGATGAGAACAAGCGCACCTCCAAGCAACGCGCGCTCGACTATATGGGCCTGACGCCGGGCACCAAGATCACCGATATCGAACTCGATCGCGTCTTCATCGGCTCCTGCACCAATGGCCGCATCGAGGATCTGCGCGCCGCCGCCAAGGTGATCGAGGGCAAAAAGGTCAATCCGCGGGTCAGTGCGATGATCGTGCCGGGCTCCGGCCTGGTCAAGGAACAGGCCGAGGCCGAAGGTCTCGACAAGATCTTTGTCGCCGCCGGTTTCGACTGGCGCGAGCCGGGCTGCTCGATGTGCCTTGCCATGAACGACGACCGGCTGAAGCCGCATGAGCGCTGCGCCTCGACCTCGAACCGCAATTTCGAGGGCCGCCAAGGCTTCAAGGGCCGCACCCATCTGGTGTCGCCGGCAATGGCGGCAGCAGCAGCGATCGCCGGCCATTTCGTCGATATCCGCGAGTGGAAATAGCGCAGGGCACGCAGTCGGATATGAGTTGCCCGAGCCGCAGTGCGGTTCGGGCATTTCTTCAGCTGGGGCGCCTGACGAATTCGTGGAATCCCTCACGGCGGCCGGGTTGGTCCTTTGCGACGACCAGCGCCAGTTGGCGCTCGTCGAAGAGCTTGAACCATTCGTCCCATTCGACCAGTTCATAGCCGCCGGCATTGATCGGGCGTTCGGCCTCGTCCTGATCCTGGTAGGCGTGCTGGCCGAAGACCAGCCTCAGCATGGCCTGGGTTCCGGCTTCAGGCGACACGTCGACGATCGCCGGAAAGCCGGCGCGCGCCGCGGCCCATGAGCGAATTGCATCGTGATCGGTCAGCATGATCGTGTCGGCCATCAGAGCGTCTCCTGGTTGCCGTCGTGAAACGCCGCCCGCCGTTCCCGGTTCCGTCCAGCAGCTTCACCGATGAATCCGTCGTATATTCGCCTTCGCTTAACCGCTTGTTTGGGCTTCCGCTCTAATGTCTCCTCAGGGGAAGCGAGGGGAACTTACAGCGCTTGGACACCGGCCTGCTCATAGCGCTGCTCAATCCAGGCATCGCCCTCACACTCGGCGCGGCATTTCTCGTGCTGTGGTTCTATCAGCGCCACCGTCCCTATCTGATCGTGCTGGCGGCGGGCTACTCGGCCTCGGCCGCAGGCTTCCTGCTCCAGTATTTCACGCTGCCGGTCGGTATGGCGCCGACCAAGCTCATGTCCATCCTATGCTTCACCTTCGCGACCTGCTGTCTCGCCGGCGCGGTCATCGCGCGCTACGGGCGGCGCGTGCCGTATCCAGCGATCGGCATTCTGGCGGCCGGCGGCCTTGCCGCGGTCTCATGGTTTCTCTTTGCCCGGCCGGATATCACCTGGCGGATCCTTGCCATCAATTTCAGCTTCGGCGGCATCAGCCTGGTTGTCGCCGCCGAGCTGCGCGTGGTGCGCAACAACGGCCCGACGGAAATGATCCTGTTCGTGCTGTCGCTGCTTTCCGGCCTGAACTTCCTGGTGCGGACCCTTGCCGTCGTCATCGCGCATGGTCCATTTGCCAGCTATGAAGGGCTTTACTCCTCGTCCTATTGGACGACGGCACTGCTGTCGCATGCGCTGCTGTCGCTGCTTATCGCGCTTTGCCTGTTCGGCGCCGCCGCGCTCGATGTGATGAAGGCCCTGAAGACCGAAACCCTGACGGACCCGCTGTCGGGCCTGCTCAACCGCCGTGGCTTCGAGGAGCGCGCCATGCTTGTCCTGCAGCACTGTGCCACGGCGCGATTGCCGGTTGCGCTGGTGTTGGCCGATCTCGATCATTTCAAGGCGCTCAATGATCAGCATGGCCACGCGGCCGGGGATCGCGTCATCGCCGACTTCGCCGCCAAGCTTCTATCGGCTGCAGGCACGCGCGGCGTTGCCGGCCGCATCGGCGGCGAGGAGTTCGCCGTGCTCTTGCCGCTCAGTGACCTTGGCGCGGCAAGACTGTTTGCCGAAGCCATTCGCACGCTCTATTCGGCGGGCAGAATCGACGGGCTTCCGCCCGACACAAGAGTGACCGCGAGCTTCGGCGTGGCCGCCCGTACGGGCGACGAAGGGCTGGACCCGCTGATGCGCCGTGCCGACGAAGCGCTCTACAAAGCCAAGAGAAATGGCCGCGACAGCGTGTGCCTGTCCTATCAGCGGCCTGAAACGGTGTTCTTTCCCGATCGGACCAGTGCTGGCTGAGCGTCAGCGGCGGCTTCGAATTAACGTCTTTTTCGCGCTTGGTGATTTGCTGTTCGGGGGGAGTGCCAAAAACGCAATGGGCAGCGCCAATTTCATCCTGGTGATCAACCTGTTCGTTGCCGGGCTGCTGGCGGCGGCCTTCATGACGATCGCCGTCTATGACGCAGGACGGGTGTCGGCACGCTGGCTTGCGTTCGGCTATGTACTGGGCATGGCCTATTTCGCCATCGAATTCAGCATCCCTGCCTTCGACAATGCACGACCCGTGGTTGTCGCAGCCTTTGCCGCTTTCCTTGGCGCTACCGTCGCCTTCAATGGCGGGCTTGCCCATAAATACGGCGTTTCGCGCCCTTGGCCGCCGATGCTCTTCTTCCTGGTCTTCGCCACCGTGGCGGTCTACTTCGTACAGGACCTGCCACGTCAATCCTTTGTGCGAATGGCGGCCTACCAGCTTCCCTATGCGGCTATGCAATTCACCGGGCTGGCGATCGTCTTGTCGTCCAGGCAAAGACGCGAGCGGCTCGACTATATGCTGATGGCTGTCCTGGCGGCCAGCACCTTGCAGTTCGCCAGCAAACCCTTCATCGCCCATGCGCTCGGCGGCTGGGGTGCCAACCCGCAATCTTATGCGCAGACCAGCTATGCGTTGGTGTCGCAGTCGATCGGCACCGTGTTCGGGCTGGCGCTTGCGCTGGTGACATTGGCTATCCTGGTCCGCGACGTGCTCGCCGAGGCGACGTCGAAATCGGAAACCGATACGCTTTCACGGCTGCTCAACCGTGGCGGCTTCGAGCGCCATGCCGAGATCGCACTGCGCGACGCCATGCGGCGGGCCGTTCCAGCGGCACTGGTCATTGCCGATCTCGACCATTTCAAGCGCATCAACGATACTTACGGCCACGCGTCCGGCGATCGGGTCATCGAGACCTTTGCCGGTTTTCTCCGCGATGCCGCGGCCGACCATCATGTCGCCGGCCGGATCGGCGGCGAGGAATTCGCTATTTTCCTGCCGGGGACCAACCTCGCCGCCGCCCGGCTCTTCGCCGAGGGCACGCGTACCGCCTTCGGTGCCACGCCCATCGACTGCCTGCCGGCGGATCATCGCTGCAGCGCCAGTTTCGGCGTTGCCGAGCTTGGTTCGGGCGAAAGCTTTTCCGACCTGCTGCGGCGCGCCGACAAAGCGCTCTATCAGGCGAAGGGCAGCGGCCGCGATTGCGTGCGTGTCTCGGCCGGGCCGGCTGCTGCCCAGCCGGCGCCGGCGACAAACGGCAGCGCGGCCGTCAGCGGCACGGGCTGAGCTCCGGCATCTCGCCGTCGGAGAGGCCGTACATATAGCTGCGGCCCTTCACGAAAACCGGCGGCCTGTAGCAGTCGCCGTTTCGGACCTCATCCGAGTCGTTTTCATAGATCACCTCGGGCTGGCCGGCGCTGGTGTAGTCGGACAATTCCTTGGCGAGCTTGCCCTCGCCGACGAGGATGCGCTTGTAGCCGGCGGCGCTTTCGATGACCAGGTTGCCGAAGGAATCGGCATAGACGCGGTCGTGGTGGCGCGTTCCGGCGAATGCCGGTGCGGCGATGCCGACGGCGAGCGCCGCCAATAGGAACCCGCGAAGGCACGATCTGGCTGAATTCGAATGCATGGCGAGCTGCTCCATTGCTGAGAGGCAAGCCTCCTCGAATCAGAAATTAACCTTTTATTAACCTTTGTTAAGAGGGCAACCGCCGCCGCCGCGAGGTCTCGGAAAACATGGTTAATATTCGAGCGGCCACCGGCCATCATTCGGCCATGCTTGTTCCCACCATCGCCGGCATCGAGCACGACTCAAAAAGCATGAAATCCGGCGGCTTGCCGGGGCATCGCGGCCGGTTTCGAGGCGCGGGGAAGCAGCATATGAGATTACGCCGCACGTTTCGGATAGCGCTGGCCGTCTCCTCGCTGCTGGCTGCCGCCGCCTGCACGCCGCAGACCAGTGCGCCCAAGCTCGGGAATACAGTGGCCGCTTCTGTCGCGATCGCTCCAACCGAATCGACACCGCAGCCGCGCACGGCGACCTACAAATGCGCCGACGGGAGCATGATGACCATCGAGAATCTCGGCACGTCGGTGCGCGTGCTCGGCCCGGACGGCACCAGCTCCGAGCTGCCGGCCTCACCCGCCAATCAGACCAGCCGGTACGGCGAGGCGCATGACGCAATCGTGATCGACGGGCGCGACGCATTGGTGATGAAGGGCGGTGCCTCACCGGTGGCCTGTACACGCTGATCGACCCGGCGCGGCAGCCATATTTTGCAGTGCAGCGACATTGTGCCGGCTCAAGGCCACAGCCCTAATCGATTGAAGCTGAAACCTTCGCTTTCATCAGACTAAATTACGTTTTCAAAACGGTTTTCCGGCTTTGACGCGGTGCAAAAAGAGCATTAGAAACCGGCTGTCCGAAGTCGCAACCGGAAGCGGTAATGCCGCATTTCCACCTGAGGCTCCAGAGACGCCGAACTGGGGGAGCCATGAGCAAATCACCAGCCACCCGCGAATTTACCAGACGTGAACGGCCGCTTTCGCCGCATCTGACCGTCTATCGGCCGCCGATCACCATGACGATGTCGATCGTCCACCGCATCACCGGCGGGGCGCTCTATTTCGGCACGCTGCTGGTCGCGCTGTGGCTGATGGCGGCGGCGAGTTCGGAGGCGACCTTCAATGCCGTCAACTGGGCCTTCGGCTCGTGGCTCGGGCGGCTGGTGCTGTTCGGCTACAGCTGGGCGCTGATGCACCACATGCTGGGCGGCGTGCGCCATCTTATCTGGGACACTGGGGCCGGGCTGGAAAAGCATACGGCCTCGAGGATCGCCTGGGCGACGCTGGCCGGCTCGGTCACGCTGACGCTGCTGATCTGGATCGCCGGCTACATGGCGCGGGGGAGCCTGACATGACCGGCAAAAACACCGATATGCGCACGCCGCTGGCCAGGGTCCGCGGCCTCGGTTCGGCCCACGAGGGCACCGGCCATTTCTGGCGCCAGCGGCTGACGGCGATCTCCAACATCCCGCTGGTCCTGTTCTTCGTCGGCTTCCTGATCGCACTCAACGGCGCCAGCTATCTCGAGGTGCGCGCCGCACTTGCCAATCCGTTCGTGGCACTGGTGCTGGCGCTGGTGCTGCTGTCGGTGCTCTACCACATGCGGCTCGGCATGCAGGCGATCATCGAAGACTATGTGCATGGCGAGGGCACCAGGCTGGCGCTGCTCGCGCTCAACACATTCTTTCCCGTAGTCGTCGGCGTCGCTTCGGTCTTCGCCCTGCTTAAACTGGCATTTGGAGGCTGATTTTTGGCCAAGGACGCGAAGAACGCCAATACGGCTTCCGCCTATAGCTATGTCGACCACAAATTCGACGTCGTGGTCGTCGGCGCCGGCGGTGCTGGCCTGCGTGCCACGCTCGGCATGGCCGAGCAGGGCCTGCGCACCGCCTGCATCACCAAGGTTTTCCCGACGCGCTCGCACACGGTCGCCGCTCAGGGCGGCATCGCCGCCTCGCTCGCCAATATGGGGCCCGACAACTGGCAGTGGCATCTCTTCGACACGGTCAAGGGCTCGGATTGGCTGGGTGATACCGACGCGCAGGAATACATGGTGCGCGAGGCGCCGGCGGCGGTCTATGAACTCGAGCATTACGGCGTTCCCTTCAGCCGCACCGAGGACGGGAAAATCTACCAGCGGCCGTTCGGCGGCATGATGATGAATTTCGGCGAAGGGCCGCCGGTGCAGCGCACCTGCGCTGCCGCCGACCGCACCGGCCACGCCATGCTGCATACGCTGTACGGTCAGTCGCTGAAGCACAATGCGCAGTTCTTCATCGAGTATTTCGCGCTCGACCTGATCATGGAGCCGGACGGCACCTGCACCGGCGTCGTCGCCTGGAACCTCGACGACGGCACCATCCACCGTTTTTCGGCCAAGATGGTGGTGCTGGCGACCGGCGGCTATGGCCGCGCCTATTTCTCGGCCACCTCGGCGCATACCTGCACCGGCGATGGCGGCGGCATGGTCGCACGCGCCGGCCTGGCGCTGCAGGATATGGAGTTCGTGCAGTTCCACCCGACCGGCATCTACGGCGCCGGCTGCCTGATTACCGAGGGCGCGCGCGGCGAGGGCGGCTATCTCGTCAATTCCGAGGGCGAGCGCTTCATGGAACGCTACGCGCCGTCAGCCAAGGATCTGGCCTCGCGTGACGTGGTCTCGCGCTGCATGACGCTGGAGATCCGCGAAGGCCGTGGCGTCGGCCCGAAGAAGGACCATATTTTTCTCCACCTCGACCATCTCGATCCGGCCGTTTTGCACGAAAGGCTCCCGGGTATTTCAGAGTCGGCAAAGATTTTTGCCGGCGTCGACCTGACCAAGGAACCGATCCCGGTGCTGCCGACCGTCCATTACAATATGGGCGGCGTGCCGACCAATTACTGGGGCGAGGTGCTCAACCCGACCGCCCTGAACCCGGACCAGGTGTTGCCCGGGCTGATGGCCGTCGGCGAGGCCGGCTGCGCCTCGGTGCACGGCGCCAACCGGCTGGGTTCGAATTCGCTGATCGACCTGGTGGTGTTCGGCCGTGCGGCGGCGATCCGGGCCGGCCAGGTGATCGACCGCAACGTCGCGATCCCGTCGCCCAACGAAGCCTCGGTCGAAAAGATCATGGACCGCTTCGACCGGCTGCGCCACGCCAACGGTTCGACGCCGACAGCGGTTTTGCGCGAAAAGATGCAGAAGGCGATGCAGGAGGACGCGGCGGTGTTCCGCACCCAGGAATCGTTGGAAAGCGGCTGCAGGCGCATTTCGCAGATCTGGGGTGAACTCGGCGACGTCAAGGTGTTCGACCGCTCGATGATCTGGAACTCCGACCTGGTCGAGACGCTGGAGCTGGAAAACCTGATGGCCAACGCCATCACCACCGTCTACGGCGCCGAAGCGCGCAAGGAAAGCCGCGGGGCGCACGCGCGGGAGGACTTTTCGGCCCGCGACGACGCGAACTGGCGCAAGCATACGCTGGCCCGGCTCAACGAGGCCGGCGAGGTAGCGCTCAGCTACCGGCCGGTGCACGCCGAGACGCTGCTTAAGGAAGCAGACGGCGGCATCAACCCGGCCAAGATTGCGCCGAAGGCCAGGGTGTATTGATCATGGCGCTGGCGGCAGCTGGATATTCCGGCACACCCCTTCCGGCCAAGCTCGGCCTGAAGGACGGGATGATTGCCGCCTTCGTCGCCCTGCCGCCCGAACTCGACGATCTGACCGACGCCGTCGACTTTGCCCACGTCGACCGGGTGGCTGACTGGTCGGCGATCTATGGCGTTCATGAGAAATACGATGCCGTGCATGCTTTCGCCCGGCGGCGTGTCGAAATCGAGGACCGTCTTGGCGACGTAGAAGCGGCGATTAAGCGGCACGGCATGGTTTGGGTGTCGTGGCCAAAGAAGGCATCGAAAGTGCCGACCGACGTCACCGAGGACGTTATCCGCACCGAGGCGCTGAAGCTCGACCTCGTCGACGTCAAGGTCGCCGCCATAAACGGGATCTGGTCCGGGCTGAAGCTCGTCATCCGAAAGGACCTGAGATAATGGTCGAACTCACGCTTCCGAAAAACTCGAAGATCATGGCCGGAAAAACCTGGCCGAAGCCGGAGGGCGCGACCAATCTGCGCGAATACCGCATCTATCGCTGGTCGCCGGACGATGACGAGAACCCGCGCATGGACACGTATTTCGTCGACATGGACGATTGCGGGCCGATGGTGCTCGACGCGCTGCTCTGGATCAAGAACAAGATCGACCCGACGCTGACGCTGCGCCGTTCCTGCCGCGAAGGCATTTGCGGCTCCTGCGCCATGAACATCGACGGGTCGAACACGCTGGCCTGCACCAAGGGCTGCGACGACATTTCCGGCGCGATCAAGGTCTACCCGCTGCCGCACATGCAAGTGGTCAAGGACCTTGTGCCCGACCTCACCAATTTCTACGCCCAGCACGCCTCGATCGAGCCGTGGTTGAAGACGGTGTCGCCCGAGCCGGCCAAGGAATGGCTGCAGAGCCATGAGGACCGCGAAAAGCTCGACGGGCTCTACGAGTGCATATTGTGCGCCTGCTGCTCGACCTCCTGCCCGAGCTACTGGTGGAACGGCGAGCGCTATCTCGGCCCGGCGACGCTGCTGCAGGCCTATCGCTGGCTGATCGATTCCAGGGACGAGGCAACGGGCGAGCGGCTCGACAATCTCGAAGACCCGTTCCGGCTCTATCGCTGTCACACGATCATGAACTGCGCCCAGACCTGCCCCAAAGGGCTCAACCCGGCCAAGGCGATCGCCGAGATCAAGAAGATGATGGTGGAGCGACGGGTTTAGCAGCAGATGAAGCAGCTACCTGCCGATTTTTCATCTGACGCCGTCGCGGCGATCCGGGCGCGACTCGATGTCGTGCGAACGCAAGGCGTGACGATCCTGTTCGCCATCGAAAGCGGAAGCCGCGCCTGGGGGTTCCCGTCTCCCGACAGCGACTATGACTGCCGTTTCGTCTATGTCAGGCCGGCATCGGATCACCTTGTGTTGGAACAGGCACGCGACGTGATCGAATTTCCCATCGAAGGCGAGATCGATGCCGGTGGCTGGGATCTGCGCAAGGCCTTGCTGCTCGGGCTCGGCGGCAATGCCGTCATCGTCGAATGGGCAAAATCATCAATCGTCTACGAAGAGGTCACGGGATTTCGGCGGCGCCTTCTCGACCTGCTTGCCGAGATCGTCGATCCGGCAAAAGTAGCGCGTCACTATCTCGGCCTGGCGCGTTCACATGTTGCCAAGATCGGCAGCTTTTCCGGCGAGGTGAAGCTGAAGAAGCTGTTCTATCTCATTCGACCACTGGTCGCGTTGGACTGGATGGAGCAGCGCGGCCTCGCCGGTCTACCGCCGATGAACCTTGGCGAGTGCATCGACCAGATCGAGATGCCAGCGCAGGCAAGCGATGAAATCCGCAGCCTGATCGACCGGAAAAGCCAGACGCGGGAAATGGGGACCGGTCTCATCCCGACGGCGATCGCGCGCTATCTTGAGGCGCGCTATGGTCACCACGAAATGAACCTTGCCGGCGTGATCCGGGATGAAGCCCGCCAGGCGCGAAACCGTGTCCTTGCAACCGACTTTTACCGCCGGGAGGCTGAACTTCAATGAGCGATGAGCTTCCCATCCTCTCCCCCATCGAGGCGCGTGTGCTCGGCTGCCTGATCGAGAAGAAGGAGCTGACGCCCGACGTCTATCCGCTGACGCTCAATGCGGCACTTGCCGCGGCCAACCAGAAGACGGCGCGCGAGCCGGTAATGTCGGTCGAGCTTGCCGAGGTTAGAAGGGCGCTTGGCCAGCTCGAGCAGAAGGGCCTGGTCAGGCAGGTGTTCGCGTCGCGCGTCGAGCGCTATGAGCATGTCGTGGCGCAGCGCTTTTCCCTGACCTCGGCGCAGATCGCGCTGCTCGGCCTGTTGCTGCTGCGCGGCCCGCAGACGGCCTATGAACTGCTGGCGCGAAGCGAGCGCATGGCACGGTTGCCGTCGATCGACGAGCTTCGCGGCAATCTCGATCTGCTGATCGGCCGCAGGCCGCCGCTGGTGCAGCAGATCGACCGCGGCCCGGGCCAGCGCGAGGACCGTTATGTCCAACTGCTCAGCGGGCCGGTGCAGCTGTCGGCTGCCGCGGCGCCCCAGCAATCGCCCTTGCCGGCCTCGGATCTGGAAATGCGCGTGCAGGCCCTCGAGCAGGAGGTCGCGGCATTGCGCGCCCGCCTCGACGCGCTGACCGGCGAGGGGCACTGAATCGCGACCTCATCTCCTGCTGTAGACGCCGTTCGCCTCGCCCCCAGGATCGACCAGCCGCAACTGCCGGCCATTCAGCTGCCAACTCAGCGAGACCGGCTTCAGGTCGCCGGCACCAAACTTCCAGGTGCCGGTCAGATCGGGCCGGCAGCCATTGACGGATTTGTAGGTGCCGGCCTTCGGCGTGAAGACCAGCGTCGAGCCTTGCACTCTTGTCGTGCCGGTCTTCAGCGTCAGTGACTGGATCTGGCCGCAGCCGTCGACCAGCGAGGATTCGAACAGCGCATATTGCGTGCGCCCGTTGGCGCCGAAGGTGAAGGAGATGCTGCCGCCGCTGCCCGGCGCACAGTGGCCGAGCGTCGTGCAATAATCGCCGCTGGCGACTGCAAAGCCCCATTTGCCGACAAGTGCTGGTGGTATCGAGCCCTGGCGCGAACGGGCTGTCTGCCCCTTGCCTTGGCCGGCGGCATCGGCCGCGCCGACGGCCAGTCAACCGGTCAGGCCCGCCAGTGTGACAAAAACCGCCAGGCGCGCGGGTAAGGAGCCGGTCAGCATCCCTTGCTCGCGATAAGCTTGTGCAGATGGGCAAGCCGCGTGGCTATGACATTGTTGACGATCGCCATTTTGCCGGGAGGTGCCATGCCGCCATATTTCTTCAGCGAAGGCCCATGGTTCTTGGCCTCCTCGTAGCCGGCGGCCTGTTGCCGCAACTCGGCACAGGACATGCCGGCATATTTCGCCTGCTCCTGCGGGCTGATGACACCCGATTGCGCCATGCCGATGGAGTTTGCCGCCGCCATGCCGCCGAGGCCGACAGCCGCGGAAATCGGATTGAGGCCGACGCAGCCGGAAAGGCCAAGGCACAGCATCGGCGCCGCCAAAAAGGCATGTCGCAGGCTCATGGCTGACGCTCCCCGATGCGCGGCGGCAGCTTCAGGTCGCGATGATCGGTGGCGGTTTTTCCGAGCCCAAGCGACAGGAGATAGACACGCGGATTGAAGCCCGCCGAGGCGAGCGCCGACAGCGTCCTGAACAGTTGCAGGTGATACATCGAACCCCCTGTGGTCATTGCCGATGGATTTCCGGTTTTGGAAACGGGCTGCAAACTACGTTTGATGAGACAAGCCGGCTTGGACGAGACGGCCCTAAAAACGGCCTAAACGGCCCTGTATTGACGTTTCAGGGGGCTCGGCGCATATCAGCGCGCTCTCGGGCTGGGGGATGCCGATGAATGCGACGACCTCGTTCAGGCTGATGACGGACGCGTTTCCGGAGCAAGATCGCGTCGAGGTGATGCGCGAGGTCTACGGCCGCACGGTCCTCAAGATCGAGCTCGATCCGCTCGCACCGACGCGTGTCGACATGAAAGTGCGTGCGCTGCCCGGCCTCGGCATTGCCACCGGCACTTCCTCGGAATTCCGGGCGCATCACTCGATGCCGCTGATCGACAGCGACGACCTCATCCTGTTGGCGGCGCTCGATGGCGCGAGCGTCATGAAGCATCGCGGCCGCGAGGAACCGATCGGCAACGGCCGGGCGCTGATGATGAGCGGCGAAGAGGTCGGCCTCAACCTCATCCAGCCGGGCGGCATGCGCTTCGTCAATATGAGCTTCTCGCTGAGGCAGCTTTCGCCGCTGATCGGCGATCCGGCTTCGGTGCTTATGCAGCCGTTGCCGACCACGAGCGGGGCGATGCGGCTGCTGCTCGACTATGTCCAGTCGATCCAGGATGCAGACGATGCGCTGACGCCGGAAACCTGGCAGCTGGCCGTGACTCACATTTTCGACCTTGCCGCGCTTGCCATGGGGGCGACCAGGGATGCGGCCGAAATCGCGCGTGGCCGCGGCGTGCGGGTGGCGCGATTGCGCGCCATCAAGGCCGATATCCTCGCCCATGGCGGGCACGGCGAGCTGTCGGCGGAAGACATCGCCGCCCGCCACCATCTCTGCGCCCGCTATGTGCGAAAGCTGTTCGAGAGCGAAGGCACGTCGCTGTCGGACTTCATGCTGCGCCAGCGGCTAGTGCGCGCGCATCGCATGCTGGGCGATCCTTCTCATGCCGACCGCAGCATCACGGCAATCGCCTTCGATGCCGGCTTCAACGACCTTTCCTATTTCAACCGGGCGTTCCGCCGGCGCTATGACGCGACGCCGTCGGACGTGCGCGCTGCGGCCTTAAAGAACTGACATTGGGTTACGCCCGGGCATGATGGGAGCCCGTGGGGCCCCCGACTCTCAAGACTGGGTTCCTCGCCCACCGCGAAGCGGGGGAGAGGTGGCCGCGCAGCGGCCCGAGAGGGGGCTTCATATAGCGCGGTTCCCCTCTCGGTCTCGGCTTCGCCGAGACACCTCTCCCCACTGTCGTGGGGCGAGCAACCCAAGCTGGAATAAAGCCGCGATCTTCCCTCTATCCTGCCAGCCCCCCGCAAGGGAGATCGGATGGCCGCTATGCTGTCGCCAATCATCGACCGGCTGTTCGATGCAGGTTTGCTTACGGCTCACCCGAGCCTGGCGTCGAGCGATACTTTGATGGCGCCGAGCGCTTTCGAGACTGGGCATTCGGCCTTGGCCTTTTCGGCCAGTTCCTTGAACTTGGCGGCATCGATGCCCGGCACCTTGCCGACCAGCGTGATCGCGCTGCCGGTGATGCCGGTGCCGGGGACCAGCGTTACCACGGCCTTGGCGTCGAGCTCGGCAGCCGGAGTGCCGTTCTCGGCGAGGAAATGCGAAAGCTGCATGGCGTAGCAGCCGGCATGGGCGGCGGCGATCAGCTCTTCCGGGTTGGTGCCGGATTTGCCGCTCTCGTCCTCAAAACGCATCTTGGCAGAATAGGGCGTACCTTTCAGCGTCCCGCTCTGGGTTTCGAGCGTGCCTTTGCCTTCCTTGAAAGTGCCTTTCCAAACGGCGTTGGCGGTGCGGTCCATCAATTCCTCCTTGATTGTCGTGATTGAGCCCGTGATCGGCATCCAGTCGACTATAGCGCGCGCTGGAGCGAAGGCCACCCGCGCTTTCGTATCGGCGGCAGCGTGACACATCATGGTCAAGCAAAAAATCGCTCGGGAAAAAATCGCGAAAAAAATATGCGTGCAAAAATGTCGACTTCCATCTGCCCCGACCGTCCTGCGGGCGGCCATGGAATTGGTGGCCGGATGGAGGACCACATGAACAATCTGTTTTCTGCTCACTGGACAAACACCAGCCACAGGGCCGGTGAACAACAAGCCGACTGGTCGCGCGTGCCGCCTTCCGGCTTCGGCCGGCTGCTTGCGGCGATTGCCATTATCGGGATTGCGGTGTCCTTTCTGGATTATGCAGCGGGGCTCGATCATACAGCGGGCAAAGGCCCGGCCGAGATTTCCCTAGCCTCGGCTGCCGCTTCAACCCAGGAATGGAGGTAAAGATGAAATACGTTTGCCTGGTCTACGGCGAAGAAAAAGATCTCTACGCAATGACGCCTGCGAGGCTGGCCAAGCTCGACGCCGATTCGCTGGCCTATGACAGGTCGGTGGCACAAAGCGGCCGGCTGATCATCGCGCAGGCGCTGCAATCGGTGCAGACGTCGAAAACCGTGCGCCGGCGCAAAGGCAAGCGGCTGGTCACGGACGGCCCCTTCGCCGAGACCAAGGAGCAGTTGCTCGGTTTCGTCATGATCGAGGCCGGGGACGTCGACGAGGCGCTGGAGATCGCCGGCGGCATTCCGCTGGCAGAAATCGGCACGATCGAGGTGCGGGCGATCTACAATGTGCCGGGGTCGTAGAGATGTCGGCGGCCGGCGACTGGCGCAGGCTTTCGTTTTCTTCAATTGGCGCAACTTTTGCGTGTTGAAGCGAAACGACACTTCTCTTATCGTCGCCTGAGATTGGGGATCTTGGGCATGCATATATTGATTGCTGCAATCGGCCTGCTGGGGGCAGCGGCGTTCTGGTGGTACCGGCTGAAGACCATGAACGACGCGGCGCGTGAGGTTGCCGACGTCGTTGGCCGCGTCCAGGGCAATGTCCGCCGCAAGAAACTGCGCAAGCAGGCGGCGCTCTCGCCGTTGACGGCGATCGACGATCCGGTCGTGGCGGCGGCGACGCTGATCACCGCCATTGTTTCCGAGCATGGTCCGGTGCTGCCGCAACGCGAAGCTGCCATTCGATCGGTGATCTCGGAGATTGCCGACAAAAAGCAGACCGATGAAGCGGTGATCTACGCCAAATGGGCGGCCTCGCAAATCGACGATGCCACGGTCGTCATCGACAAGCTGGCACCGTTCCTGCGCGAACGCCTCGACGCGGCTGAAAGGAACGATCTGCTACAGATGGTCAGCCGTGTCACGGAAGTCGGCGGGCAAAGCCAGCAGATTTCCGACCAGCGCATGCTCCGGCTGCGCCAGAAGCTCGGTTTCGAGGTCAATTAGGGTGTGCTGATATTCAGGTGATGCCGGCCTGCAAAGGGTGGCTTCCTGCGCTTCCTATTCTCACGTACCCAAACGCACGCTCCGCTCCGGTTCTCGGAAGCCACTGTTGGTCGCTTCGCGCCCCGTCTTCGACTCCGGCTCGGCCTGACCTGAATCTCAACACATCCTGGCATGTCTGTGAGATGGATCAGATCGCCTCGCCCTTCAACAGCTTCGGCGTGTCGCCGGACAGACCTGACGCCTGGCGGATGAAGAACCCCTTCAGCCGCGGCATGCGTTCGACAAGGCCAAGACCGACGTCGCGCAACGTACGCAGCGGGCCGAAATCGTTGGAAAACAGCCGGTTCAGCACATCGGTGGTGATGCCCATCTGCACCGTGTCGAAGCGCCGCCATTGCTGGTAGCGCTCAAGCACGTCGAGCGCGCCGATGTCCTGGCCGAGCCGGTCGGCCTCGACCACCACCTCAGCAAGTGCCGCCACGTCCTTGAAGCCCAGATTGAGGCCCTGGCCGGCGATCGGGTGGATGCCGTGGGCGGCGTCGCCGGCCAAGGCGATGCGCGGCGCGACGAAGGCGCGCGCAATGGTCAGCCCGAGCGGCCAGGCGCGGGGCTTGTCGGCGATATGGATTTCGCCGAGCTTGAGGCCAAAGCGGTGCTCGAGCTCATACTCCAGGATCAGGGTGTCGCCTGCGACCAGCTTTTCGGCATCCTGCGACCGTTCGACCCAGACGATCGACGAACGGTTGGTGCCGTCCTTGCCCGGCTTGAGTGGCAGCGTGGCAAAGGGGCCGGCCGGAAGAAAATGCTCTTCGGCGCGGCCGTTGTGCGGCCGCTCATGCGCCACCGTGCAGACGATGCCGGACTGGCCATACTCCCATTTCACCGTTTTGATGCCGGCCATGTCGCGCAGCTTCGAGTTGACGCCGTCGGCGGCGACCAGCAGCCGCGCCTTAAGCGTCGCGCCATCGGCAAGATGCACGGTGATGCCGGCGCCGTTGGTATCGAAGGCGCGGACGGCGACGCCCTCGATGATGCCGATGCCGAGCTGTTCGGCGCGCCGGCGCAAGGCGCCGTTCAAATCCTTGTTGGCGACCATATGCGCAAAGGGTTCGCCGGGCGCGACCTCGCCGTCGAAGGTGAGGAACACCGGACGGACCGGATCCGTTGTGCGCGAATCGGTGACGGTCATTTCGGTGATCGCCTGCGCCTCCGGCGCTATCTCGTTCCAGACGCCGAGCTGGTCGAGCATGCGGCACGCGGCGGCTGCAATCGCCGAGGCGCGGCCGTCCTTCTGCCAGACGCCGGCGGGTGCTGCGTCGACGACGGCAACGGCGAGGCTCGGCCGCGCCTGCTTCAGCGACACGGCGGCGGCCAGGCCGATATAGCCGGCGCCGGCGACCAGAACGTCGAGCGAATTCTTGCTGTCGACCATGGCAATTCCTTTCGCAGCTGACTGTCGCCGGGCATTCCGCCCTTGACTGCCCGCTGTTCCTGTCGGAAACCGCCATGGTAATTTTGCGGCGAGGTCAAGATGACGGCAGCCATGGACGAGCTTCTCGGCATTCTCGACCTCGAGCAGCTGGAACACAACCTGTATCGCGGTCGCAGCCCCAAGCTCGACTGGCAGCGCATCTTCGGCGGCCAGACCATCGCCCAGGCGCTTGTCGCCGCGCAGCGAACGGTCGAGGCCGAGCGCCATGTGCACTCGCTGCATGGCTATTTCATGCGACCGGGCGACACCAAGGTGCCGATCATCTACGAGGTCGACCGCATCCGTGACGGCGGCTCCTTCACCACGCGCCGCGTCGTCGCGATCCAGCACGGCCAGGCGATCTTTTCGCTGGAAGCCTCATTCCAGCAGGATGAGGTCGGCCTGGAACATCAGGTGCCGATGCCGCAGGACGTGCCGGCGCCCGACACATTGCTGTCGCAGCGCGAATTGCTGGGCAAGTTCGGCGAAGCCGTGCCCGACGGCATCAAGCGCTATTGGGAGCGCGACCGGCCGATCGAGATGAAGCCGGTGATGCTGAAGCATTACACCAGCCGGGAAAAGCTCGAGCCGAAGCAGAACATCTGGATCCGCACCACCGGCCCGGTGCCGGCCGACCGCGCCACGCAGGCGGCCGTGCTCGCTTACCTCTCCGATATGACGTTGCTCGACACCTCGACTTTTGCCCACGGCCGCGCCATTTTCGATCGCGACATCCAGGCAGCGAGCCTCGACCACGCCATGTGGTTCCATCGCAGCCACCCGCTCGACGACTGGATGCTGTACACGCAGGACAGCCCGTCGACGCAAGGATCGCGTGGCTTTACCCGCGGCTCGCTGTTTGCCCGCGACGGCACGTTGATCGCCTCGGTTGCCCAAGAAGGACTCATCCGGCTGAAGCGGCCGCCTGCCGAGTAGGCATTTTTCGAATTTTGCCTATTTTTTAATCATTTGCATTGACGCGACTGTGAACAGGCAGCCGACAAACCTTCCCGATTTCGTTGTTTAACAACAACTTAACACCCTGCTTCGGCAATTGGCACGGAGCTTGAATCCTAGCGGGCACTCTCCGGCTCTCATGGGGATCGGCGAAGTCGTGCAAACGCGGGGACCCGCAACAGCAAAGGGTGAAACCTTATGAAGATCGTGATGGCAATCATAAAGCCGTTCAAGCTCGACGAGGTGCGCGAGGCGCTCACCGCAGTCGGCATCCAAGGCCTGACCGTCACCGAAGTAAAAGGCTACGGACGTCAGAAGGGGCACACGGAAATCTATCGCGGGGCGGAATACGCGGTCAGCTTCCTGCCGAAGATCAAGATCGAAGTCGCGGTCGCCGTCGACATGGTCGACAAGGCCGTCGAAGCCATCACCGCGGCGGCCAAGACCGGTCAGATCGGCGACGGCAAGATCTTCGTCTTCGGCATCGACCAGGCGGTGCGCATTCGCACCGGCGAAACAGACACCGACGCGCTTTGAGCCGCGGACACGTATTCCAATGGAGAGTTCAATGAATATTCCTTCCACCTTGAAGATAACGGGACGCGCGGCCGTTTTGGGTTCGCTCGCTCTCGCTGCACTGGGCACGGTTGCTGCGTTCGCTCAGGAAGCGGCTCCGGCAGCACCGGCAGCGGCGCCGGCATTCACCATCGACAAGGGCGACACGACGTGGATGATGATCTCCACTATTCTGGTGCTGCTGATGACCATTCCCGGCCTTGCCCTTTTCTACGGTGGCCTGGTTCGCGCCAAGAATATGCTGTCGGTGCTGATGCAGGTCTTCACCATCACCAGCGTGGTCATGATCGTCTGGGTTTTCTACGGCTACAGCCTGGCCTTCACCCCCGGCAACGCCTTCGTCGGTGGCCTTTCCAAGATGTTTCTGGCCGGCGTCGACGTGACGACGGTGTCCGAAACCTTCACCAAGGGCGTGGCCATTCCCGAACTGGTGTTCGTTCTCTTCCAGATGACCTTCGCCTGCATCACGCCTGCCCTGATCGTCGGCGCTTTCGCCGAACGCATCAAGTTCTCCGCCGTGATCCTTTTCACCATCCTCTGGGTCACCTTCGTATATTTCCCGATCGCGCACATGGTGTGGTTCTGGGGCGGCCCGAGCGCTTATAGCGATCCGTCGGGTCTCATCTTCGGCTTCGGCGCCATCGACTTCGCCGGCGGCACCGTCGTTCACATCAATGCAGGCATTGCCGGCCTTGTCGGCGCGCTGATGATCGGCAAGCGTATCGGCTACCAGAAGGACGTCATGGCGCCGCACTCGATGACGCTGACCATGGTCGGCGCCTCGCTGCTGTGGGTCGGCTGGTTCGGCTTCAATGCCGGTTCGAACCTGGAAGCGAACGCCTATGCCGTGCTGGCCATGGTCAATACGTTTGTCGCCACGGCGGCGGCGGCAGTGACCTGGATCGTGCTTGAAACGCTGCTGCGCGGCAAAGCATCCATGCTTGGCGCCGTTTCGGGTGCTGTCACCGGCCTCGTCGCCGTGACACCTGCCGCCGGCTTTGCCGGACCGATGGGCGCCATCGTGCTCGGTCTCGTCGCCACTTGCGTCTGCTACTTCTTCGTCTCGGTGGTGAAGAACAAGTTCGGCTACGACGACAGCCTCGATGTTTTCGGCATCCACTGCATCGGCGGCATCATCGGCGCGCTCGGCACCGGTATCCTGGTCAATCCCGCTCTCGGCGGCGCCGGCATCGTCGATTACTCGACAGCCGACTTCGCCGCCGGCTACGCCGGCACGGCCACCCAGCTGATGTCGCAGTTCAAGGGTGTGCTGGTGACAATCCTCTGGTCGGGTATCGGCAGCGCGATCCTCTACAAGATCGTCGACCTGATCGTCGGCCTGCGTCCGACAGCCGATGCAGAGCGCGAGGGGCTCGATCTCACCTCGCACGGCGAAGTGGCCTATCACCCGTAAGCTCGTCCGGGGCGGCCTCGGCCGCCTCGCGACGTCCCATCCCGTCGTGATGCTCCCGCAAGGGCTCACGCCTTGAGGCCCGGAAATCTTCCGGGCCTCTTTTTGTGCGCGGATGGCCGTGACGGCTCGATCACGATCGCTTGATCAAGGTGCTCGATCCGTCGGCGGCGTGAAACATCTGCCGCAGCGGCTCCAGCGTGCCCGCCATTTTCGCCGAGTCAGCGTGGTTGCCAATGCCTGTCGCAGGATCACCGCCGCGTTTGAACAGGAAGTCAGGCATGACATCCTGCGCCCGTTCCGCAGACGCAGGCTGCCCATGGTTAATGCGCCCTTAACCTTCCCGCCGCTAGTCTGACAGCCGAATCTGCCGTGTTGCGCGTCCGCGCCCGGCCGGGCAACGACAGACGAGGAAGAGCATGCGTTCAGGGGCTTCAGCACCGTTTGCGCTGGCCGATACGGGGCACGGCATCCGGGCGTTCGCGAGGCGCCAGGTCGGGCGGCTGGTCGGTGCCGGGCTGTTTGCTCTGGTTGGCTTCGGCGTCGCCGCCCTTGCCACCTGGAACGTCGCCGATCCGAGCTTCTCGCACGCCACCGATAATATCGTCACCAATGCAATGGGTTATGCCGGCGCCGTCTTTTCCGACATTGCCATGCAGTTCTTCGGACTCGCCGCCGTTGCGGCGCTGGTGCCGGCGGTGATCTGGGGATTTCTGCTGTTTACCGCGCGCGGCGTCGACCGGCTGCCGAAACGGGCGCTGGCCTGGTTCGGGTTTTCGCTGCTTGGCGCGGCAATTGCCGGCTGTGTGGTGCCGCCCAAGACCTGGCCGCTGCCGACCGGCCTCGGCGGCGTCTTTGGCGACATGGTGCTCAACATTCCCGGCCTGGTCATCGGCGGCTATCCGACCGGCCTCGTCGCCAGCGTGCTTGCCGTGCTCCTTGCAGCACCGGCGCTGGGGCTGTTTCTGTATGGTTCGGCGCTGATTTCACGCAAGAACGGCTTTGCCGTGCTTGATCAGCACACTGCTGCCGATCCGCAGGACGACCTGCTTTTCGACAATGAAGAGGACGAGGGCGACGAAGGCATATTGGCGCTTGGCGCCATCACCCATTGGTGGCTGTCGCTGCGGGCCTATCTGCGTCGCCGCGCCGCGCGCCGGCGCGAGCGCGACGATTTCGAGCCGGAGATGGAGCCGCGGGCCAGCGCCTGGCGGCGGGCGGCAGAACGGGTCGAATCGGCCGAGTTCGCCGAGGCGCGGATGAGCCCGGGCGGGCGCGCCCGCGTCGAGCCGGAATTCTTCGCCGCCATGGTCAACGACCGCAGTGCCTCGATCGACCCCGACGATGCCGATGTCTTCGATAACGACGACAATGACGACGACATGGATTTCGCGCCCGAGCCGGCCGGCCAACGCCGCGCCGCGCCGACGGCGAAGGTGCAGAACTTCCGTTCCGATGCGGCGACACGCGTCGAGGCGCCGGCGCCGCGGCCGGCACCCGGCGCCCGGGTCCAGCGCGAGGCGCAGACCTCGCTGATCGGCTCGGAAAAATTCGAGATGCCGTCACTGCATTTCCTGTCGGAACCGAAGAACGTGGTGCGCGACGCCAGCCTGTCGAAGGACGCGCTGGAGCAGAACGCCCGCCTGCTCGAGGGCGTGCTGGAGGATTTCGGCGTCAAGGGCGAAATCATCCATGTGCGCCCGGGTCCGGTCGTCACGCTTTACGAGCTGGAACCCGCGCCCGGCATCAAATCGTCGCGGGTGATCGGCCTGTCCGACGACATCGCCCGCTCGATGAGCGCCATCGCCTGCCGTGTCGCCGTGGTGCCTGGCCGCAACGCCATCGGCATCGAATTGCCGAACGCCAGGCGCGAGACCGTCTATTTGCGCGAGATCATGGCCAGCCGCGATTTCGAGACCACCAAGGCCAAGCTGGCGCTGGCGCTGGGCAAGACCATCAATGGCGAGGCGGTCATCGTCGACATCGCCAAGATGCCGCACGTGCTGGTCGCCGGCACCACCGGCTCGGGCAAGTCCGTCGCCATCAACACCATGATCCTGTCGCTGCTCTATCGGCTGACGCCGCAGGACTGCCGGCTGATCATGATCGATCCGAAAATGCTGGAACTCTCGGTCTATGACGGCATCCCGCATCTTCTGACGCCGGTGGTCACCGATCCGAAGAAGGCGGTGGTGGCGCTGAAATGGACCGTGCGAGAGATGGAGGACCGCTACCGCAAAATGTCGAAGGTCGGCGTCCGCAACATCGACGGTTTCAACGCGCGCGTGCAGCAGGCCGAGAAAAAAGGCGAAAGAATCTCGCGCACCGTGCAGACCGGCTTCGACCGCCAGACCGGTGAAGCGATCTACGAGACGGAGAACCTCGACCTCGAGCCGATGCCCTACATCGTCGTCATCATCGACGAGATGGCCGATCTGATGATGGTCGCCGGCAAGGACATCGAAGGCGCAGTGCAGCGCCTGGCGCAGATGGCGCGCGCCGCCGGCATCCATGTCATCATGGCAACGCAGCGGCCGTCGGTCGACGTCATCACCGGCACCATCAAGGCCAACTTCCCGACCCGCATCTCCTTCCAGGTGACATCGAAGATCGACAGCCGCACCATCCTGGGCGAGCAGGGCGCCGAACAGCTGCTCGGCATGGGCGATATGCTCTACATGGCCGGCGGCGGCCGCATCCAGCGCGTGCACGGTCCCTTCGTTTCCGACGACGAGGTGGAGAGGATCGTCGCGCATCTGAAATTGCAAGGCGTGCCGGAATATCTCGACGCCATCACCGAGGATGACGACAAGGATGATGATGAGCCGTCGGGCAAAGGCAGTGGCAGCAGCGGCGACGGCGGCAATTTCGAGGATTCCGACGATCCCTACGACCAGGCGGTCGCGGTGGTGCTGCGCGACGGCAAGGCCTCGACCAGCTACATCCAGCGCCGGCTCGGCATCGGCTACAACCGCGCCGCCTCGATCATCGAGAAGATGGAGAAGGAAGGCATTGTCGGCCCGGCCAACCATGCCGGAAAACGCGAAATCCTGGTGCCGACGGAGGACGACAAGTTCTAGAGCGCATCCGCGCCGGCAACTTTGAACCTCTCGGCGCGTTGCAACGGATGAGCGCTGCGCGCCCGCCAAACTTAAGCCCAACTGGGGGGCCAGACCAATATAACGAGCAAGCAATCAGATGATGGTGACCGGCATGAAAAACGCATCTTTCGCCCCGAGCAGGGATTTCGCCCCAACCCGCCGACAGGTGCTCGGTCTGGTCCTGGCCGGTGCCGCGGCCGTCAACGTCGTGCCCGGCTTCCAGCTGCTGGCGTCGGCGCAAGCAGCGGTTCCGGCGACGGCGCAGAAGATCGCCGATCATTTCTCCTCGGTCAAATCGATGAGCGGCGAGTTCGTGCAGTTCGGGCCAAAGGGCGAGCAGACCGGCGGCAAGTTCTTTCTGGAACGGCCGGGCAAGATCCGCTTCAACTATGACGGCGCCTCGAATTTCAGGGTGATTTCCGACGGCAAGTCGGTGGTCATCCTCAACAAGAAGCTGCGGACCTCCGACCTCTACCCGCTGTCGAAGACACCGCTGAAGCTGCTGCTCGACGACAAGATCGATCTGTCGGGCGGACGCGTCAGAAGCGTTAAGGAAGAAAACGATCTCACCACCATCCAGCTTGCCGACAAATCGGTGTTCGGCAATTCGAAGATCACCATGATGTTCGATCCGAAATCCTATGAATTGCGGCAGTGGACCATCACCGATGCGCAAGGCAAGGACACGACGGTGATGATCTTCAACACCAAGGAGGGCGTCAGTTTCGCGCCCGACACCTTTGCCATCGACTATACGGCCAACCGGGAACTGAACACCAAGTCGCGCTAAGGTGTGTCGATATTCAGGTGATGCCGGCCTGCAACGGCGGTTTCCTGCGCTTCCGGCCTTCGCCGGCCAAAGCACTCATGAGCGGTCGTGGCAGTTAAGGCTACGGCCGGCGTAGGCCGGTGCTCACGTACCCAAAAGTACGCTCCGCTCCGGTTCTCGGAATCCACCATTCTGGTCGCTTCGCGCCCGTCTTCGACTCCGACTCGGCCTGACCTGAATCTCAGCACACCTTGGGCTTGGTTCCTGTATTGATATTTCTGGAAAGTCATGGGCCGCGCCCCCAAGGCGCGGCCGGCTTGTTTTTGCGGTGCGCGGCTGGCAGTAGTTTCCGCGATTGACTTCCGTCGGGCCATCCGGCGGATCTTGCGTTGTCCGGAACCCCACATGCCGTTTTCCGTCGCTACCTGGAACATCAACTCCGTCCGGCTGCGCATGCCGATCGTCGAGCGTCTGCTGGTCGAGCAGGCGCCGGACGTGCTCTGCCTGCAGGAAACCAAGGTTCCTGACGAATTGTTTCCGGAGAAGGCGTTCCGCAAGCTTGGCTACGAGCACATCGCCTTCCATGGCCAGAAGGGCTACCACGGCGTTGCGACGGTGCCACGGCGGCCGATCGAGGTGGTCGAAAAGCGCCGCTTCTGCGAGATCGACGACAGCCGGCATCTGTCGGTCACCGTCAAGGCTGGCGGCAAGGCGATCCTGCTGCACAATTTCTACGTGCCGGCCGGCGGCGACGAGCCCGACCCGGCCGTCAACCGGAAGTTCAAGCACAAGCTCGATTTTGTTGCCGAGATGAACGCCGTCCGCGCCGAGCATGACGAGGTTTCCGGCTCGATCCTGGTCGGCGATCTTAACATCGCGCCGCTCGAGCACGATGTCTGGTCGCACAAGCAGCTGCTCAACGTCGTCAGCCATACGCCGGTCGAGACGGAAAATTTCGAAGCGATGCGGCTCGCCGGCGACTGGGTCGACCTGATGCGGCTCAATGTGCCCTACGAGGAGAAGCTCTACACCTGGTGGAGCTATCGTGCACAGGATTGGCAGGCGTCAAATCGCGGCCGCCGCCTCGACCATATCTGGTCGTCGCCAAACCTGGTGCCGCAGTTTGCCGGCTATGAAATCCTGCGGCCGGCGCGCGGCTGGGAGCGGCCCTCCGACCATGTGCCGGTGATCGGGCGTTTCAACCTCGATTAGCTTTGTCTCGCATTAACAATTCAGCGAAACCTGAAGCTATCCGCGATGTAGTCGGGGCGGGCGTTCAGCGTGGCGAAAACAGTCTCCAGATCAGGTGTCTCCGCCAATATGCCGGACAGGACCAGCGTCGTCGCGACGCCGACGCCGTTGCCGCCGGCGATGTCGTGCTCGACGCTGTCGCCGACGCAGACCGCGTTGCCGCGCTCCGGGTTGCCCGCCAGCGCCAGCGCTGCCTCGAATATCTGCGGATAGGGCTTGCCGATGCGGGTGACGCTGCCGCCGAGGTTCTCATAGAGATCGGCCAGCCGGCCAGCGCCGAAGCAAGGCCCGACGGCAGTCAGCATGATCTTGTCGGGGTTGGTGCAGAAGCACGGCACCTGGCGCTTCGCCGCCGGACCGAGAAGCCGGCGATAATGGTCGAGGTCGTAGCGATCGCCCTCGCTGGCGGAAATCAGTACCAGTTCTGCATCGTCGCCGTCCTTGGCCAGGACGAAGGGCAGGCCGTCGACAGCCGAACGGTCATTATCGCGGCTGATCAGCAGGCATTTTGTCTGCGGGCGCAGGGTCCCCGATGCCGCCATTTCGTGGAAGGAGCGCCACGCCACCTCGCCGGAGGAGACAAAATGGTCCCAGCTTCCCGGTGCGAAGCCGAGCTTCAGCAGGCGGCGCTCATTGGGTTGCGCCCGCTTGCCGGAATTCGAGATCAGCACGATGGTCTTGCCGGCGCGCTTGAGTGCCGACAAGGCTTCGATAGCGCCTGGATAGGCGCTGGTGCCGTCGTGCAGCACACCAAATTGGTCGAGCAGGAACACCTGATAGCGCTCGGCCAGCGCGGCGATGCCGTCGAGGTGCTGAATTATCTTGGCCGTCATAAAAGCCCCGCTGCGCCTGCGCCCATCAGCGCCAGCCGCGCCGTGCCGGCGGCGGCCTCCTCCGAAAGAGCCGGCACGAGAGCGACGCCAAGCTTGCGCTGCCGGATCGCCGTCCAGGCCGGATTGGCCGCACCGCCGCCGACGCTCCTGACCGATGTAAGCCGGGGTGCGCCGAGTTCGGCAAGCCGGCGATAGCCGAGCGCTTCGATCGCCGCAATACCCTCGAACATCGCTTTCAGATAATCGGCGTCGTCGGCGGGCCGCGGCTCGAGGCGGGGCGGCAGCGCCGGATCGGCTATGGGGAAGCGTTCGCCCGGCGCCGGCAGCGGGTAATAATCGAGGCCGGTCTCTGTCGCCGGGTCGATCTTTTTGCTGAGTTCGACAATGCGGGCGACGGGGAAATGCTGGGCCAGCACCTTGCCGCCGGAGTTCGAGGCACCGCCCGCCAGGTAGGTGTTTCCCAGCCTATGGCTGTAGATGCCGAATTGCGGCGCCGAGATCGGCCGGTCGGAGAGGATCTTGATGGTCAGCGATGAGCCGAGCGCGGTGACGCCGGCGCCCGCGGCAGTCGCACCGGTCGCCAGGAACGACGCGCATCCATCGGTGGTGCCGGCGACGACAACCACGTCGCGCGGCAGGCCGAACATTTTCGCAGCGCTGGCGGTGAGCGTGCCCGTGACATCGCCCGGCCGCACGATTCGGGGCAGGAATTCCATGCGCATGCCGGTCGCCGCGATCCAGTCCGGCCAGCGCCGGGCCTCGACGTCGTAGCCGGTTTTCAGCGCGTTGTTCTCGTCACTGACATCGAAGCGGCCGGAAAACTGTCCGGCGATCCAGTCGGCCTGGTGCAGCACAGTGGCGACGCCGGGCAGGTGCTGGAAAGACAGCGCCTTGGCGAGACCGGACGTCGCCCCAAGTGCAGCGCTCGTTGCCGGTGCCGCGCCGGCTATTGCAGTCAGAATAATGTCGTCGGCGACCTTGTCGTTGTACATCAGCGGTTCGGCCAGCGGCCGCCCGGAGCCGTCGACCGGCAGCAGCGTGCCCGACGTACCGTCGACGGCGATCGAGAGCACTGCCGCGCGATCGATACATTTGAGCACTTCCGCCAACGTCGCGCCGACCGCCTCCCACCATACGGCGGGGTCGCGGCCGTTCAGCCCAAATCGCTCAAGGGCAATTGCGGAATGCGCGGCGATGGAAAAGTCCGGGCGCATTGCGACGGCGCGCGCGCCGGATGTGCCGATGTCGATGCCGATGGCAAGCGGGCCAGTTGATAGCGGACTTGACGAACGCGGCATGTCAGCTGCCTCCGGCATTGAGTTTCTGGCGATATTTTTCGGCGTCCCAGTTGATCAGTTCGTCATTCTCCGCCGCTGTCAGATAATTCAGCTTCGCAGCGACATCGACCCGCGCCGTCACGTCGGCGAGGCAGCGCTGCATGGCGTCGGCGCCGGCGCCGGCGTCGCCGCGCATCAGCACGCCAAGGCCGGGAAACAGGATCGCCACGGGTGCGGCGCCGCAGCGCTCGATCACGCGCTTCACATCCTCGTCCGGTCTCGCCACGACCGAACCCTCGCCGAGAAAGATGACGTGGTCGGGGTAGAGGCTGCCCCCTGCCGCCATGCGGCAGCATTCGGGGTCGATCGCCACCGCATGCGCCTCGACGTCGGCCGGCAGTCTGTAGCCGCTGCCGCCGGCGAGCGCCGTCAGCGCCACGATGTCCGGTTCTGCCACCTGGCGCGGCGGCCGCGCCAAGAGCCGGGTTACGCGCCGTAGCAGCATGTCGGCCGCGGCGACGGTCTCGGCTGCAACGACCAGGCCGTGATTGCCGAGGATCAGGATGTCTACGCCTGGCCGCAGGCGCTCGGCGATGCCCTGGGCGAGCGGCAGCCCCGGCCGGCGATAAGGAACATACGCCCATTGGTGGCCATCGAGCCGCCTGGCGATCTCGGCCTCGCAATCGGCCTGCACTGCCAGCGAAATGGTCTCGACGCAGTGGACATGCAGAACGATGCGCTGCGGCATCAGCGCATGCACCGTGGTCTCGATCGACGGACGCAAGCCGCGTGGATTGAGGGCGCCGATGGCGAAGGCCTGCGGCTGTTCGGCGGCCGAGTCGCGCCGTTCGATGGCTTCAAGCAATGGCGGGATGCTGACCGGCACCATGATGTCTGCGGTAAGCGCGTCCTTCAGCCAGGTACCGGAGGCCTTGATCCAGAGCGTGTCGCCGGCTTTCAGCGAGGTATTGCCGCCGGCGGCCTGGGTCAGATGCGGGTCGCTGCCGATGACGGCCGAAAGCGACCGCAGCGCTGCCAATTCCTGCGCATCCGCACTGATCGTCATCGAAATTCCTCCACAAACCGGCCGCGTGGCCACGGCTTTGGACGGCCCGTTGCCGGGACTAAGACCGACGCTGGTATCGCAGATGCGAGTAAGTTACGTCAACAGTGATGTTATCGCGTCAAATCACGCTTGCAATCCGAGGCCCGTTGAGTAAGTTGCACCAATTGCCGTGCAAAATGGCAATGCCGTGCAAAATGGCTTGGGAGGCAAGCGCATTGGGAGGTAAGGGTTGAGCGACTCCGGCCGCCAGCGCCAGATTGTCGAGCTTTTGCGAGACCGGCCTTTCGCATCGGTGCGCGAGCTGCAGGAGCGGCTTGGCGTGTCGGCGGCGACGGTGCGGCGCGACATCGACAAGATCGACGAGGCCGGCGAAGCGCGCAAGGTCTATGGCGGCATCTCGGCGCTCGATGGCGCTTCGCAAGTCGGCGTCGCCTATGCCAGGCCCTATGACGAGAACCGCGACCTCGCCGTCGAGGCCAAGCGGCAGATCGCCGCTCTCGCCGCCACCATGGTGCGCGACGGCGACGCGGTCATCGTGCATGGCGGTTCGACCTGCTTCCATCTCGGCGTCAAGCTCGCCGACCGCAACATCCGGCTCTACACCAACTCGATGCCGCTCGCGGCCTATCTCAGCGATCACGGCCATTGCAGCCTGACCGTCGCCGGCGGCGAACTGCACCGCGAGCCGGGTATCATCCATTCGCTGACCCAGACGGTGCCGTTCTACGCCTCGAAGTTCTTTCTCGGCGCGCAAGGCATCGGCCAGGAAGGCCTTCTGGAATCGCACCCGCTGCTGGTTCGCTCGATCGTCGAGCTCAGCCTCTGCGCCGACCAGATCGTCGTGCTGGCCGACAGCCGCAAACTGTCGATCCACGCCCGCAACGTGGCGCTGCCGCTGTCGCGGATCGGTACGCTGGTCACCGATGAGGGCCTGTCCGACACCGACGCGCGCATGCTCGAAGATGCCGGCGTCATGGTGCGCATCGCCGCTTCCTCGGGAGGCGCCCAGTGAAAGTAGCCGTCCTCGATTTCGGCAAGACCAATTCGAAGCTGTTCGTCTTCGGCCAGGACGGACGCATCCTCGACGAGCGCCGCACCCAGCCGAGCTGGATCCGCAAAAACGGCTTCAGCGTGCTCGACGAGGCAACGCTGCACGACTGGGCGGCCCGCGCCATCGATGACGCCGTCGACACGCATGGCGTGGAAGGGCTGATGGTATCCGGCCATGGCTGCACCTTCGCGTTGGTCAACGACGCCGCGCTGACGCATCCGATCCTCGATTACGAGCAGGAACCGCCGGCCGAGATCGCCGCGCAAATCGATCGCCGCATTCCGGATTTTGCCGAGACCTTTTCGCCGCGCCTGCCGCTTGGCTTCAACTACGGCCGCCACATGTTGTGGCTGAAGGAGGTGGACCCCGGTGCCTTCGCCGCAGCGAAATCGATCCTCGGCTACCCCCAATACTGGAGCTGGCGCCTTGGTGGCCGGCCGGTATCGGAAGTGTCCTATCTCGGCTGCCACTCGCATTTATGGGCGCCGCGCAAACGCGATTTCAGCTCGCTGGTCGATGCCGAGGGCTGGCGCGGCCAGATGCCCGCCTTCGAGCGTGCCGGCGCGGTGATCGGCGAGCAGCGCTTCGGCCGAGCCGCGAAGCCGGTCGCCATCCATAATGGCGTCCACGACAGCAATGCCGCGCTCCATGCCTACCGCCGGCAGCAGCTCGGGCCGGTGACCGTGGTCTCGACCGGCACCTGGGTCGTCGTTCTCAACCCGGACTGTCCTCTCGACGCACTCGACGGCGAGCGCGACATGCTGGTCAACGTCGATGTCGATGGCGGCCCGGTGCCAACCATCCGCTTCATGGGCGGCCGCGAATTCGCGACGATCAGCGCCGGCTGGCAGGGCGCCATCGCGCCGTCATCGATACAGCGGGTGATCGACGCCGGCATTATGGCGCTGCCGAGCTTCGCGCCCGGCGGCCCGATGGCACACCGGCGCGGCGAACTGGTCGGGCGCACGCCCAACGCCGACGAACGCGCGGCCATGGCGCTGCTCTATGTCGCGCTGATGGTCGATTTGTGCCTCGAGCTGATCCATTCCGATAATACCGTCATCGTCGACGGCGGCCTGAACAATGGCGGGCTGCTTGCCGCGCTGCTGGCGCAAGTGCGTCCCGGGCAGGCCTTCCTGCAGGGCGCAACGCTGGAGGGCAGCGCCACCGGTGCCGCAGCACTTGCCTTCGAAAGCGTCGGACGCGAGTTTGCCACCGAGGCGCCGGAGGCGGTGCATGCGGCAAGCTTCAGCGGCCTTGCCGGCTACCGCAACGACTGGCGCGGCCTTGCCGCCGATCGGGGTGCCCCCAGAGCAGCTGCGGGAGGTGCGCGATGAGCGCCATCGCCCGGATCGAGACGGTGCGCCAGCCGGTGCTGGAGATGCGCCACATCTCGAAGACATTCGGCCCGATCCGCGCCCTGCACGATGTGTCGCTGACCGTCCATGCCGGCGAGCTGCACGCGCTGATGGGCGAGAACGGTGCCGGCAAGTCGACGCTGATGAAAGTGCTGTCCGGCGCCTACCGGCCGGATCCCGGCGGCGAGATCCTGATCGACGGCATGCCGGCCGCCACCGGCGACCCGATCAAGGCACGCGCCGCCGGCATTGCGGTCATCTACCAGGAGCTGTCGCTGGCGCCCAATCTGTCGGTGGCGCAGAACATTTTCCTCGGCAACGAGCCGCGACGGTTCGGCATCGTCGATCGCGAGCAGTGTAACCGGCGCGCCAGCGACATCATCGCGCGGCTCGGCGTGACTTTTTCGGCGCGCACCCCGGTCACCAGCCTGTCGCTCGGCGAACGCCAGTTGGTCGAAATCGCCCGCGCGCTGTCGACCAATGCGCGCATCATCGTCATGGACGAGCCGACCACGTCGCTGACCTCGCGTGAGACCGACCGGCTGTTCGAGGTGATCGCGACGCTGAAGTCGCAAGGTATTGCCATCATCTACATCAGCCACCGCATGGAAGAGGTCTACCAGCTCGCCGACCGCGTCAGCGTGCTACGCGACAGCGGCTATGTCGGCACGCTCGACCGCGCCGATCTGAACGCCTCACGCCTGGTATCGATGATGGTCGGGCGCGATCTGTCGACGTTCTACAAGAAGGATCACCGCCCGCCGGACAGCAAGCGCGCCGTCGCGCTGTCGGTGCGCGGCATGTCGGACGGCAATCTCATAAAGAATTGCTCCTTCGACCTCCACAAAGGCGAGGTGCTGGCACTGGCAGGCCTGGTCGGCTCGGGCCGCACCGAACTGGCACGGCTGATCTTCGGCGCCGACAGGCACATATCGGGCACGCTGGAGCTCGGCGGCAAACCGATATCCATCGGTTCGCCAAGCGAGGCGCTGGATGCCGGCATCGCCTACCTGACCGAGGACCGCAAGCAACTTGGCCTGTTCCTCGACATGTCGATCTCCGACAACATCAGCATGGGCGTGCTGGCAAGGGACGCGAAGGCCGGCGGTCTGCGCGACTTCACGGCCGCCGAAAGGCGCGCCGCCAAGGCGGTGTCAGACCTCTCGATCCGCACCGGCTCGGTGCAGGCCAATGCCGGCTCGCTGTCGGGCGGCAACCAGCAGAAGGTGCTGCTCGCCCGCCTGCTGGAAACAGAGCCGCAGGTCGTCATCCTCGATGAGCCGACCCGCGGCGTCGACGTCGGGGCGAAGTCGGAAATCTACCGGCTGATCGACAATCTGGCCAAGAAAGGCATCGCCATCCTGATGATCTCCAGCGAACTGCCGGAGGTGATCGGCATCGCCGACCGCGTGCTGGTGATGCGCGACGGCACCATTGCCGGCGAGGTAACGGCGTCGGAGGGCGAGCCACTGCGGCAGGAAGCGATCATGGAACTTGCAACGGGAGCGGCTCAGCGATGACCGACAAGGTGGCCGACACGATGAAAGCGGACGACCGGGCGGTCGGCAGGAGCACAAGGTGGCGCACCGCCATCGCTGCGCTCGGCATGCTGCCGATCCTGATTCTGCTGGCGGTCGGCTTCCAGTTCATCAACCCGCGCTTTTTCACCCAGACCAATCTGCTGATCGTCATGCAGCAATCGTCGATCAACATCGTGTTGGCGGCCGGCATGACCTTCGTCATCCTGACCGGCGGCATCGACCTGTCCGTCGGCTCGATCCTTGCCGCCTCGGCGATGGTGGCGGTGATGGTGTCGCTGGTGCCCGATTGGGGACTGCTGGGCGTGCCGGCGGCCATTCTCGTCGGGCTCGGCTTCGGCGTCATCAACGGCCTGCTGATCGCCTACATCAAGCTGCCGCCCTTCATAGTCACGCTCGGATCACTGACCGCCGTGCGCGGCGTCGCCCGGTTGCTTGGCCAGGACACGACGGTGTTCAACTCGGACCTGCCGTTCGACTTCATCGGCAACGGTTCGCTGTTCGGCGTTCCATGGCTGGTCATCATCGCGCTGGCGGTCGTGGTGCTGTCCTGGCTGGTGCTCAAGCGCACCGTGCTTGGCACCTGGATCTACGCCGTCGGCGGCAACGCCGAGGCCGCCAGACTGACCGGCATCAAGGTGCCGCTGGTGCTGCTCTTCGTCTACGGCGTTTCCGGCCTTCTGGCCGGCCTTGGCGGCGCCATGTCGGCGGCCCGGCTCTATGCCGCCAACGGGCTGCAGCTCGGCCAGTCCTACGAACTCGACGCCATTGCCGCGGTCATCCTCGGCGGCACCAGCTTCGTCGGCGGCGTCGGCTCGATCTGGGGCACGCTGATCGGCGGCCTGATCATCGCCGTGCTGTCAAATGGGCTCATCCTCGCCGGTGTTTCCGACATCTGGCAGTACATCATCAAGGGATTGGTCATCATCGTGGCGGTCGCCCTCGACCGTTACCGGCTCCAGGCAGGAGCAAGAACGTGATGGCCCTTAGTCGCCGGCGTCCATCGAGCCGGTTTCATGTGTAACGCACCGTGAGAGGCGCGGGCATCAGGAGGAAAATAAAACAATGAAGATCATCGCTAAACTGCTCTGCGGCGTCGCCCTTGCAGCCGCCGTCATCGCGCCGGCATCGGCCAAGGACCTGAACAAGGTCGGCATCTCGGTCGGCCTGCTCGGCAACCCGTTCTTCGTCGCAACCATCAAGGGCATCGAGGACGCGGCCAAGAAAATCAACCCGAATGTGCAGGTGACATCGGTATCGGCCGACTACGATCTCAACAAGCAGGTCTCGCAGGTCGATTCCTTCATCGCCGCCGGCGTCGACGTCATCATGCTCAATGCCGTCGATGCCAAGGCGATCGCACCGGCGGTGAAGAAGGCACAGGCGGCCGGCATCGTCGTTGCCGCTTTTGACGTTTCGGCGCCGGGCGCCGATGTCACCGTGATGACCAACAATGTCAAGGCCGGCGAAGAGGCGTGCCAGTATCTGGTCGACCATACCGGCGGCAAGGGCGACTACGTCATCCTCAACGGCCCGGCCTCGTCGTCGATCCTGGAGAGGGTCAAGGGCTGCAAGGACGTGCTGGCAAAACACCCCGACATCAAGGTCCTTTCAGACGACCAGAACGCCGAAGGCTCACGTGACGGCGGCTTGAAAGTGTTCCAGTCGCTGCTGACCCGTTTCGACAAGATCGACGCGGTGTTCGCCATCAACGATCCGACGGCGATCGGCGCCCAGCTTGCGGCCAAGCAGCTCAACCGCTCGGAGTTCATCTTCACGGCGGTCGACGGCGCGCCCGATATCGAGAAGGAACTCGCTTCCGGCACGTCGATGATCAAGGCCTCGGCCTCGCAGGATCCCTATGTGATGGCCGGCCAGTCGCTGACGATGGCGGCTGACCTGCTTGCCGGCAAGAAGCCGGCCGAGCCGACGGTGCTGCTCGACCCGAAGCTGATCACGGCCGACAATTTGAAGGATTACAAGGGCTGGACCGCAGCTCGCTAAACCTCCCAAGCCTGGTGCGGCCGGGATGACCGGCCGCACCTTTTTTGTCTGAGCAACGGATTGCCAAACACCGATTTGGACTTGGGTCCGCTACTGCTGGAATAACCGGAGACAATCATGTCGCGCATCGGAATCCACTCATTCGTCTGGTCGGCGAGCTCGACGCAGAGCGATCTCGAGCGGACGCTGGCCAACACCAGCGAAGCCGGCTTCGACCTGATCGAATTCTCCTATCTCGACCCCGCCAATGTCGACATTGACGGCTTGGCCAAGCGGATAGCCGATCTCGGCCTCGGCGTCGCGATCAGCATCGGACTGCCGGCCGACGGCGATATTTCGAGCGCCGACAAAACGATTGCGGCGCACGGCGTCGAAATCCTGAAACGTACGATCGCGCTGACTCGCGATCTCGGCGGCCAGAAGGTTGCCGGCATCCTCAGCACCAGCCACGGTTTGCAGAGCGAGGCGCCGACGCGCGACCAGTGGAACCGCAGCGCCGGCACGCTTGCCGAGGTGGCGGAGACGGCAAAGTCAGCCGGCGTCACCCTCAACCTCGAGATCGTCAACCGCTTCGAAAGCAACCTGCTCAACACCGCCGCGCAAGGCATGGCCTTTCTCGAGGACAGCGGCTCCGACAACATCTTCCTGCATCTCGACACGTTCCACATGAACATCGAGGAGGCCGATGTCGGATTGGCCATCCGCAACGCCGCAAAGAAAATCGGCTATGTCCATATCGGCGAGAGCCATCGCGGCTTCCTCGGCACCGGCAATATCGATTTCGCCGGGATATTCGATGCGCTGACCGCTATCGGCTACAGCGACGACCTCAGCTTCGAATCCTTCTCGTCGGAAATCGTCGACGAGAACCTGTCGCGGAAAACCGCGATCTGGCGCAATCTGTGGACCGACAATATGGAGCTGGCCAAACATGCGCGCCGCTTCATTGCGCTCGGACTGGAGACGGCGCGGCGCAAGGCCGAGCTTGTTTCCGCAACGCACCGGCCTTGAGAACTCGCAAATTCCGAAATCTGGTTAAACCAGAGGCGCTACATTAGCCCGCAAAACGCGGCCCAAGTTCCTCGATCCGGCGGATCATCGCCTGGAAATCCTCCAATATGCGCTGGTGCAAGTGAACCGCCAGCTCCGGGTATTCCTCGAGGATGCGGCGGAACATCTTGCGGCTGAGCCGCAGCACTTCCGAATCGATTTCGGCGGAGGCGCTGGTGAGCCGGTTGGTGTCGGCGATCAGCGCCAGTTCGCTGAGTATGGTGCCGGGACCGGCGGTGCCGATCGGGATGCGCTCCCCGTCGTGCTCGCGATAGAGCACGATGCGGCCGCTGACCACGATGTAGGCCGAATCAGCTTCGTCGTCCTCGCGATAAAGCTTGTGGTCGGCTTTCAGCATGGTGGTTTCGGCGCCGAAGGCGAGCAGACGCAGCTGTTCCTGCGTAAAGCCCTCGAAGAGCCTCACGGTGGACAGGATGCGGATGTCGTCATCCAGCGCCATCTAGCTATGTCCCCGAACCGTCAGTCCCACTCCTCCCTAGAGCGCCGCGCGTCCCCCGGACGCGCAAGGCGTTTCAAAAATCGGTTCCGCTCCTTGGACCCGATGCCTCCGCGAGTTCGATCCAGACCCACCTCCAGCTCAGGACCGTACCCGAAAAGCGCCCCGCCCGGATCGCTTATTTGAATAATGAAATGTTTAAGGAACCAGCTTGTAGCCGCCGCTTTCTGTCACGAGAATTTCCGCGTTGGAAGGATCGCGCTCGATCTTCTGGCGCAGCCGGTAGACGTGGGTTTCGAGCGTATGCGTGGTGACGCCGGAATTGTAGCCCCAGACTTCCTCCAGCAGCACGTCGCGGGTCACCACCTTCTGGTCGGCGCGGTAGAGATATTTGATGATCGAGGCTTCCTTTTCGGTCAGCCGCACCTTGGCGCCGCGCGGGTCGATCAGAAGCTTCTGGCTGGGCTTGAACGTGTAGGGGCCGACCGAGAAAGTGGCATCCTCGCTCTGCTCGTGCTGGCGCAGCTGGGCGCGAATGCGGGCCAGCAGCACGGCAAAGCGGAACGGCTTGGTCACATAGTCGTTGGCGCCGGCCTCGAGACCAAGGATCGTGTCGGAATCGGTGTCGTGGCCGGTCAGCATGATGATCGGCGCCTTGTAGCCGCCCTTGCGCAATATCTTCACCGCCTCGCGGCCATCCATGTCGGGCAGGCCGACATCCATGATGAGCAGGTCGATAAGCCCGCCGCGCGCCGCGGCGACGCCTTTGGCGGCGGTCGCTTCCTGCAGGACATCGAATTCCTCATAAAGCGACAATTGCTCGACAAGGGTGCCGCGCAGGTCGTCATCGTCGTCGACGATCAGAATGGTGCGTGAAGTCATGGATCAATCCGTTGTTTTGAAAAGAGATTTCAGTTGACCGCTGCCTGTTTATGCGGAAGCTGACCGGCACAACAGCCGTTCACAGTGATTTGTTCCGTGGCACGATCATACAAGAAAAAACACGATCGCAATGCAGTCGGCGCAATTTTGCCGAAAGGGCTTACCGTGCTCACCGTGCGCGCGCGGCCCGGCCATGCCAGCCAGGGCTTTCTGCAGGCCGGCAAACTCGTGTTTCCATGTGCGCTGGGGCATGGCGGCATCTCGGCCGGCAAGCGCGAGGGCGATGGCGCCACGCCGCTCGCCTCGATGCGGATATTGTCGGGATATTTTCGCGGCGACCGTTTTTCCAGCGGCCGCCGGACGCGGCTGGCGATGACGCCGATCGGCCGCGACCTCGGCTGGTGCGAAGTGCCTGGGGACCGCAACTACAACCGCCCGGTCAAAATCCCCTATGGCGCCAGCCATGAGCGGATGCAGCGGGCCGACGATCTCTACGATGCTTGCCTAGTGCTGGACTGGAACATTGTGCCGCGCCGGCGCGGGCGCGGCAGCGCCATCTTCTTCCACCTGGCGCGCCCCGGCTTCACGCCGACGCAAGGCTGCGTCGCGGTAACAGCCCGCACCATGGCACGGCTGCTGCCGCTGCTGTCGGAGCGGACGGTGGTGAGGGTGGTAAGGTAAGGGAATAGGGGAATAAGGGAGTAGGGGAATAGGGCAGTAAAAGTAGAGACAGGGGCGGGCGCGCCGCTTAGCTCCCCTACTCCCCTACTCCCCTACTCCCCTACTCCTTTGCCACCCTATGTCGAGAAGGCCGAGCCGGCCGAGTTCGCGGTCCATGGCGCGTGCGATGTCCTTGCGTTCGCTACCGATGTCGCGCAGCTGGCGATCGGAGAGATCCTCGACATTCTCGTAGGGAAGATTGGCCGCGATTCTCGCGTGCCGAAGCCAGTCGAGCACGGCGCGCAGCCAGGCCGGGCGGAGGGTTACAGAGCGCAAGGCGATATCAGACATGGTGCAATCCGCTTCTCCGGACATCAAATCCGGTTTGATGTTTCTTCGATGCTCAGATCATGGCGGATTGAAATTTAAACGGGAAACGAGTAGTTTTTTCTACATCTTCAAGTTTTGTTTGAGGATTGGAATGCTCGACCGAACTCTCCTCGTCTGGCACTGATGGCGCGCCTGCTGCCTGGAACCCGTGCGCTGCGGACGCTGGAGGCAGCGGCCCGGCACCTCAATTTCACCCGCGCCGCCGACGAGCTCGGCCTGACGCCGGCGGCGGTCAGCCACCAGATCAAGGAAATCGAGGATCAGCTCGGCATCATGCTGTTCACACGCACCAGCCGCACAATCCGGCTCACCGAGGCGGGTGCGGTGCTGTTCGAGGCCTCGACCGACGCGCTCGACCTGCTTGGCCGCGCGGTCTCACGGGCGCAGAAGACGGCGCGCGGATCGGCGCTGCTGAAGGTCACCCTCGATGCGCAATTCGCGACGAAGTGGCTGATGCGGCGCGTCGACGATTTTCGCAAACAGCATCCGGCAATCGAGCTGCGCTTCGATATCAGCTATGAGGTGCGCGATTTCGACCGCGACGATGTCGATGTCGGCATCCGTTTCGGCGCCGGCAAATATCCGGGGCTTCGCTCGCACCGGCTGTTCGAAAACGTCATCATTCCCGTCTGCAGTCCGGCCTTGCTGCGGTCAGGGCCGCCGCTCAAGGAGCCACGCGACCTGTTCCATCATACGCTGGCGCATATCGAGTGGTCGCGCCAGGGCGTCACCTGGCCGAACTGGAGCATGTGGATGGCGGCGGCGGGCGTCGACGATTTCGACGACAGCCGGACCATCGTGTTCGGCAATTCGACGGATGCCGTGCAGGCCGCGCTCGACGGCAACGCGGTTGCGCTCGCCGATTTCGCCATGGTGGCAAACGACCTTTCGGAAGGCCGGCTGATCCGGCCCTTTGAACTCGGCATCAAGGTCGCGCCCGAATTCGCCTATTTCCTGGTCTATCCCGAAAGTGCGGCGAACGATCCGCGCATCGTCGCCTTTCGCGATTGGCTTCTCGAGGAAGTCGCCAAGACCCCAACCTAAAGGTCAGCCTGTCGCCGCCTAAAGGTCAGCCTGTCGCCGCCGCGCCGAACCAGCCGATCACCGCGCCGATGAGAAGCATCACGCCGAGCCAATGGCCGACATCGATGAGCGTCAGATCCCAGCCGAAACCTTCGTAGCGATGGTTGACCGAAAGCGTCGTGGCGACGAACCCCAGCCAGAGAACGAAGCCGAAGATCACCCCGGCAAGCAGGCTCGGTTCGCCGCCGGTCACTGCGCCGATGATCAGCGACATGACCAGCGCCATGACAAGCTCCGCGACGAAGGAGACGACGAAGGGCAGCATCGACTTGCTCATCGTCGCCGGATCAAGCTTGGCGGCCTTCAGCCACGGCTTGCTCAGGCCCATATACCAGGCCGCGCCGAACAGCCACGCCACCACGGCGGCGACGATTACCGCCAGCCAATTGATTGCTGAAAAATCCATGATTCCCTCCGGTCGATTGCGCGATGGAACGCCTGTTCGGCGATGCCGTCAAGCAAGGCACCAGACGGTGGTGCGCTTGACCTCGGCGTCCTCCAGCGCGCGGGTCACCGCCACTTCGTAGACGGCAAGCGGTTCCAGCCCGGTCTTCGGCAAATAGGAGCGGCCGGGATCGCCGACGAGGATGTCGGCGCCGCGCGCCTTCAACGCTGCGAACCACGGCATCAGCCTGTCGGCGAAAGCTTTGTCGTAGAAGACGTCGCCGGCCAGCACCAGATCCCAGCCCGCATCGGTGCCGATGCAGTCGCCGGCGAGGAATTCTATCTCGACGCCATTGGCCTCGGCATTGAGGCGGACCCCGGTCGCGCAGAACGGGTCGATGTCGGCGGCGATCACCTCGGCAGATCCGGCCTTCACTGCTGCAATGGCGACGAGGCCGGAGCCGGAGGCGAAGTCGAGCACGCGCCTGCCGCGCACCGCCGCCGGATTGTCGAGGATGTAGCGGGCAAGGCCTTGGCCGCCGGCCCAGGCGAAGGCCCAGAAGGGCGGCGGCAGGCCGATTTCGGTCAGCTCATCCTCGGTCCGCTGCCACAATTCATGCGCCTCGTCGGCCAGCTGCAGGCGTATCTCCGGCACATGCGGCGGCGCCATCAGCGCCGTGTTGTCGAGGATGAATTTCTTGGCGCTGTCCGGCGTCAGCGCCGTCATGGCGCCGGCGTCAGTCCGCTCATGCGGCAGACCTCCTGCCATTCGGCAGGCGTCACCGGCTGCACGGACAGCCGCCCGAGCCGCACCAGCGCCATGTCGGCCAGCTTTGGATTGGCCTTGGCCTGTTCCAGCGTCACCGGCTTCGGCATGTCCTTGAAGGCGCGGATATCGACGCACTCCCAGCGGGGATCGTCGGTCGTGCTGTCCTGATGGGCCAGAGCGCAGATTTCGGCGATGCCGACTATGTCGAGCCCATCATTGGAATGGTAGAAAAAGCCGAGATCGCCGATCTGCATCGCCTTCATGTTGTTGCGCGCCGCATAATTGCGCACGCCGTCCCATTGCGTGCCGGCCTTGCCCTTGGCCTTGAGGTCCTCGAAGGAGAAGACCGAGGGTTCGGATTTGAACAGCCAGTAGTTCATTGTCTTGCTCCTCCTCAGGTGCCGTCGCGACTAAAAGCGCGTCGCGTTCGACCGGCGTCATGCGACGCGCTTCAGGTTCTTGTTTTATGCATGTCGTTATCACAAAACCGCTGCACACTTTTGCGCGACATGCATTTAGATACCCGCCGGTTTGTTGAAGCTCCAGTTCCACTGCCGGATTTCGACGCTTTCGAACAGCCCTGCCTTGGTATAGGGATCGGCCGCCGACAGGGCTTTTGCCGCAGCCAGATCGGGCGCCTCGACAACGGCGAGAGTGCCGTTCGGCTTGCCGTCTGCGTCGAGGAACGGGCCGGCGAAGGCCAATTTCTTGTCACCGTTCAGCCCTTCCAGGAAGGCAAGGTGCTTAGGCCGCGTATCGAGCCGCACCTGCAGGCTTCCTGGCTTGTCCTTGCAAATCAACGCAAACAGCATCTTTCCATCTCCGCAATCGTTCGGGATTACATGTCGGTTTCGGTTTTGAGCGGCCTGGTCATCAACGCCGACACAGCCTGGTCTATGGTGACGGTGCCGTCCAGTATGGCGGCGACGGCGGCGATGATCGGCGCGTCGATCCGGCGCTCGCCGGCGATGCGGGCGGCGATCGCCGCCGTCGGCACGCCTTCAGCCAGAGGCAGGCCGGCAAGCGGCTTGCCTTGCCCGAGCGCCAGCCCATAGGCGAAATTGCGCGACTGGGCGGACGAGCAGGTGAGCAGCAGGTCGCCGAGGCCGGAAAGCCCCATCAGCGTCTCCGGCTTTGCGCCGAAGGCGGCACCGATGCGGCGCAATTCGACGAAGCCGCGCGTCACCATTGCGGCCTGGGCGCTGGCGCCGAGCCCGGCGCCGGTAACGGCACCCGCGGCGATGGCAAAGACGTTCTTCAGCGCGCCGCCGATCTCGACGCCGATCAGGTCGTCGCTCCAATAACAACGCAGGTTTTCAGCCGAGAAACGGGCGGCAAGGTCGGTGGCCAGAGCCTCGTCGCGGGCGGCGACCACCACGGCCGTGGGCAGGCCCCTGGCGACGTCGGTGGCAAAGCTTGGGCCGGACAAAGCGGCGACCGGATTTGCCGGCAGGATTTCCTCGGCAATGGACGACAGCAGCGCGCCGGTGTCGCGCTCGATGCCCTTGGCGCAGAGCACCAGCGGGACGCCTTTCGGCACATGGCTGGACGCGGCCGTCAGCATGGCGCGCAACGATTGCGCCGGCGCCACCGCCAGCACGCAGTCGGCGTCGGCGAGAGCCAGTTTGATGTCACTTGTCGCCGCGATGCCGGGATCGAGCGCGATGCCGGGCAGATAGCGCGGATTTTCGCCACGGTCGATCGCCGCGACGGTCTCCGGGTCGCGCGCGAACAGCCGGACCGAATGGCCGGCGCGCAGCATGGCCAGCGCCAGCGCCGTGCCCCAGGCACCGCCGCCAAGCACGGCGACACGCCAGCCGGCGCTGGCTTTGCGCGTCATGGCTTTGCTCGTCACGCCTTGGCCCCGCGCCGGCCAGAGCCGACCATCGGGGCCGAGACGCTGTCCAGCGGCCAGCGCGAGCGCGGCACGAAATCGGCGGCGTTTTCGCCTGATATGCCGGCGCGCAGCCGCTCGATGCCGGCCCAGGCGATCATCGCCGCATTGTCGGTGCAGAGATTAAGCGGCGGGGCGACGAAGCTGAACCCGGCCTGTTCGCACAGCGCTTGCAATGTCGCCTTGATCGTCCGGTTGGCGGCGACGCCGCCGGCGACAACCAGCGCAGGCTCGGCCTTGTCCGGGAATTGCTGACGGAATCTGGTCAGCGCCCGCGAAACACGGTCGCCGAGCGCATCCGCCACCGCCGCCTGGAACGAGGCGCAGATATCGGCGACGTCCTGGTCGCTCAGCGGGGCGATCGCGGATGCCGCCTGGCGCACTGCGGTCTTGAGGCCGGAAAAGGAAAAATCGGGCTGCGCCGAGCCCTTCATCGGGCGCGGAAACGCAAAACGGGCCGCATCGCCATTTGCCGCCGCCTTCTCGACATTCGGTCCGCCCGGATAGGGCAGGCCGAGCATCTTGGCCGTCTTGTCGAAGGCTTCGCCAAGCGCGTCGTCGATGGTCGTCGCCCAGCGCTGGTAGTCGCCGACGCCGCGCACGGCGACGATCTGGGTATGGCCGCCGGAAACCAGCAGCAAGAGGTAGGGAAAGTCGAGCCCGTCGGTTAATCTGGCCGTCAGCGCGTGGCCTTCGAGATGGTTGACGGCGATCAGCGGTTTTTTAGCTGCCGCGGCGATTGCTTTTGCCGTCATCAGGCCGACGATCAGCCCGCCGACAAGACCGGGACCGGCGGTGGCGGCAATCGCATCGATGTCGGCGAGGTCGACGCCGGAATCGGCCAGCGCTGCCTCGATGATGCCGTCGAGCGCCTCGACATGGGCGCGCGCGGCAATCTCCGGCACGACGCCGCCGAAAGCGGCATGCTCCTCGATCTGGCTGAGCACGATGTTCGACAGGATTTGCGGCGTGCTGCGACCGTCCAGCGCCACCACGCTGGCGGCGGTCTCGTCGCAACTCGTCTCGATGCCCAGAACGCGGATCAATTCGTCGCTGTCTCCAAGGATTGTACGGCCTGCCTTTCCCCGATAGGAGGAAGCCGGAAAGACGGACCTCGATCCTGCCGGGGGTTATCACGGACGGCGCGCCATGCAAACAACCTTGAAAATCGGAACACGCGGCAGCCCGCTGGCATTGGCGCAGGCGCATGAAACGCAGGCGCGGCTGATGACGGCGCATGGCATGCCGGCCGAGGCGTTCGAGGTGGTCGTCATCTCGACCAGCGGCGATCGCATCCAGGACCGGCCGCTGTCGGAAGCTGGCGGCAAGGGCCTGTTCACCAAGGAGATCGAGGAGGCGTTGCTGGCGCGGCGCATCGACATCGCCGTGCATTCGTCGAAGGACATGCCTACGCTGTTGCCCGAGGGGCTGGAACTGGCCGCCTTCCTGCCGCGCGAGGACGCACGCGATGCCTTCATCGGCAAGGCGGCGCGAACGATTGCCGGCCTGCCGCAAGGCGCCAGGGTCGGCTCGTCGTCGCTCAGGCGCCAGGCACTGATCCGGCGGATGCGGCCGGACATCGACGTGGTGATGTTTCGCGGCAATGTGCAGACGCGGCTGCGCAAGCTCGACGAAGGCATCGCCGACGGCACCATCCTCGCCTATGCCGGGCTGAAGCGGCTCGGGCTCGAAAATGTCGTCACCGACCTGATGCCGCTCGACGTCTTTCCGCCGGCGCCGGGGCAAGGCGCGATCTGTATCGAGAGCCGCATCGGCGACCGCGACGTGGAAGCGATGCTGGCGGCAATCCACGACGTGCCGACCGGCCAGGCGCTGGCCTGCGAGCGCGCCTTCCTGGCGGCGCTCGACGGCTCCTGCCGCACCCCGATCGCCGGCCATGCGACGATATCCGGCGCAACGGTTTCCTTTGCCGGGCTGATCATCTCGCCCGATGGCACGCAGTCGCATGAAGTCAGGCTGGAAGGGCCAGCGCAGGAGGCGGCGCGCATTGGCGCGGAAGCCGCCGCGACCGTTCGGGCCAAAGCCGGCGAAACATTCTTCGACGGCTGGACCTGACATGCTCCGCGTCCTGGTGACGAGACCCGAACCGGGCGCCTTGCGCACGGCGCGCCGGCTTGCGGATGCCGGCTTTCAGCCGATCCTGCTGCCGCTGACCGAAACGGTGGCGCTGCCCGTCGACGTCGGCGCGGTCGCCGATGCGGCTGCGGCGGTCGCGGCCACCAGTGCCAACGGCGTTCGCCATGCGCCGAAAGAGGTCATCGCGGCGCTCGCCGGCTTGCCGTGCCACACCGTCGGCAGGAAGACGGCGGAAGCCGCCCGCGCGGCCGGGTTTCTGTCGGTCAGCGAAGGCCCAGGGAATGCCGAGGCGCTGGCCGATGCGCTTGCTGGTGGTTACGCGGGGCAGACCATCGTCTATCTCTGCGGGCGGGTGCGCTTTCCGGGCTTCGAGGAGCGGCTGCAGGCGGCGGGCGCTCAGGTCCGCGCCGTCGAGACCTACGACACCGTTGTGCTGGATTACTCCGACGAGGCCGTGCTTGCGCGCCTGTCCGCCCGGCCGGTCGAGGCGGTGCTGCTCTATTCGGCCAAGGCGGCCATGGCGATGCAGGCCCTGGCTAGCCGGCCGGCGGTGCGCGGTTTTTTTGAAGAGACGCGCTTTTTCGCATTGTCGGGACGTATTGCCGCGGCCTTGGATGATGCCGCTGGCGAAAGGATCCGGATTGCGCCTGAGCCCAGCGAAGATGCCTTGCTGGGGCTTTTGCAGGCGCGGCGCTGACCGGCATCCGCCTGTTCCGGACGTTGGCATACCTCCTGCGGGCTCCTGAAACATTCCGCAGCTAAGCTGGGGCGATTGTCCGCGACACAGCTATTTTGTTCTTGCTTTGTGCCGGCAGCTATGCTAGAAAATCACTTATGGTGCTGATTCGCCCCAACGACCCGCCGCCGAGGCGGGTTTTTCATTTCTGGTTCCGCATGCCGTGTCCCAAAACCGCTGCGGCGTTTTGCCAAAACTGAACTCCAAGCCGTGGCGTCATCACGCCGCCCCTTTTCACCGCTTGGTGATGTGCTAGACCCTTCAAACCATCCCGAAGCGAATTTTGCGGAGCCCGAGCATGGTCAAGACGCCGAAGATGCGGCATTCCAAGAGCCGCCGTGAGCCGGTGACCATCGATCTCGAGCCCGGCGCCGTCTCGCGAGTCGCCGACGAACAGGATGCCAGCTCGCAGCAGCCGGCCGCGGCGCAGACCTACGAGGCGCGGGCCGAGGAAGCGGCGAACGCATCGCAGCCGGAGCCGCCTGAGGAGCCGGTGCATGCCGACCAGACCGATCTCGAACCATGGGAACATGCCGACGCAGCCGCGCGGGCCGGCACGCAAGAGCCGACGGACGCAGGCGCCGATTCTGCCAGGGAAGCGGAAATCCCTTATCCGGCCGGTTCGGATGCGCCGGTCGGTCGCTTCACGGCTTCCGACTACAGTTTCGAAGATGCACCCAGCGGAACCGGGGCCAACGAACCGAGGATACCAGGTTCCGGCGAGAAGACAGCTGAGACGAGGGACGACCATATGGCAGCGCAGCCGAAGCGGAGCGGCATCAACGGCATCGCCGCCGGTATTGTCGGCGGCGTCATCGCGCTGGCCGCCGCCGGCGGGCTGCAATTTGCCGGCCTGCTCGGGGCGCCGGGGTCGGGCGGCGTGTCGCTCGACCCCGTCAATAGTGAGATCGCTTCGCTGAAACGCGAGGTCGCGGACCTCAGACAGGCCGACGCCAACAATGACGCATCAGCCAAGGTGGACGGGCTGTCGTCGGCGCTGGATCAGGTCAGGGCGGACGTCACGGCGCTCAAATCGGCGGTCGAGCAAGGCGGCGCCGGCGACAATGCCGGGCTGGCCGCACTTGGCGACAAGGTCCGGCAGATCGAGACGGCGGTCGCGGGCCTCGGCAAGGCCGGCGGCACGGCGCCGGTCGATCTCGAGCCGCTCAACGAAAGGCTGGCCGCGCTCGACGCGCTGGTGAAATCGGCCGGCGAGACGGCAAAGGCGCAGGAAGGCCGGCTTGCGGCGCTGGAACAGTCGGTTTCACAGCTCTCGGGCAAGGTCGATGCACAGGCTTCGCAGCCGAAGATCGCGCTGGCCATTGCCGCCTCGGCGCTCAAGGCAGCGCTCGACCGCGGTGCGCCGTTCGCGACCGAACTCGAAACCTTTGCCGCGATCTCACCCGATGCACCCGAGATCGCGACGCTGCGTGCCTATGCCGAAAAGGGCGTCCCAACGCGCGCCGAGATCGCCGCCGAAGCGGACGCCACCGCCAACGCCATGGTCGCTGCCGCGACGCCTGTCGACCAGAATGCCGGCATCCTGCAAAAGCTGCTGTCGAGCGCCGAATCGCTGGTCAAGGTCAGGCCGATCGGTGCGGTCGAGGGCGCCGGCGCCCCGGAAACCGTCGCCCGCATGGAGGTCGCCGTCAATCAGGGCGACTACGCCAAGGCGCTCAGCGAATACGAAACGCTGCCTGAAGCGGCCAAGGCCGCCGGCGCCGACTTTGCCGGCAAACTGAAAGCGCGGATGGAGGTCGAGACGCAGATCGATTCGCTCATCGCTGGCGCGATGAAGGCGTGAGGAACCCGATGATCCGCATCCTCGCCTTCCTTGCCGTCGTCTTTGCGCTCGGGCTCGGGTTCGCCTGGCTGGCCGACCGGCCGGGTGAAATGCTCGTCACCTTCAACGGCTATCAATACCAGGTCAGCCTGATGGTCGCGGCGGTGGCGATCGTTGCCGTGGTTGCCGCGGTGATGATCGTCTGGTGGCTGGTCAAGGCGCTGTGGACCAGCCCCTATACGATCTCGCGCTATTTCCGCGTGCGGCGCCGCGACCGCGGCTATCAGGCGCTGTCGACCGGCATGATCGCCGCCGGCGCCGGTGACGGCGCGCTCGCCCGCAAGAAGACCAAGGAAGCGGCAAAGCTGATCCGCTCCGACCAGGAGCCGCTGATCCAGCTGCTCGACGCGCAGGCCTCGCTGCTCGAAGGCGACCATGAGGGCGCCCGCGAAAAGTTCGAGACCATGCTCGACGATCCCGAAATGCGGCTGCTCGGCCTGCGCGGACTGTATCTCGAAGCCGAGCGGCTCGGCGACCGCAACGCAGCCCGCCACTATGCCGGCCGTGCGGCGGCGGTGGCGCCGCAGCTGGCCTGGGCGGCCGAATCGACGCTGGAAGATCTGACCGGGCGTGGCGACTGGGATGGTGCGCTGAAACTTGTCGACGCCCAGAAGTCAACGCGGCAGATCGAGCGCGACGCCGCTAACCGGCGCCGCGCTGTGCTGCTGACCGCCAAGGCGCAGGCGCTGATCGACAGCGATGCCAATGCCGCCCGGACGGCGGCTCTCGAAGCCAACCGGCTGCGGCCGGATTTCGCGCCGGCGGCGGTCGCCGCGGCGAAATTGCTGTTTCGGCTGAACGACGTGCGCAAGGGCTCGAAAATCCTCGAGGCGGCGTGGAAGGCCGAGCCGCACCCGGAGATCGCCGAGCTCTACACCCATGCCAGGCCCGGCGATGCCGTGCTCGACCGGCTGAACCGGGCAAAGAAGCTGCAGGACCTGAAGAAGAACCATGCCGAGGCCTCGCTTGCCGTGGCGCGCGCCGCGCTCGATGCGCAGGACTTTTCAACCGCCCGCCGCGAGGCCGAAGCCGCCATCCGCATCGATCGCCGCGAAGGCGCCTATCTGCTGCTGGCCGATATCGAGGAGGCCGAGACCGGCGACCAGGGCAAGGTGCGGCAGTTGCTGTCGAAGGCGGTGAGAGCGCCGCGCGACCCGGCCTGGGTCGCCGACGGCGTCGTCTCCGACCGCTGGGCTCCGGTATCGCCGATCACCGGCAGGCTCGATGCATTCGAATGGCGAGCGCCGATGGAGCGGCTCGGCCAGTTGATCGACAGCGATGAGGATACGCAGGAGGCATCGGTGCCGGCAATTGCGGCTTCAGCCAAGCCGGTACAGGAAACAGCCGAGGCGATCGAGCACACAGCGGTTGCTGCCGAGACACCGGGCACCGCGACCGAAGCAAAGACCGAAAACCGTGCCGGCGAGGATCATGTGACACCGGTCGCCGCGGCGGCGTTTGCCGCGGTGCCGGACGATGCCGAAGCCGTCGAGCCGGCGCAGGAGTTGACGCGGCTGCCCGACGACCCCGGCGTCGACCCCGACGACGAGGCGGGTAAATCGACGCGCCGGTTTCGTTTGTTCTGATCCGGGTCGAGTGGACCCGGTCTTATTGGGAATGATTTGATGTTCGAACGCGTTCTGTCGTTTCTAAGGGACCTGCCGTCCGGTAGTGGCGCCAGCGCCAGCGCCGACGATCCGCGCGTTGCCGCATCCGCCCTCCTTTTCCACGTGATGAACGCCGACGGCGTGCGCCAGGATACCGAATGGGAACGGTTCAAGAAGGTGCTGGCGGAAAGCTATTCTATCAGCGGCGACGAACTCGATGCGTTGGCGGCTGCCGGCGAGCGGGCCGACAATGAGGCGATCGACCTTTACGCCTTTACCAGCGTGCTCAAGCGCCATCTCGACGCCGAGGCGCGAAAGGCCTTTATCGGCCTGATGTGGGAGATCGTCTATGCCGATGGCGAGCTGCACGAACTCGAGGACAATACCGTCTGGCGGGTCGCCGAGCTGATCGGCGTCGAACGCCGCGACCGCGTCGAGGCGCGCCTCAAGGCGGCGGCCGCGGCTCCTGGTGCTGCCGGAACGTCAAGCGACGAATAGACAGGATCCCGCCTTTCAATGCCGCCCAAGCCAAGCCCGAGACCAAAGATCCTGATCGTGCTGCATCAGGAGCATTCGAGCTCGGGACGGGGCGGCCATATGCTTATCGAGGAAGGCTTCGATCTCGACATCCGCCGCCCGCCGCTCGGCGAGGCCTTGCCGCAGACGCTTGATGGCCATGCCGGCGCCGTGGTGTTCGGCGGGCCGATGAGCGCCAATGACGGCGACGAGTTCGTCCGCCGCGAGACCGACTGGCTCAAAATTCCACTCAACGAGAACCGGCCGCTGCTTGGCATCTGCCTCGGCGCGCAAATGCTGGTCAAGCATCTCGGCGGCAGGGTCGAGGGCCATGGCGAGGGCCTCGTCGAAATCGGCTGGTATCCGCTAAAGGCGACTGAAGCAGGCAGCAGGCTGATGCATTGGCCGGAGATGGTCTATCAGTTCCATCGTGAGGGCTTTTCGCTGCCGAAGGACGCGACGCTTTTGGCGACGGCCGAAACCTACCCCAACCAGGCCTTCCGCTATGGCGACAATGCCTGGGGCATCCAGTTCCATGGCGAATTGACCCGGGCGATGATGCAGCGCTGGGTGGTGCGCGGCGCCCATCGCTTCGAATTGCCCGGCGCGCAGCCCGGCCGCGACCATCTCGGTGGCCGGCTGATCTGGGACATGCACCTCAAGCGCTGGCTCGGCGAGTTCCTGCCCATGATTTTTGGCAAGCCGGCGCTGCGGTGAAGTCGGTGCATGTCGCCCAAAAGTGTGCAGCGGTTTTGGGAAAACGACATGCACAAACAAACGAACTAAAGCGCGTCGCGCTTTAGTTTCGCCCCCTGAGATGACGCACCTTGCGCAGCTGTGGGAACAGCACCGCCCATAGACCGGCGACAGCGATCGCGCCGACGCCGCCGACCACCACGGCCGGAACCGTGCCGATCAGCGCGGCCATGGTGCCGGCGCGGAATTCGCCGAGCTCATTGGAGGCGCCGACAAACACCTGGTTGACGGCGCTGACGCGGCCGCGAACGTCGTCCGGCGTCCACAGCTGGATCAGCGTCTCGCGGATATAGACGCTGAACATGTCGGTGGCGCCGAGCAGGGCAAGGGCTGCGATCGACAGCCAGGTGATGGTCGAGAGGCCGAACAAGACGGTGAACGCGCCGAACAGCGCAACGAAGCCGAGCATGACAAGGCCGGCATGGTTGCGGATCGGGTGTCCGGCCAGCCAGATGGCGACGCAGATGGCGCCGACGCCGGGCGCCGAGCGCAACAGGCCGAGCCCCCATGGGCCGAGTTCGAGGATATCGCGCGCATAGACCGGCAGCAGCGCCGAGGCGCCGGACAGGAGCACCGCGAACAGATCGAGCGAAATCGCGCCTAGCACGATCTTTTCGCTCCAGATATAGCCGAAGCCGGCGAACAGGGTCCGTACCGTCGGTCTGTCGGTCCGGCTGCGCTGGGCGGGCTTCGGGATGGTGAAGATCAGCACGGCGGCGATGAGCATCAGCGCGGCCGCGGTGGTGTAGGCGGCTTCGGCCGAAAGCCCGTAGAGCAGACCGCCGGCGACCGGCCCGACGATGGTTGCCGTCTGCCAGGCGGACGAGTTCCAGGCGATGGCGTTGGCGAAATCCTCGGGCGGCACCAGATTGGCGAACAATGATGACGAGGCCGGCCCGAAGAAGGCGCGCGCGATGCCGAACATGGCGAGCACGATGAAGACCGGCATCGGCCCGGAGAGGCCGCGCAGCGTCAGCAACAGAAGCGCCAAAGCGCAGCCCGCCTCGACCAGCACCGCCAGCGCCATGATCAGGCGGCGTCCAAAACGGTCGGCAACGTCGCCAGTGACCAGCACCAGCAGCAGCGAAGGCAGGAACTGGACGATGCCGACAAGCCCAAGGTCGAACGGGTCGCGGGTCAGATCGTAGATCTGCCAGCCGACGGCGACCGACACGATCTGGGTGGAGAATGTCGAGAGGAAGCGCGCCGCCCAGTAGCTCAGGAACGGCCGATGGCGAAAGGCGGCATAACGCTGGTCAGGCGGTACTTGGGATTCTGTGGTCATGGATCAGGCCCCGTGGCGGCGATGTCGGCCGGCGGGGCACTTCCACGATGGGCGCTGGTCCGGCCAAGAGAGCCTTTAGCGCAGTTCAGCGCAGGGCGCGCGCAAAAATCCGGCCTGGATCAACAATTTCCGCTCCGCCGGGCGTTGCCGCTGGCGGAGCGACCGGACCTGCTCCGAACGCTTTAGGCCGTCGCCTTGGCCTTCCTGCCCCTGCCCTTGACGGGCGCGGGCGGGGCGGCCTTGCGGCCGAGACCGATTGCCTTGGCCAGCTGCGAACGCGAGGCCGCGTAGTTGGGGGCGACCATCGGGTAGTCGGACGGCAGGCCCCATTTGGCGCGATAGGCGTCGGGCGTCAGCCCGAAATGGACGCCGATATGGCGCTTCAAGGATTTGAACTTCTTGCCGTCCTCGAGACAGATGATGTAGTCCGGCGTCACCGATTTCTTGGGATTGACGGCAGGCGTCAGCGGCGCGGCGACCGGCACTGCCGGTTGCCCGAGCCCGCCTATGGAAGCGCTGACGCTGGCGATGAGATCGCCGAGGCCGGAAGCCGGCAAGCGGTTCTTCTCGACATATGCGGACACGATATGGGCGGTCAGCTCAAGCAGGTCGATGTCTTTGCGAGCGTTGTTGTTGTCGTCGGTCAATCTATTTCTCCGTCCGTGGGGGTCGCAGAAATTCCTAGTCGGCAAATCTGCGCAATGCAATGACGCCGCACCACGTCACACATTATTTTGAATAATAATACTAACGGCAGCGCGGGATTAACAACCCTGAGCCGGTGCTCGATAATATCAGACAATCAGCAATATCAGATAATCAGGGATTTGTCGCGCCACAGTCGAAATCCGCCCTCGAAGGCGCGTGTATTGTCGCCGCGTCTGCAATCGGCGGGCAAGTCGGCGAGTTCCTCGACATTGCCGCCGCCGATGACCACGTAATCCGGCTGCATGGCGGCGCGAAGCCGGTCGACCACGTCAAAGACGTGTTTGCGCCATTTCTTCTTGCCGCGCTTTTGCAGGCCGCGTTCGCCGACATAGTCTTCGAAACTGCCGCGCTTCTTGTAGGGAAGATGGGCAAGCTCCATCGGTTGGGCGACGTTGTCGACGATCATCGCGGCCCCGAGGCCGGTTCCGAGGCCGAGGAACAGCATGCGGCCGCCTTCATAGCTGCCGACGGCCTGCATCAGCGCATCGTTGACGACCTTCACCGGTTTGCCGAACTCAGCGGCGAAATCGCAGCCGACCCAGCCCTTGCCGAGATTGGCGGGTTCGGTGAGCGGCCGGTTGTGGTGCACCGGACCCGGATAGCCCATCGAGACGACATCGTATTGCAGCCCTTCGGCCAGCGTCTTCACCGCCGCGACCATCTGCTGCGGCGTCAGCTCCGGTCCGGAAGCGGTCTTGCGCTCGTCGCCGCCGGCGCTGGTGCGGATCTTGACGTGCGAGCCGCCGATATCGATCGCAAGCACGATCTTTTCGGCGTCGGGTGCCGGTCGCTTCACCGCTTTGGCCATCGCTTTCGCCTCCCAGAAATCATTTCGATGGATTGATCCAGCCGTTCGGCGGGCCGAATCCAGTCATCGCTTCGGTCGGCCCCCAGGTCTTTGGCGCGTAGATCGCGGGCGGCGTGGTGTCGCCGAGCACCGGGCCGACGATGCGCCAGGCGAGCTCGCTGGCGTCCTGGCGGGTGAACAGCTGGCCGTTGCCGTTCATAGCGTCGCCGATCAACCGCTCGTAAGGCGGCATGTCGCCCGTCGAATCGTCGAGCGCGGTGAGCTCGACCTGCTCGCCGACCATGTCGTCGCCGGGCGCCTTGCGCCGGGCTCCGATCGAGATCGCCACCTGCGGATCGATGCGGAAGCGCACGTGATTGCAGTCGCCGGGCTTGATTGGATCGAAGACGTCGAGCGGCGGCCGTTTCAGCCGCACGATGACCTCGGTGGCGTGCACCGGCAGGGATTTGCCGGCGCGGATGAAGAACGGCACATCTTGCCAGCGCCAGGTATCGACGAAAAAGCGCACCGCCGCGAAGGTCTCGACCGGCGAGTTCGGCGCCACGCCCGGCTCGTTGAGATAGCCGTCGAACTGGCCGCGCACGACATCGTCCCTGGTCAGCGTCCGGATCGCCCGCAGCACCTGCACCTTCTCGTCGATCAGATCGTCGGCCGAGCGGCCGACCGGCGGCTCCATGGCGAGCAGCAAGAGGATGTTGAGCAGATGGTTTTCGATGACGTCGCGGATGCAGCCGACCTCGTCATAGAAGCGGCCGCGGCCCTCGACACCGAAATCCTCGGCCATGGTGATCTGCACGCTCTCGACGAAGTTGCGGTTCCAGATCGGCTCGAGGAAGGAATTGGCGAAGCGGAAATAGAGCAAGTTCTGGATCGCCTCCTTGCCGAGATAATGGTCGATGCGGAAGATCGACTTTTCGTCGAAGACCAGATGCAGTACCCGGTTCAGCCAGCGCGCCGATTGCAGATCATGGCCGAACGGCTTTTCCACCATCAGGCGTGCGCCCTGGGCGGCGCCCGACTGCTCCAGTCCCTGGACGACGACCTCGAACATGGCGGGCGGCACCGCCAGATAGTGCAGCGGCCGCTGTGCGCTGCCGAGCGCGGTCTTCAGTTTATCGAAGGTCGCAGGCGCCCGGTAGTCGCCGCTGACATAGCGCAGCAGCGACGCGAGCCTTGCGAAGATCTTCTCGTCGATGCTGCCGATGGCGTTGACGATGCCGTCGCGGGCGCGCGCCTGCAGCTTGGCGATATCCCAAGGATCGAAGGCGACGCCGATCACCGGCTCGTTCAGCGTTCCCTTGGCCACCATGGCGTAGAGGGCGGGGAAGATCTTCTTGTGGGCGAGATCGCCGGTGGCGCCGAAAAGCACCAGCGTGTCCGATCGTTCCTGGCTCATGGGCGTGCCTCCCTGTCGCCCGTCACGAGCCGGCCTTGGGTTTTTCGACATGGCCGCCAAAGGCATAGCGCATGGCGGACAGAAGCTTGTCGGCGAATTCGGACTCGCCTTGCGAGGAGAACCTGTCGAACAGCGCCGACGACAGCACCGGCGCCGGCACGCCGGTGTCGATCGCCGCCTTCAGCGTCCAGCGGCCTTCGCCGGAATCCGAGACCCGCCCGCCGAACTGTGTCAGCGACGAATCGGCCTTCAGCACGCCGGCCGTCAGGTCGAGCAGCCACGAGCCGATGACGCTGCCGTGCCGCCAGACCTCTGCCACCTCAGCGATGTCGATGTCGAACTGGTAATATTGCGGGTTCTCGAGTGGACTGGTTTCGGCGTCGGCGGTGCGCTGCCGCTTGCCGGCGTTCGCCGATTTCAGGATGTTCATGCCCTCGGCATAGGCGGCCATGACGCCGTATTCGATGCCGTTATGGACCATCTTGACGAAATGGCCGGCGCCGCTTGGTCCGCAGTGGAGATAGCCGAAGGGAGCGGTTCCGGCGTCCTTGCCGGGCGCAGGCGAAGCGGCGTCGGCGCCGGGCGCCAGCGTTGCGAAGACTGGATCGAGATGCTGCACCGCGCTGTCGGGGCCGCCGATCATCAGGCAATAGCCGCGCTCGAGGCCCCAGACGCCGCCGCTGGTGCCGACATCGACATAGCTCAAGCCTTTCAAGGCCAGGCGTGCGGCGTGGTCGACGGCCTCATGATAATAGGAATTGCCGCCGTCGATGATGATGTCGCCCGGCTCCATCAAGGCGGCCACCTGGTCGACGATCCGGCCGGTGATCGCCGCCGGCAGCATCAGCCAGGCGCTGCGCGGCTTCGCCAGCTTGCCGACGAACTCCTCCATCGAGGGGGCTCCGACCGCGCCGGCGGTCACAAGCGCCGCGACGCTCGCCGGGTTGATATCGTAGACGACGCATTCGTGGCCATCACGCAGCAGGCGCCGAACCATGTTGGCGCCCATCCGGCCCAGTCCCATCATTCCTATCTGCATGGTCTCGTCCTGCCTTACTTGAGGGATCGATGATCTAGTGGCTGTGCGGCATCGTCGATACCAACGGAAAAGTCGACATTCTCCCAACGTCCGGCATCGGACCAGAAGAATGTGAAGACAATGCTATTGTCCGGGCTATTGCCCGGAGCGGCGTCGGCAACCGGCAATTCCGCAAGATGGATGCCGAAAAGGTTCGCAGCGGTCTCGCTGTCATGGACGGTGGCCCAATTGTCGCTGCTCCAATGAACCACCGCCCGAGCCAGAAGTTCGATGCGCAGCGCCTTGCCTGCCGGTATGGTACGGATCTTGTGGTTGAAGCGCCATGCCCTGAGGCGCGACACCGTCCTGCCCTCGATATAGCGCTTGACGCCTTGCGGCGGCATGTCGAACACGGCGCCGTCGCGCAGCGACCGCAGCAGCTTGATGTGCTCGGAATGCGCCCAGACCAGCGGCTTGGCGCTGCCGGAGGGGCCGCCATGCCGCAATTCGCGCTCCGGCATATCGGGACCATCCCAGACCTGCTCCGGCAGCAGGCCGCCCGGCCCGGCAGAGTTCTCGAACGTGTTGAGAAGGCTTGCCGCTCTGTCCTTGCGTCCCGCCGCCAACTCGTAATGGGCGCGCTCGCCGACCAGCAGCGGCCCGGGCCGGCCCTGGCCGGTTCCATCGAACGGTGCGCCGTCGGCATGCTCGCCATAGCCGTCGCCATTGTAACGGTACCAGAGCGGGCCCTGCGGCAGTTCGCAGCGCAATTGCGCGTCGATGACCTTGACCGTGTCGAGGATGCGCGGATCGTCGGCTGCCCTCAGGCCGAAGCGGACCAGCGCCAGCGCATCCGGGCTGACGATCGCTTCGGCCGGGCGGTCCGTATCGCCGGGCGCGCGGTTCTTGATCGGCACAAAGCCGTCCTTCGGCGATGCGGCGCCGGCCCTGTCGGGCGGGGCGATGCGGACATAGTAGCCTTCGACGCCGGCCTCGTCGCATGCGGTGGTGCCGGTGACGTAGGTCCAGCGCTCGATCTGATCGTTCCAGACATCGGCGGTTTCGCGCAGATAGTTTGCCGGCTCTGTTTTGCCGGCGGCATCGAACATGTCCGCAGCCGCAAGCAGCGCGGCGATCTCGACGGCAAGCGTGAACGGGCTGTAGCCGGCGTCTTCCTCCCAGCGGTCCTCGCCGGTGACGGGGCCGTTGCGTACGACATAGGCGGCAGCGCGCTCGATCATCGGCATGAAGGAGGAGAGTACCGCAGGCGGCAAATGCCCGGCGCGGCGCAGCGCGTCGGCGAGCAGCAGCGGAAAGGCGCACTCGTCCATCTGGATGCCCGGCCAATAGACCGACCCGTCGAGCCAGGCGTTCTGCGGCCAATGGCCGTCCGGCTGCTGGATCGAGCGCAGATAGCCAAGGATGCGCAAGGCTTCCGCCGGGTCGCCGGCGGCGAGGAATCCGCCGGCGGTTTCGACCAGATCGCGCGGCCAGACCAGGTGATAGCCGCCGAGATCGTCGTCGCCCTTGTTGAAGCCCCACGGGATCGACAGGCTGGCCACGGCTGCTCCGGTCGACGAGCGGTGTGTCGCCAGCACCGCCGTGCTGAGGCGGTAGGGATTGAGGGCGGACACCGCATGCCGGTCCAGCGGCAGCAATCCGGCCTGCCATTGGCGCCATTTGTCGACGTAGGATCCGGCTGCGGGCCCAAAACCTTGGTTCAGGCTGGCGAAAGCAGTTTCCGCCGCCTGTTGCGGCGTCGTGCCGAAGCCCAGCGCCAGCAACATTTTTGGGTTCGCAGCCGAAAAGGCGATCTCACCGGTCAGCGCGACATTGCCGTCCTCGGCCCTGCGGCAGGCCGGATCGAGCCGGCCGCTTTGACGAAGCTGCTGCCAGCCGTCGGAGACGCCGACATAGCCGGCCGCGCACGCCTTCCACGGCCGCGACGAGGCGAGCGCCAGGCAGACGCCGCGTCCCGATGCAAACAGAACAGGCTGTCCTTCATGGTCGTCGATCCAGGCAGTGTTGCCCATGCCGGCATTGACGAGGTGCGGCGCCAGCAGCGCGTAGACGCGGTAGTCGCTGGCGGCACCCTTGAGCGACGTGAACATGATCTCCTGCAGCAAGACGGGACGTTCCGGATCGGTGAGGACGCGCTTCTCGATCCGGTAGCTTCCATCGGCTGCGGTGTTGACCAGCCGATAGGCAGGCACCCCGTCCTCGAGGGGTTCGATGCGATGTTCGGCGTCGCGCTTCTCTTCGGAGAAATAGCCGTCGGGTCCGGTGACGATCAGCCCCAGATCGCGGGTGCATGCGCTGTCGAGGCGGGAATAGTAGATCTCGTTGAGGATACCGTGGCTGATGGTGAACCAGATCGGGCAGGCCGGCGACAGCGCGGTGCCGACGCCGCTCTTGGCGCTCGACGTCCAGCGCGCCGGAATGCCGGGTGCACCCGGGGCAAGGTTCACTGCCATTTAATCGGTCTCCATCGCCATCCCTAGACCAGGAGTCGAACCGGTTTCAATGATTGCACCGCAAGTTGATCGTCGGCCATGGATTGATGTTGACAGCTTGCTGGCTATCTGCATTTGTCTGATAATAGATAAAAAACAGCATTGTGAGCGTATCAGCCATTCACCAGCCAGCCATTAGCCACCAGTAAGACAGCAACTCACGGGAGGAGTATGACATGAAGAAAATATTCGTTTTGGGCGCCCTTGCAGCGATGCTTGCCGCAGGCACCGCGCTTGCCGATACCAGCGGCAAAAAGATCGCTTTCTCCAACAATTACGCCGGCAATTCGTGGCGGCAGGCGATGCTGGACAGCTACGGCATCGTCACCAAGAAGGCAGTCGCCGACAAGGTGGTCGGCGCCGCCGACGTCTTCACGACGGCCGACAAGGAAGTGCCGACGCAGGCAGCCCAGGTGCAGAACCTGATCCTGCAGGGCTATGACGCGATCGTCATCAACGCGGCATCTCCGGATGCCCTCAACGGCGCCATCAAGCAGGCCTGCGACGCCGGCATTGTCGTCGTCTCCTTCGATGGCATCGTCACCGAACCCTGCGCCTACCGCGTCGTCGTCGACTTCAAGGACATGGGCAAGCAGGAAGTCGAGCAGATGGCCAAGTTCCAGCCCAAGGGTGGCAATCTGCTGGAAATCCGTGGCCTTGCCGGCACTTCGATCGACGATGCCATCCATGCCGGCATCCTCGAAGGTGTCGCCGCCCATCCCGAGTTCAAGATCGTCGGCTCGGTGACCGGCGACTGGGACCAGACCACGGCACAGAAGGCCGTAGCGACGATCCTGCCGTCGCTGCCGGATGTGGTCGGTGTCGTCGACCAGGGCGGTGACGGCTACGGCGCGGCGCAGGCCTTTGCCGCCGCCGGCAAGCCGCGCCCGACCATCATCATGGGCAATCGCCAGGACGAGTTGCAATGGTGGAAAGAGCAGAAGGAAAAGGACGGTTACCAGACCTGGTCGGCTTCGATCGCGCCAGGCGTATCGACGCTTGCCTTCTGGGTGGCGCAGCAAGTGCTCGACGGCCGCACCGACGTGCCGCACGACCTGCTGGTTCCTTATCTCGCCTTCACACAGGACGATTTCGAGGCAGCGTTGCCGAAGATTCCGAAGGGCGGCGTCGCCAGCCACGAATACACGCAGGAAGACGCCGTCGCGGCGATCAAGGCCAACATCAAGTGAGCATGGCACTATTGTTGCCGCCACAGATAACCGGGTATCGTTGAGGCATGCCCGAGGCCAGTGCAGACATCATCAGGCCTGACGGCGCCGAAAAACATTTCGGCGCCGTCAGTATGGACATCATAAGACTGGACGGAGCCGAAAAACATTTCGGCGCCGTCAGGGCGCTCGACGGTGTCGATTTCAGCGTTCGTGCCGGAGAATGCGTCGGTCTCGTCGGCCATAACGGCGCCGGAAAGTCGACGCTCATGCATATGGTGGCCGGCACGCTTACCCCCGACAGCGGGCAGATCGCGGTCCGCGGCGGCGTCGAGGCAAGTTATTCGGTGCCGCGCGCACAGCAGCTCGGCATACGTTGCGTTTTCCAGGAACTGTCGCTCTGCCCGAACCTCAGCGTCGCCGAGAATACGCGGATCAACCACGCCTCGCTTAATGGCTTCGGCTGGCGGCGCAAGGCCGCCCATCTGATTGCCGCCAAGCTCGACGAGATATTCCCCGGCCACAGCATCTCGGCATCCGACATCGTCGGCGATCTTTCCATCACCAGCCGGCAGATGGTGGAGGTGGCGCGCGCCTTCACGGTCACGCAGGAGCCGCTCGAACTGGTCATCCTCGACGAGCCGACATCCTCGCTCGATGCGCATACCGCCGGCCAGCTGCTGGCGTTCGTGCGCCGCTTCATCGCCGCCGGCAAGAGCTGCATCCTGATCTCGCATGTGCTGGGCGAAGTGCTCGGAAATGCCGATCGCATCGTGGTGATGCGCGACGGCAAGGTGGTCGCCGCCGGGCAGGCCGACGCCTTCGACCGCGACAGGCTGGTGACGGCGATGGGCGGAGCGGAGGCGCGCGAGAAGGCCGCCGCAGAGATTGCGAGCGGCAAGCCGGAGCCCGGTCCGCTGCGGGTCCGGGCGCGGCCGGCGCGACAGCAGGACGGCAATGAGCTCATCGCCCGTGCCGGTGAGATCATCGGCCTTGCCGGACTTGCCGGGCATGGCCAGACCGACCTGTTGCTGGCGATCTTTGCCGCGGCTTCCCGCGCCAAGACCGGCATCGAGGTCACCGCGCCGGTGGCGCTGGTTGCCGGCGACCGCCAGTCGGACGGGATTTTTCCGCAATGGTCGATCGCCGAGAACATCGGCATCCGTTCGCTGGCGCGATTGCGCAACGGCCTCTTGATCTCGCCGCAGCGCGAAGCCGAGCTCGCCCAGCTGTGGCAGCGGAAAATCGGCATCCGCACGCCCGACATGAACAACAACATCTTCTCGCTGTCCGGCGGCAACCAGCAGAAGGCCTTGTTCGCGCGGGCGCTCGGCTCCGACGCCAAGATCGTGCTGATGGACGATCCGATGCGCGGCGTCGATATCGGAACCAAGCTCGAAGTCTACGATCTCGTGCGCGAAGAAGCTCGCCATGGCCGCACATTCCTCTGGTACACCACCGAAACCGAAGAGCTCGACAATTGCGACCACATCTATGTGTTCAAGAACGGCCGGATCGTCGCCAACCTTCGTCGCGACGAACTGACGGAGGAAAAGATCATCCAGTCCTCGTTTGGCGACGCGGCCTGAGATGACGGCGGCATCCATCGAGAATGGGCTAAAATCGTCGGCTCGCGCCACGAGGCGGGCGCGCATGCTGCGCAGCCTGCTGCCGGCACTGTCGTTGGCGCTGGTGCTCATCGCTATCGCCTGGCTCAACCCGCGCGCCATCAGCTATTTCGGCTTCAGCCTGATGCTCAATCTGGCGATCCCGATCGCGCTGGCGACGATCGCGCAGATGTTCGTCATCGCCGGCAACGAGCTCGATTTGTCAATCGGCACCTTTGTCGGCTTCGTCGGCTGCGTCACGGCGACATGGCTGAAGGACGCGCCGTTGCTCGGCGTCGTCATCCTGCTCGGGTCGATCGGTGTCTACGCGCTGCTCGGCGCGCTGATCCATCTGCGCAACCTGCCCTCGATCGTGGTGACGCTCGGCATGAGCTTCGTCTGGCAGGGCCTGGCCATCCTGATCCTGCCAAAGCCCGGCGGCAAGGCGCCGGACTGGCTGCTGGCGCTGATGGCCTTCAAGCCACCCGTCATTCCGTTCCCGATCATCGCGGCATTGCTGATCGCGGCGGTCGTCCACTTTGGCCTGATGCGCACCTCCTATGGTGTCATCCTGCGTGGATCGGGCGGCAATTCAGCCGCACTCAAGCGCGCCGGCTGGTCGCTGCTCCGTACCAAAATCGCGCTGTTTGCGCTGACCGGCCTGTTCGGCGTTTTGTCCGGCATGGCGCTGATCGGCATCACCACCTCGGCCGATGCCAATATCGGCAATGGCTACACGTTGCTTTCGATCGCCGGCGTCATCCTCGGCGGCGGCGAGTTCGTCGGCGGCCGGGTGTCGCCGATCGGCGCCGTCATCGGCGCGTTGACGCTGGCGCTGGCCGCATCGCCACTGCTGACGTTCATGCACATTCCGCCCGACTGGCAGGTTGCCGCCAATGGCGCCATCCTGATCATCGTGCTGGCGGCCCGGGTGCTGATCAGCCGCAGGGAGAGGTGAGCATGGTCTCGCTGCGGACACTGCTCGCCAGACCCTGGATCTGGTCGTTCTTCGGGGCGCTGCTGGTGTGGTTGGCGACGATCGCCTTCACCGGCGGCTATGGCGGAGGCGGGATGATCACGGCGGCGCTGTCGCTCGCCGTCTTCACCGTCATCGTCGGCGTCGGGCAGATGTTCGTTATCACGCTCGGGCCGGGCAATGTCGACCTGTCGCTGCCGGCCAATATCGGCCTTGTCAGTGCTGTCGCCATGAAGGTCATGGACGGCAATGAGGCGATGATCGCGGTCGGGCTGCTGGCCGCGCTTGCCTGCGGCATGGCGATCGGTGCCGTCAACTACCTGCTGATATGGGCGCTGCGCATTCCGCCGATTATCGCGACGCTGTCGGCCAGCTTCGTCATCCAGTCAGTCGATATCAGCTATGGGCGCGGCTTGCAGATCAAGCCGCCGCCGGGCTTTGCCGATTTCACCAACTGGCAGGTGTTCGGTATCCCGGTGCTGGCGATCCTGACCGTGCTGTTCACCATCGGCGCCGGCATCGTTTTGCAGCGCATGATCTACGGACGCTCGGTGCTGGCGATCGGCCAGAACATCCGCGCCGCCTGGCTGGCAGGCGTCAATGTCGGCCGCACCCGCTTCCTCACCTACACGCTGTCGGGCGCGCTCGGCGGCCTCGACGGTGCACTGCTCGCCGGTTATTTCCGCGGCGCCAATGTCGATATCGGCAATGAGTATCTGCTGGCGTCGATCGCGGTCGTCGTCATCGGTGGCACGTCGGTAGCCGGCGGCAAGGCCAATGTGCCGGGGGTCTGGGGCGCGGCGCTGTTCCTCGTGCTGCTGTTGACCATGCTCAACACGTTCGGCGTGAGCGTCGGCGTGCGCCTGGTGCTGACCGGGCTGATCATCGTCGGCGTCATCACCGCGGCCGGCGGGCAGAAGGCGCTGCGCTAAGGCAAGGCCACCCGGCGGCGAGAGGATATCGATCCGGCCCGCAAACATGTGGTTCCCATCCGCATGCCAGCGCTGTAAATCCCGTCGGGCTCCTGGCCAACATCATTGTATGAGGTTTGCGTGCCCGATTTCGTCAGCACTACAAGGCACGGCAACGTCGCGCTGGTGACCATCGACAATCCGCCGGTCAACGCGCTGAGCTTCCATGTGCGCGAGCCGTTGATGCGGGCGCTCGTTTCCCTGCGGGACGAGCCGTCGGTGGGAGCAATCGTGATAGCCTGCGCCGGGCGGACCTTCGTCGCCGGCGCCGACATCACCGAATTCGGCAGACCGGCGCAGCAGCCGGAATTGCGCGCCATTGTCGCCGTGCTGGAAACCATCGCCAAGCCGACGGTCGCCGCCATTCACGGCACTGCGCTCGGCGGCGGCCTGGAACTGGCGCTCGGCTGCCATTTCCGTGTTGCCGACCGAGCGGCAAGGCTCGGCCTGCCGGAAGTCAAGCTCGGCCTGCTGCCGGGCGGCGGCGGCACGGTTCGCCTGCCGCGCTTGGTTGGTCCGCTGAAGGCACTCAGCATGATCGTTTCGGGAACGCCGATCAATGCGGCCGAGGCGCGCGCCGCCGGTCTGGTGGATGCCGTCTTCGATGGCGACCTGACCGCGCAAGCGGTGAGTTTCGCCAGCGAAACGGCCGCGAAAGGCGGTCCGTTCACGCCGGTGCGCGACCGCAACGATCGCCTCGACCAGGCCGACTTGCCGGCCTTCGACAAGGAGGCGGCAACGCTTGCGGGCAAAGCGCGCGGTCTCGAGGCGCCGATAGCCTGTGCGCAGTCGGTCCGCGACGCCCTCACGCTGCCCTTCGACGAAGCGCTGGCGGCCGAACGCGACCTGTTCGTCAAGCTTGTCGCCGGCGACCAATCACGCGCGCAGCGGCATTTGTTCTTCGCTGAACGTGAGGCGGCAAAGCTTGCCGGCAAGGATGTCGTCAGGCGCAAGATCGCCCGGGTCGGCGTCATCGGCGCCGGCACGATGGGCGGCGGCATCGCCATGGCGTTCGCCAATGGCGGTCTTCCCGTGACCTTGCTGGAAACAACGCAGGAAGCATTGCAACGCGGGCTGGCGACGATCGACAAGAACTATGCCGTTTCCGTCACCCGCGGGTCGCTGAGCGAAGACGCCAAGCGCCAGCGGCTGGCTTTGTTCAGGGGCAGCACCGACTATGCAGACCTCGCCGATTGCGACCTGATCGTCGAGGCTGTGTTCGAGGAAATGGCGGTCAAGAAGGAGGTATTCGGCAGGCTCGATGCGGTGGCCAAACCGGGCGCGATCCTTGCCACCAACACCTCTTATCTCGACGTCAACGAGATCGCCGCTTCGACGTCGCGGCCGCAAGATCTCCTTGGCATGCATTTCTTTTCGCCGGCTAACGTCATGAAGCTTCTGGAAATCGTCCGCGCCGACAAGACCTCGCCGGACGTGCTGACGACCATCGTCGATCTGGCGCGGCGGATCGGCAAGGTGCCGGTCGTCGTCGGCGTCTGCCACGGCTTCGTCGGCAACCGCATGCTGGCGGCGCGGGGTGCGGAACTGGAGGCGCTTCTGCTCGAGGGTGCAATGCCGCGCCAGGTCGACCAGGTGTTCACCGATTTCGGCTGGCCGATGGGGCCGTTCCAGATGAGCGATCTCGCCGGCCTCGACATAGGCTGGCGCAACCGCAAGGCGCGTGGCCAGACGGCTGACATCGCCGACACGTTGTGCGAACAGGGCCATTTCGGCCAGAAGACCGGCAGCGGCTTCTATCGCTATGAGAACGGTTCGCGCACGCCGCTGCCCGATCCGGAGGTCCAAGCGCTCATCCACAACAAGGCTGCTGAACGCGGCATTGCACCGCGGGCAATCGGCGCCGAGGAGATCATCGAGCGCACGCTCTATCCGATGATCAACGAGGGCGCCAAAATCCTCGAGGAACAGATTGCCGCCCGCGCGTCCGATATCGACGTCGTCTGGGTCAACGGCTATGGCTTCCCGGTCGGCAAGGGCGGGCCGATGTTCTGGGCAAGCCGCGAAGGCGTGGACAAGATCATCCGGCGGTTGGATCACTGGCACCAGCAGACCGGCGAGGACGTCTTCCGGGCGGCACCTCTGCTCAGGCAAATGGCCGAAACCGGTTCCTGGGACGGCGCTGCCGGCTGAACTTGGGACTACCGAATCCGTGCATCCATGATCTCGACAAAACGCGCGAATAGGCCCGCCTGCGATTTGATCTTGAGCTTGCGGTAGATGTTACGGCGATGGACTTTTACGGTTCCCGGCACGATGCGCATCGCCCTGGCGATTGATTCCGTGGAATGGCCCTGAAGCACCAGGTCGACGACATGCTGTTCGCGCGGCGTGAGCGAAAGGCTCTTCCAGATGTGAGCACGTTCGAACTCGCTGACTGGAGCAATCGTTTCGTCCTGCTTCGTCTCTGCCGGTTTGTCGGCCGGAAGATCATGCCAGCGCAGCCTGATGAGATTGATCACCGCAGGCGCCATGTCGCGCAGCAACCTCGCATCGGCGGTTCCGAAAGGTCCCGAAGCGCGCAATCGCATCAGCGAGAGCACCAGTGCGTCCTTTCCCGGCAGCGGCACAAAAAAGCCGACCTCCTCCGCAAGTCTGGTCTGGCTGTAATAGGAGCGGTAATATTCGCTGGCATAGAAGCGATCCGGCGCCAATTCGCGCATGCGCCAAAAGCCTTCCTTGCGCTCGACCGCAGCATGGTGGAACGGATCGAGCAGATAAGGCCCTTCCTGATAGAGCGCGACGAAGACGTGGCTGTCGGCCGGCGAGAATGTCTCGAACAGCAGCGGCGGGCGTAAGGCGCCGCGATAGCCGAAGATCACGCAATGATCGAAGCTGACATGCTGCCGGAGCCAGGCCACCATTGCCTTGCCGAAAAGCTCGCCGCTGGTCTCCCGCGTCGCTGCGATGAGCGCAGCGAGCCGGCTGTATTCATCGCTGCGCGAAACGCCCAATTCATACCCCTCCAGACGAGAAAATAGACAAAATATACCACCTGGGAGGTATATACTAGCCGCCATTGGCTCTGATAGCGTTTCGAGATCAACTAGCCGCTGGAGCCCGCAGCTTTGACCGCAGTGCCCGACATCGAGTTTCGCGGGGTCACCAAACGCTACGGCAGCGTGATCGCGGTCAGCGGCATCGATCTTGCCATCCCGCCGTCTGCCTTTGTCGCCTTGCTCGGGCCGTCCGGCTGCGGCAAGACAACCTGTTTGCGCATGATCGGCGGCTTCGAACAGCCAAGCGAAGGCGCGGTATTCATCCGTGGCCACGACATGGCCGGCACGCCGCCCTATCGGCGGCCGGTCAACATGGTGTTCCAGCAATATGCGTTGTTTCCGCATCTGGATGTCGAGGACAACATCGCCTATGGCCTGCGCCAGGCGCGGCCGCGCCTGTCGTCGCGCGAGATCAGCCTGAAAGCAGGCGAGGCGCTCGCCATGGTGCGGCTTGCCGGCTATGGACGCCGCAAGATCCATGAGCTTTCCGGCGGCCAGCAGCAGCGTGTCGCCCTGGCGCGGGCGCTGGTCAACAAACCGGCGGTGCTGCTGCTCGACGAGCCCCTGGCGGCGCTCGACAAGAAGCTGCGCACCGACATGCAGATAGAGCTGCAGAACCTGCAGCGCGAGATCGGCATCACCTTCGTCCTGGTCACCCACGATCAGGAAGAAGCACTGTCGATGAGCGATTTCGTCTGCGTCATGAATGGCGGGCGTATCGTCCAGCTTGGGCAGCCGAGCGAAATCTACGACGAACCCGCCGACCTCTTTGTCGCCGATTTCGTCGGCAAGACCAATCTGTTGAGCGGCAAGGTCGTCGGGCTCTCGGGCAAGCTCGTCGAGGTGGCGCTTGCCGATGGCACTGTCATTGCCGCGCGCAAGCGGACTTCGCTGGCTCAGGGTGAAGCCGTTTCGGTCAGCCTGCGCCCTGAATCGCTAAGCCTCGGCGCGCCCGGAAGCGGCCGGCTGAACGGGCTTGTCCGCAACCGGATCTTTCTCGGTTCGACCGCGGAATATGCAATCGAGGTCCAGGGCATCGGGACGCTGCTCGCAAAGGCCGATCATCTGATTGGCGGTGGAAATCTCTTCAAGCCGGGTGAACCTGTTGCCATCGGCTTTGCAGCCGGAACGCCGCTGGCGTTTCCGGAGAATAACGGGACCAACCAGAGGGAAAACAAAAATGTCGAAATCATATCGTGACGGACTGCCGATAAGCCCTGAAAAGTTCGTCGATCAATTGATGCGCCTCAAGCGGGGTTCCATCGGCCGCCGCGAGTTCCTTGGCCTTACCGGCCTGGGCATCGCAACGGCGGTGATGGCCCGCGAGCTCGGCATCATGCCGACGCCGGCTTTCGCCCAGGAAGGTCTTGGCGACCGCATGTCGATTGCCACCTGGCCCAATTATCACGACCCGGCGACGTTCGAGAATTTCCAGGCCGAGACCGGCGTTGCCGTCGAGGTCAATGTGTTCGGCTCAAACGAGGAGATGCTGGCCAAGCTGCAGGCCGGCGCCTCGGGCTGGAGCCTTTTCGTTCCAACCAACTACACGATCTCGACTTACAAGAAGCTCGGCATCATCGAAGCGCTCGATATGGCCAAGCTTGCCAATTATGACGGCTCGCAAGAAGACCCGCGCTTCACTGGGGAAGGCACCATCGACGGCGTGACCTACGCTGTGCCGAAGAATTGGGGCACCACCGGCTTTGCCGTCAACACCAAGAAACTGGCCAAGCCGATGACGAGCTGGAAGGAATTCTGGGACACGGCGATGGCGGAGGGCGACGGCCGGACCATGGTTCATGATTACCAGCTGACCACGATCGGCAACGCGCTGAAATATTTCGGCTTCTCGTTCAACTCGCTGAAGCCGGACGAACTCGCCAAGGCGGAGGAATTGCTGCTGAAGGTCAAGCCGCATCTGTTCGCGGTCTCCAGCGACTACCAGCCGTCGATGCGTGCCGGCGACGCCTGGATGACGATGTGCTGGACCAATGACGGGGCGCAGCTCCACCGCGACATCCCCGAAATCGCCTACGTGCTTGGCAAGGAAGGCGGCGAGATCTGGACCGACTTCTACGCAATCCCCAAGGATGCGCCCAACAAGCCTGCGGGTTATGCCTTGCTCAACTATTTGATGAACCCGAAAGTCGCGGTCAGGGAGCACCTGGCCAACGGTGCGCCTTCCACCGATGCGCGGGTCAATGCGCTGCTGCCCAAGGAGGTGCTGGAAAATCCGATCCTCTATCCGGCGGCGGATCTGCTCAAGCCACTCGAATTCGGTGCAGCCGCGACCTTGACCGACCCGGGCCGGGCCGAATTGATGGCACGCTTCAAGTCGGCTTGAACCGGGCGGACCAAAGGTCCGATGCAGGCAACTCCCCCGGCGGACAGATGTCCGCCGGCATCGGGGCGATTTTTCAATGCGCAGCAATGTTCTTCGTCACAATCTCCTGACCGCCCTGCTGCTCGGTCCGGCGACCGCATGGCTGTTGGTGTTTTTAGTTTTGCCGTTCGTGGCGATCGCCGTTTTCAGCGTCGGCGAGCGGGCGCCGGAAGGCGGCTATCAGGCCGCTTTCACCTTGGCGCAGTATGCCAATCTTCCGGCGCGGGCGACCGCCTTCTGGAACACCATGGTGCTGGCGCCGGCCGGTGCACTGGCCTGTCTTCTCGTTGCCTATCCGGTCGCCTATTACCTCGCCTTGCGCGCGCCGGAGCGGTGGCGGCTGATCCTGCTTGCGCTTGTCGTCATCCCGTTCTGGACCAGCCTGCTGATGCGGACTTATGCCTGGATGTATGTGCTTGGCGGGCGCGGCGTCCCAGCTCTGCTGGCCTATGTCGGGATGGAGGATGTGCGGCTGATCAATACGCCGGGAGCGGTTCTGCTCGGCATCGTCTATGGTTATCTGCCGCTGATGATCCTGCCGATCTATGTCAGCCTCGAGCGGCTCGATCGCCGGCTGCTGGAGGCCTCCGCCGATCTCGGCGCGACGCCGATCTCAACATTCCTCGGCGTGACGCTGCGGCTGTCGCTGCCAGGTGTGATGACCGGCTTCTCGCTGGTCATGATCCTGTTGCTCGGCGAATATCTGATCCCAACGCTACTCGGCGGCGGCAAGGTCTTCTTCATCGGCAACGCGCTGGTCGATCTGTTCCTGCAATCGCGCAACTGGCCGTTCGGATCGGCAATCGCCATAACCCTTGTAGCGGTTTCCGTGGTCGTGCTGCTTGCCGCGAACCGCATTTCGACACGGCTTTCGGGTGCCCGCCGGGTGGACCTGATCTGATGCGTGCCTTCGTCGTTGCGGTCTTTGCCTTTCTCTACCTGCCGATCGCGCTGGTGGTGCTGTTCTCGTTCAACGCCGGCCACCACGCCAGCGAGTTCACTGGCTTCTCGGTGCAATGGTACGGCAAGGCACTGGCGAACCCGTTCCTGGTCGAAGCGCTGAAGAACAGCCTGTTAATCGCCACGACCAGCGCCTTGCTCGCGGCACTCTGCGGCACCGCGGCGGCGCTTGGCCTGGCGCGTGTCGGCGCGCGGACGCGAGCCGTCTTCGATGCGCTTTTGGGTGCTGCGATCGTCGTTCCTGGCGTCGTCATCGGCATCTCGACGCTGGTCGCGCTGGTCCAGCTATTCGGGGTGGTCAACCCGTTTGTCGCTTCGCTGTGGCCGAACGATCAGCCACCGCGCCTGGCGCTCGGCTATGGCTCGATCATCGCCGCGCACGGGCTGTTTTCGATGGCGCTGGTGGCGATGATCGTCGGCACGCGCCTCGGCAGCCTCGACCGCAATCTGGTCGAGGCTTCGAGCGATCTTTACGCCACCCCGCTGACGACGTTCCGCAGCATCGTGTTGCCGCAGATCATGCCGGCGGTGGTCGCCGGCTTCCTGCTCGCCTTCACATTCTCCTTCGACGATTTCATCGTCGCTTTTTTCGTCGCCGGCGCGCAGACGACATTGCCAATCTATGTCTTTGCCTCGATCCGGCGCGGGGTCACGCCGGAGATCAATGCCATCGCGACGATCGTGCTCGTCGCCTCCGTTCTGCTCGTGGTGCTCGCCCAATGGCAATTGCGCCAGCGAAAACCATCCCACTGAAAGACAAAAACATGATTCTGAAAGATCGCATCGCCGTGGTGACGGGCGCCGGGTCGGGGATCGGGCGTGCCGGCGCCATGATAATGGCCAGGGAAGGCGCGCTCGTGGTGATCGCCGACAGGGACCAGGCGGCGGGGGAAGCAACCGCTTCCGACATTCGTGCGTCCGGCGGTCGGGCCGAAGCCGTCGCCACCGATGTCGGCGACGATGCGGCGGTCGAGCAACTCGTCGCAGGAACGCTGGGCCGGCATCGGCGGATCGACATCCTGCACAATCATGCCGGGATCCAGGTCGGCGGCACGCTGACCGAAGTCGGCGCCGACGGCATGGATGCCTCCTGGCGGATCAATGTGCGGGCGCAGTTCCTCGCGGCCAGGCTGGTCATGCCGTCGATGATCGCGCAAGGCGGCGGGGTGATCCTGAATACCGCCTCGAATTCGGGTGTGTTCTACGACCGCGAAATGATCGCCTACGCGACCTCAAAACATGCCGTGGTGGCGATGACCCGGCAGATGTCGCTCGACTATGCCCGGCACAATGTCCGCGTCAACGCGTTGTGCCCCGGCTGGGTCGACACGCCCTTCAACGAACCGTTTATCGCGCAGATGGGCGGGCGGGCGGCGATCGAAAACTATGTCCGCACCAAGATCCCCATGCAGCGCTGGGCCAGCGCCCAGGAAATCGCCGAAGCGATCCTGTTTCTCGTTTCCGACCGCTCGTCCTTCATGACCGGGCAGGCGTTGGTGATCGACGGCGGTGAAAGCATCGGCTGATCCGCAGCTCCCGGCGGGCGGGAGCTGAAATTCCCTTTGGCCTAACGGCCGGCGGCAAGATGTGCTTTCGTCTCAAGGAGAATGCGGCCAACATGGCTGGGCCGGGAGCAGAAATCGTCAGCGCAAAGGGAAGCTGCATAATGGCCGAGGCCTATATCTGCGACTATATCCGCACGCCGATCGGCCGCTTCGGCGGTTCGTTGTCGGCGGTGCGTGCCGACGATCTCGGCGCAATCCCGCTGAGGGCGCTGGTCGAGCGCAATCCCGGCATCGACTGGGCTGCCATCGACGACGTCGTCTATGGCTGCGCCAATCAGGCCGGTGAGGACAATCGCAATGTGGCGCGCATGGTACTGCTGCTGGCCGGCCTGCCGAAGGAGATTTCCGGCTCGACCGTCAATCGCCTCTGCGGTTCGGGCATGGATGCCGTCATCATCGCAGCGCGCGCGATCAAGGCCGGCGAGGCGGAGCTGATGATATCCGGCGGCGTCGAATCGATGTCGCGCGCACCGTTCGTGCTGCCGAAGGCCGAGACCGCGTTTTCGCGCAATGCCGAAGTTCACGATACCACGATCGGCTGGCGCTTCGTCAATCCACTGATGAAGAAGCAATACGGCGTCGATTCGATGCCGGAGACGGGCGAGAACGTGGCGGAAGAGTTCGCCGTCTCTCGCGCCGACCAGGATGCGTTTGCCGTGCGCAGCCAGGACAAGGCGGTCGCCGCACAAGCCAATGGCCGGCTGGCAAAGGAAATCACGCCGGTGACGATCGCGCAGCGCAAGGGTGACCCGATCGTCGTCTCGAAGGACGAACATCCGCGCTCGGGTACCACGATCGAGGCGCTGGCCAAATTGCCGACGCCGTTCCGGCAAGGCGGCACGGTTACGGCCGGCAACGCGTCGGGCGTTAACGATGGTGCCGCGGCGCTGATCGTCGCCTCGGAAACCGCCGTGAAAAGATACGGGTTGACGCCGATCGCCCGCATCCTCGGCGGTGCCACCGCCGGCGTGGCGCCGCGCATCATGGGCATTGGTCCGGTGCCGGCCACGCAGAAGCTATGCGCCCGGCTCGGCCTGGAGCCGCAACAATTCGATGTCATCGAGCTCAACGAGGCCTTCGCCTCGCAAGGCATCGCCGTGCTGCGCCAACTCGGCATTGCCGAGGATGCGGAGCACGTCAACCCGAATGGCGGCGCCATCGCGCTCGGCCATCCGCTCGGCATGTCCGGGGCGCGCATCACCGGCACGGCGGCATTGGAACTGCGCGAACGCGGCGGCCGCTACGGCCTCGCGACCATGTGCATCGGTGTCGGCCAGGGCATAGCGGTGGCGCTGGAGAGATTGTGAGCGAGCAACTCCGGCCGTTCTGAAGGTGCGGCTGCGCGAATTCCCACGTCGTTCCGCCCTTCAAATTTGACCATGTGGACAAAAGCCGGGCACCGTTCCATAGTTCCTTCGCTGATATTCCAGAGAAGAGAGCCGGCTCGACACGGCGCCAATCAGAGGGGCATGCAATGGACAACGGGAAGAGCAGAATCCAATCGAAACGCGAAGGGCTTTCGCGACGCAACGTGCTGGAGCTGGGCGCGCTCGGCCTTGCGGCGGCGATGCTGCCGGGCAGCGCCTTTGCTAAGACCAAGAAGCTGAAAGTGGCGGCGATCTTCGCCACGCCGATCGAGGAGCCGTGGGACAACCAGATCCACGTCGCCCTGCAGAAGGCCGAGAAGGAACTCGGCATCGAGTACAAATGGTCGGAGAAGGTGCAGACCGCCGATTTCAGCCGTGTCATGCGCGAATATGCGCAAGGCGGCTATGAGCTGGTGCTGGGCGATGCCTTCGCCGCCGAGCGCGAATCCCGCAGGACCGCCAAGCAGTTCCCGAAGACCGCCTTCCTGTTCGGCTCCGGCGCCGGGCCGGCCGAGCCGAACTTCGGCGTTTTCGACAACTGGATTCACGAGCCGGCCTATCTGTCCGGCATGATCGCCGGAAAGATGTCGAAATCGGGCACGATCGGCGCGGTCGCGGCTATGGGCATTCCGGAAGTGAACCGGCTGGTCAACGCCTTCTTTGCCGGCGCCAGGGAGGTCAATCCCAACATCAAGAAGAAGGTCGCCTTCATCGGCTCGTTCTTCGATCCGCCAAAGGCAAAGGAAGCGGCTGTTGCCCAGATCGACGCTGGCGTCGACGTCATCTATGCCGAGCGCTTCGGCGTCATCGAAGCGGCGGCGGAGAAGAAGATCCTCGCCATCTCCAACATGTCGGACCAGTCGAGCCTCGGCCCCGACACGGTGATCACCGGGCCGGTCTGGGACATGTATCCGACCGTCGAGCAGGCGATCAAGCTGGTCAAGGCCGGGGTCTTCACCGCGCAGGATTACGGCGATTTCTCGCGCATGGCCAAGGGCGGCTCCTACCTCGCGCCGTACCATAAATTCGACAAGACGCTGCCGGCCGAGGTCAAGGAATTGGTCGAGAGGAAGAAGGCCGAGATCCTCGACGGCAATTTCCGAGTCGACGTGGACGAGAATACGCCGGTCTCGGACTGAGTGCGCCCGCCCCTCCCCTTTGAGGGGAGGGTGGCCCGCAGGGCCGGGTGGGGTCCTCCGCGACGCGCTCCGTCTCTTAAGTCAAAAGTCGAGGCGGTTGAGGCGACCCCTCCCGCCTCGCTTCGCTCGGTACCTCCCCGCAAGGGGGAAGGGTATCCGCGCCATCTCTCACCAGGAGTGCCCTTGCCCGCCCCTCTCATCGAAATGCGCGGCATCACCAAGAGCTTCGGCGCCGTCAAGGCGAACGAGGCCGTCGATCTCAGCGTCGCGCCGGGTGAAATCCTCGGGTTGCTCGGCGAAAACGGCGCCGGCAAGACGACGCTGATGAACGTGCTGTTCGGCGCCTATGCGCCCGACGCCGGCGAGATCCTGGTGCAGGACCGGCCAGTGGCGATCAACAGCTCGGCCGATGCGCTGGCCGCCGGCATCGGCATGGTGCACCAGCATTTTCATCTCGCACCGCGACTTTCGGTGCTGGAGAACCTCTTGATCGGCATTCCCGGCAGATCGGGCCGGATCGACCGCGCCGGGGGGCTGGCGCGGCTCGCCGAGATCGGCCGCCAGCATGGGCTGGCGCTCGACCCGGACCTTCCCGTTTCGGCGCTGTCGGTCGGCGAGCAACAGCGGCTCGAAATCGTCAAGGCATTGTTTCGCGGCGCAAGGCTGCTGATCCTCGACGAGCCGACGGCGGTGCTGGCGCCAACCGAGGTCGACGGACTGTTTTCGGCGCTGCGCTCGATGGCGGCACAGGGGCTCGGCATCATCTTCATCTCGCACAAGCTCAACGAGGTGCGGGCGCTGACGCATCGCTGCGTCGTGCTCAGGCACGGGCGCGTTGCCGGCCGCGTCGATACGCCGGCCAGCACGATATCTTCGGAGATGGCGCGGCTGATGTGCGGCCACGAGATCGTGCCTCCGGCCAGGGGACCGTCGACACCGGGTCCGGCGGTGCTGACCCTCGATGGTATCTCGACATCGCATCATTCCGGCATGGCGCTGCGCGATGTGTCGCTGTCGGTACGCGGCGGCGAGATCCTCGGCATTGCCGGCGTCTCCGGCAACGGCCAGCGGGCGCTTGCCGAGGTCATCTCCGGCGTGCGAGCGCCCGATGCCGGCCGCATGACGATAGCCGGCAAAGCCGTTTCGCGGTTCTCGCCGAGCGCAGTGCAGGCGCTCGGCCTTGGCCGCATCCCGGAAGACCGTATGACGACCGGGCTGGTCACCAATCTGCCGCTTGCCGATTCGATGGTGCTGCCGCGCATCGGCACGGTGGCGTTCAGCCGCAACGGCCTGCTCAGACAGGATGCGATCCGCACCTTCGCCGAGGCGCAGATCAAGGCCTACGATATACGTTGCCCCGGGCCGATGACGCGCGCCGGGGCGCTGTCCGGCGGCAATCTGCAGAAGGCGCTTTTGGCGCGCGAACTCGCCTTCGACCCAAAGGTGCTGATCGTTTCGCAGCCGACACGCGGCCTCGATATTGGTGCCGCGCGCTTCATCCACGAAAAATTCCTCGACATGCGCGCCAAGGGCTGCGGCATTATCGTTATCGGCGAGGACCTGGAAGAGTTGCTGATGCTCTGCGACCGCATTGCCGTGATGTATGAGGGCCGCATCGTCGGCACGCTGAACAGCGCCGATGCCAGCGTCGCCAGACTCGGGTTGATGATGACCGGGGCAGAGGCCTGATGGTCCGTCTCGAGGCCCGCACCTCAACGCCCGCCTGGTTCAATCTGGCGCTGCCGCTGCTCGCCATCGGCGCGACGCTGATCCTGTGCAGCGGCCTCATTGCATTGGCCGGCGCCGGCGTCGTCGAGGCATATGGCGTGATGTTTTCGGCGTCGTTGGGCGACAGCTACGCCATCACCGAAACGCTGGTGCGTGCCGCGCCGATGATCTTCACCGGTCTTGCCGTGGCGGTCGCTTTCCGCGCCAAATTCTGGAACATCGGCGCCGAAGGGCAATTGCTGGCCGGTGCGGTGGCGAGCTGTGCCGTCGGCGCCATCCCGATGCCGGGGCCGCTCGCCATGTTGCTGATGGCGCTGGCGGGCGCCGCCGCCGGCGCGGCCGTCGCCCTGATCCCTGCCACACTGCGGGTAAAATTCAGGGTCGATGACGTGGTCAGCTCGCTGCTGCTCAATTCGGTCATTTTCTACGCGCTGATGGCGCTGATCGAGGGCCCATGGAAGGATAGTTTCAGCGGCTACCCGATCTCGCCGCCGATCGAGGATTCAGCGAATTTCCCAGTGCTGCTCGAAGGCACGCGACTGCATCTCGGCGTCGTCGCGGCGCTGGTCGCCGCACCGGTCATCTGGTTCGTGGTCGCGCGCACGACGCTTGGTTTCCGCATCAGGGTCACCGGCGAGAACCCGGAAGCCGCGCGCTATGGCGGCATCAATGTCGAGCGGGTGCTGATTTCGACGGCGCTGCTATCAGGCGCGCTGGCCGGCCTTGCCGGCGTCGGCGAGGTCGGCGGCGTGCATTTCCAGGTGATGAGCGACATCTCGCCGGGCTATGGCTATTCCGGCATCGTCGTCGCCATGCTGGCGAGGCTCAATCCGCTCGGCGTCGTGCCGGCGGCGATCTTCCTTGCTGCCGTCATGACCGGCGCCGAGGCGATGTCGCGGGCGACCGGCGTTCCGGCCTTCCTCAGCGATGTCATCCAGGGAACGGCGCTGCTCGCCATGCTGGTGGCGCTGCTGTTCACCGCCTATCGCATCCGTCGCGTGGGAATAGCCAAATGAGCGTGGTGCTGGAGCAGATATTCCAGGTCGGCTTCCTGGCCGCCATCATCCGCATCGCCACGCCGCTTGCCTTCGCGACGCTGGGCGAGATGTTTTCCGAGCGCGCCGGCGTGCTCAATCTCGGCATCGAAGGCATCATGCTGTTGTCGGCAATGACCGGCTTCACCGCGGCGAGCCTCAGCGGCAGCCTTTGGCTTGGCGTGCTCGCCGCCGTGCTGACCGGCGCGCTGATGGGCGCCGTGCATGCGCTGTTCACGGTGGCGCTCGGCCTCAGCCAGCATGTCTGCGGCATCGGCGTGACGCTGTTCAGTTCAGGCCTTGCCTATTTCCTCTACAGGCTGATCTTCGGCCAGCAATCGGTACCGCCGAACATCAAGGGGTTCGAGACGCTGCCGATCCCGATATTATCCGGTATTCCGGTGCTTGGGCCGGCGGTGTTCAACCAGTTTTCGCTGGTCTACATGGCAATGCTGTCTATTCCCCTGGCCGCCTTCGTGCTCTACCGCACGCCATGGGGCCTGTCGGTCCGCATGGTCGGTGAAAACCCGCGCGCCGCCGATTCGGCAGGCGTCAGCGTCATCGCGACGCGCTCCCAGGCGGTGATCCTCGGCGGCGCCTTGATGGGGCTGGCCGGTGCCTTCCTGTCGATGGCGCAGTTCAACGCCTTCACCTTCGGCGTGGTTTCGGGGCGTGGCTGGGTGGCGATCGCACTCGTCGTCTTCGGCCGCTGGGATCCATGGCGCTCGGCAGGCGCCGCACTGTTGTTCGCCTTCGTCGACGCGCTGCAATTGCGCATGCAGGCAAGTGGGCTCGGCCACATTCCTTATGAGGCGTTCCTGATGCTGCCCTTCATCTTCACCATCGTCGCCATGGCGGTGATGTCGCGCAATGCGGTGGCTCCTTCGGCACTGCTCAAGCCGTTCCGGCGCGAAGAGCGGTAGCGGCGCGCCGTCCTTCACATCGCGGTAAAGCCGTTATCCACGAACAGATGGGCGCCGTTGACGAAGCTGGCCTCGTCGCTGGCCAGGAACAGGGCTGCCCTCGCCACCTCTTCCGGCTCGCCGATCCGCCCCTGCTGCGCCGCCATTGCCGCGTCTGAGACATCGACGCCGAGTTTGTCGAGATCGGCGACCTCGCGCAGGCCATGCGGCGTCCTGATGAAGCCGGGGCAGACCGCATTGCAGCGGACGTTGCGGTCGCGGAATTCGACGGCAATGGCACGCGCGAACATGTGGCAGGCACCCTTGGTGGTGTCGTAAAGCACCTCCATCGGCGTCGCCGCCACCGCCGAGATCGACGAGGTGCAGACGATGGAACCGCCGCCGGCGGCGATCATGCCGGGCAGCACGGCGCGCGTCATCAGGAACATCGAACGCACATTGACGGCATGCAGCCAGTCCCATTCCTGCAGCGTGGTCTCCAGGAAGGGTTTGATGACGATGGTGCCGGCATGGTTGAACAGAACCGTGACCGGGCCGAATTTTTCCATCACGCCCTTCACCGCCGCTTCGACCTGCCGCTCGTCCGATACGTCGGCGACCCAGTGCTCGGCGACCTGGCCGCGTTGCCGATTGCCGCTGCGGTGGCAGCCGCCGCTTCGCCGTTGCGGTCGATGATCGCCACCTTGGCGCCCTCCGCCGCGAAAAGCTCCGAGGCCGCACCGCCCATTCCCGTCGCGCCGCCCGAAATGATGGCGACCTTGCCGGCCAGTCTTGTACCCATGTTTTGCTCCCTGCTGCCTTGCCGTGACGTCGCGGCTTTCCGCTCAAGCAGCGATGCTATCCCTCATCCATTGGATGGCCAAGGAGCCACAGACACATGGACCGGACGTTTTCTGCCGTCACCCCGGCACGCCTCAAAAAGGCAGCGCTAAGCAGTAAAAGCACTAATTTGTCTAGCAGTTGGAGAAAATTGTTCTAAAGATCGCGCGAAAATAGCACTCGACAAAGTCTACTGATTTTATAGATTAAGCGCCGAGACGGAGGTCGATATGTCCTATAGCCAGAACGCTCAGACTGCCCGCAAAGGCCAAAGGCTGAGTTCCGACCAGGTATGGCGGCCGGCCTACGCCGGCGCTTTCGCTTATCTCGTCTTTGCCCTTGCGTTCGTATTCACCGGGGCAGTGGTACTGGGGCTGATCCCCTGATTTGTAAAGGCTCTGATCGTCGAGGCTTCCTCGGGATAGCGGCCTGCCGTTTGCAGAAATTCCGGAGTTGAATGAACCGAATGCCGGTGCGCTTTCGCGCGCCCTGATTCAACGTGATGGAGGAGATGGCAATGCCGATCGAGTTCACGCATGTTCCCGGTAAGATCCACGCTGCCGACGCCAGCTTTTTCTACGACTTTGTCGAGACCGCGACGAAGCTGTCACTGATCGAGGATGCCGGATTCCAGAAGATCGTCATCGACGACCAGGCCGGGCTGCTGACCAATATGGACCTTGCCGCCCAGACGCTGGACCGGACCTCCTCCCTCGAGGTCGTGCTCACGCATTGGGCGGGCGTGATCGAACCAACCGTGGCGGCGCGGCAGCTCGCTGCCCTCGACGCGAGAAGCCGTGGCCGGCTGTCGCTCAGGATGCTCAGCGAGCCGCTGAGCGACGACGATGCCGAGGCACGTCCGGCCGGCCATACGGTGGTCTGGCAACGCATCGACGAATATCTGGTGCTACTGAAGCGGTTGTGGTCGAACGACAGGCCGTTCGACCATGAAGGCGCCTTTTACAGCGTCAACGGCGGCTATGTGCCGCGCAAGGGGCCGCATGGTGCCGACGTGACCATCCGCATGGGCGGACAGTCGGGCACGGCGCTCAGGGTCGCGGGCAGGCATGCGGATGTGTTCGAGCTGGCGCCCGGCTCGCTTGCAGAAATCCGACAGTCAATGGAGCGCGTACGCGGCGCTGCCGCCGAACACGGTCGGGCCGGCAAGCTGCGTTTCGCGCTTCCCGTCCGAATCCGTTCGGAAGATAAGCCGGCCGCTTCCTGCCAGAAGGCGCTCGAACTTGCCGGGCCGCCGGCGCAGGTCGCGCTGTCGCTGCTTTCCTACGCCGCTTTGGGGATCAAGGAGTTCATGATCGTCGGCGTCGACAGGCCGCGCGAGATTGCGACTGCCGGCCGCGAGGCGATCGCACTGCTGCGCAACTCGCTGGCGCGGCGCGAGGCCGATATCCCTCAGCCGGGGGCGTTTGCGTCCCGTGCGACACAGGGCGCGAGAGCCGGCTGCTGAAGAGCCCCCGTCGTCCCGCGCCTTGCTGACGGGTCTACCACCATTCCGGGAAAGCCGCGTGAGCGGCCCTGGCCAGCGTCGGGATTTCCTGATCGGGAACGGAGCTGTAGGGCCAGAGCAGTCGCGGGCCGAGTGGCGCCCAGCCGCCGGCCGCCGCCATCGCCTTGTCGAGCGCTGCATCGCTGACATTGTAACGGGTGCGAAACGGTAGGACATGTGCGGCGAGGAAGGCCTGTATGCGGGCCTCGACCTCGGCAGCGGCGGCCATGTCGGTGCGGATCATCTGCCACCACTGTACCGCACCCTTCGGGTTGAGGCAGGCAACGTTGGAATAGCTGCCATGGGCTCCCCCAGCATAGCCTGTCGCCAGCGTGTGGCCGGGGACGAAGACGGAGAATCCGTCCAGTTTGTGGCGCATATCGGCATACCAGTCGGCGTCACCGCCCGGCAGTTTGGCGCCGACCAGCGACGGCACCGCCGCGCGCAGCCGGGCGATGCCTTCGAGTGTCAGGCGACGCTTGGCGTGCGGCGGGTTGTAGAGCACCAGCGGCGTTTCGGGCGCGGCCTCGCAGAGGCGGCCGACAAAACGCATGACCTCGTCGTCGCTGGGCGGCCACCAGTCGGGCAGTGTGAATTGCACCGCCGCCGGGCCAAACGCCGAGACCCGCGTCAGCCGCTCCAGTGCGACGCGCGGATTGGACTGGCTGATGCCGATCTGGAAAGGAAGGCGCGCGCCGCCGGCTGTTGCGGCGACCAGCCCACAAAGCCGGTCGAATTCGGGCTCGGTCTGGCAATGGAATTCGCAGGCCGTGCCATTGGAATAGACGCCGTCGACGCCTGACGCGCAAAGCCGCGCGATCGTCTCTTCCGTCGCCTGCCAGTCGATCGCTCCGCGATCGTCGATGGCCAGCATCACCGCGCCCCAGACGCCGCGCGGTGCGTGTGCGGGCAAGCGGGCCAGATGGTCGTCGAGGTCAGCGTGCACCGGCGATCTCGTGTTCGTGGCGGGTTTCGTTCGACGCGAAGGCAGCCTCGATAATGCCGATGATCTTGCGTGCATAGAGACCGTCGACCGGCACCGGCGTGTCGTCGGCAATGGCATCGCGCATCGCGCTCCATTCGCGCACCAGCGCGTTGTGCATCCAGTTCGGTTCGAATGAACCGGGCAACTCGGTCCAGACCGTATCGCGTCCAAGCATCGTGCCGCGATCCATGTCGATGCGCAGCGTTCCCTGCTCGCAGACCAGATCCATGGCGTAGGTGGTAGCGCCGGTGCGATAGCCGATGCTCTGCACCTGGCCGATGCCGCCGCCGGCGAAGCGCAGCCCAAGCAAGGCGCTGTCGTCTGCTTCCTGGTCATGGAACTTGGCGCCGAGCATGCCGCTCACCGACACGACATCGTCATCCATCAGCCAGACCAGGCGGTCGAGCGCGTGGATGCCGGCCGTCAACAGCATGCCGCCGCCGGTCGACTTGCGCAGATGCCAGTCGCGGCGATTGTGCTCCATCCATAGCTTGATGATCCAGCTCGATCCGATGAGCGGCCGGCCGAGCTCTCCTTGCTCCAGCTTCTGCCTGGCTGCCATGCAGGGCAGGGCGAAATGCATGAGATGGGCGACCATCAGCTTGACGCCGCTATCGGTTACGGCGGCGTTGATCGCGTCGCAGGCAGCCGCCGTCGGCGCCATCGGCTTTTCGAGCAGGATGTGCTTGCCGGCGTTTGCTGCGCCGATGGCCATTTCGGCATGGAGATGGTGCGGGGTGGCAATGAGGACCGCGTCGACCTCCTTGTCGTCCAGCAGCTTGCGCCAATCAGTGTAGCCGCAGCCGCCATATTCGGCGGTGAAGCGCTGCAGCGCATCGGCATTTCCACGAGAGGCGGCGACGAGACGAATGCCTCCCACCTCACGGATTGCCCGCGCATGGGCTGCGCCGAAATCGCCGGCGCCGATAATTCCTATCCCAATCATGATCCTGCCTTTTCATAAGCGGCGTCGATCAGAGACATCGCCGCAACATAATCCTCGATGGACACCGGCGGAGGCGCCTTTCTGGCCAGCCGGTCAAGCGTATCGCGCATGAACAGACGATAGCGCGTTGCCGGCAGTTCGACCGGCAAATCGGCAACGGCCGCATCGTCGAGCGTTGCGCAGGTGGCATGGTCGCCATGATCGATGAGGGTGGCATTGGCACTGACGATACGCCACTCGAAGTCACCGCCGGGGCGCATCGAGGCAAAGGTGTAACCGGCCTCGACGATGAACACCGCGCCGGCCTCGTCTTCCAGCACCAGCAGCGCATGGTCCTCGACCGGGCCGGGATGAATGCGGTTCGCGATCGAAACGCTTTTCAGGCCGAGCTTGCCGGTTGCGAGGCTGAGTGCCGCGTCGACGCCGTGTATGCCGAGATTCCTCAACGCACCCCCGCCGCCAACCGCCGGATCGACGACCCAGGCGACACCGTCGGCGATGTAGCGTTGCGGCGGGCCGTTGACCAGCCGGAACTGGCAATGCGCCACCGGCCCGGCGCGACCTTGCCGGCGCAGCCGTTCAAAGCCGGCAACGGCCGGCCCGAAACGGTTGGGCAGGGGAACAGCGACAAAGGCCTGGTGCTGCCTGGCAAGCTCGCGCAGCGCCATCAGTTCCCTCGTATGGCTGGCCGCCGGCTTCTCCAGGATCAACGGTATCCCTGCCGCGATGATCGCGCGTGCCCGCGCCGGCACCCTCGAAGGGTGCCCCATCAACAGGATCGCATCCGGCGGGCTGGAGAGTATCTCCGTGAAATCTTTGATAAACGGCAGATCGTGGTGCGCGGCGAACCCATGCGCTTGGCCAGGATCCTCGTCCCAGATGCCGGCGATCTCCGCACCGTAAAAGCGTGCGGCGTCGAGGTGCATTTCGGCGTGCCAGTGGCTCGAGCCGGCGAGGGTAATCTTCATTCGAAGGCAGCAGGTTTGTTATGGGCTTGCAGGATATCCTACAAGTAGCTATACGACAAGCGGGCAGGCTAATCCGGCGGATGATGAAAGCAGTGGGATGGCGGAACTGAAGTCGATCGAACCGTTGAGCAGACCGCCGCTTCTTCACGTCACCGTGCAGGAAAGCCTCAGGGCCTATATCGAAAGCAACCAGCTCAAGGCAGGCGATCCCTTGCCGCCGGAAACGTTCCTGGCGCAGCGGCTCGGCGTCGGCCGCAACTCCGTGCGGGAAGCCATCAAGGCGCTGGAATCGATCGGCATCCTGGAGACGCGGCGCGGCATCGGCGTCTTCGTCAAGGAGTTCTCGTTCAAGCCGCTGCTGGATAACCTGGCATACGGCTTGCAGGATTCGCTGCGCGATGTCGAAGAGCTGCGCGAAATCCGCCGCGTGCTGGAAACCGGCCTCATCGCCAAGACGATCGAGATGATCAGTGCCGAGGATATCGAGGCGCTGCGCCAGTTGACCGAGCGCATGCGGCAACGTGCCGAGCGCCATGAGAGCTTCGCCGAAGAGGACCAGCAATTCCACCAGCTGCTGTTCCGCTGCCAGAACAATCACATGCTGAGCGCACTGATCGACATCTTCTGGACGGCGTTCGACAAGGCCTCGAATTTCACCAATCTCGATAATCCGACGCCGCTGGCGACATGGCGCGACCATCACGAGATCGTCGAGGCTGTCGCCGCCAAGGATGTCGACCAGGCGCGTCGGCGGCTCGACGACCATTACCGGGGGATCCAGCAGGTTATCGCCAAAAACCGAGCAAGCTGAAGAACAACCTGAATATGCCAAGGGAGGAAACCATGCGCATCAGGACCATCGCATTCTCAGTCGCCGGGCTGCTGCTCGCCAGCATTGCCCCATTGACCAATGTCCAGGCACAAAGCGCCAAGACCATTGCGGGCGGCTTCGACGTCGGCCCGGGCGGTTTTCCCAAGAACTTCAACCCGCTGGTCGCGACCGGCGGCTACACCTGGCTCAGCACCTATTTCGAACCGCTGGTCATCTTCAATGCCGGGCTGACCGAGATCGAAGGCGACCTCGCCAAGGACTACAAGATCAGCGACGACCAGCTGAGCTATACGTTCAACCTGGTCAACGAGACCTGGCATGACGGCAAACCGTTCACCTCGAAGGACGTCAAGTTCACCCTCGAGCTTGCCAAGAACAAGGCCTCCGGCAGCCTGTTTGCCGCCCGCCTCGCCAACATCGCCTCGGTCGATGCACCGGATGACCACACCGCAGTGGTGAAGCTATCGAAACCGAACGGCTCGTTTCTATCCATCCTCTCGCAGCTAATGATCCTGCCGGAGCATGCCCTGGCCGCTCTGCCGCCGGAATCACTGGCGACAAGCACCTGGTGGTCGACCGCTCCGGTTGGCACCGGCCCGTTCAAGTTCAAGCGCTACGTGACCGACCAATATGTCGAACTGGCAGCCGATGACGACTATCGCAGCGGCAAGCCGAAGGTAGACGTGCTCATCAACCGCTATTTCGAGTCGCCGGCGGCGGCCGTCGCCGCGCTCCGCGCCGGCGAGATCCAGTTCACCTATGTCGAGCCCGACGATGCGGCATCCTTCAAGAGCGACAGCAATTTCAAGGTGATCGAAGGTGCCTCGTACGTGGTCAACTATATCGGCCTGAACCAGAAGGTCGACCTGTTTAGGGATATCCGTGTCCGCCAGGCGATTATGTATGCGATCGATCGCAACGCCATCATCGACAGCCTCTACGGCGGTGCCGCCAAGCCAGCCAATTGCGGCTATGTCGCGCCGCATCTCGTTCCGGCAGACCTCGAACCCTATGCCTACGATCCGGCAAAGGCCAAGGCGCTGCTGACCGAGGCGGGCTGGGACAAGATCAATGGCGACAAGCCGATCACCTTGCTGACCTATTACGGCTCGCCGCAAGCCGCCAACGTGATGGCCGCTGTCCAGTCGATGCTGGCCGAGGTCGGCATCAATGTGGTGCCGCGCGTCGTCGATACGCCGACCTACAATGGCATCGTCTACAAGCAAGGCACGCCGGACTGGAATGCATTTCCGATGGTTTATGCCGGCCTGCAGAACGGCCCCAACCCGGCCGGCCTCAATCCCGGCCTCAACAAGTCGCAGATTCCGCCGGCAGGCTTCAACACCATGCGCATCGAGTTCGACGACCTGAGCACCGCGTTGGACGCCGCGCTCGGCCAAACCGATCCGGCCAAGCTCGATCAATCCTGGCAGGAGGTCTGCAAGGTCATGAACAAGGAGCTACCCTGGGCGACGTTGTGGGTGGCCAACCGCTATGGCGTGGCCTCCAACAAGCTGCGTGACTTCGTCTGGACGCCGGCGCCGGGCGGCGGTCCTTATGCAGCTCACCCCGAGCGCTGGGACATCCAGTAAGAACTCCGCAACCAAGCGAGCAGGCGGAACCACTTTGGCGCCGCCTGCCACGGCCACGGAAAGCCCATGTTGAGCTTCATCGCCCGCCGCAGCGCCACAGGACTGCTGATGCTGGTCGCGCTCAGCGTCCTCATCTTCATCCTGCTGCGGCTGGCGCCGGGCGATCCGATCGACGCCTATATCAACCCGTCGGTCCCCATGTCGGCTTCCGACCTCGAGGGCCTGCGCGAACGGCTCGGGCTCGATCGGCCGCTTCCCGTGCAATATCTCGCCTGGCTGCGCGCGGCGCTGAGCGGTGACTTCGGCTATTCGATCCAGCGCAGCGGCGTTGCCGTGCTGCCACTGGTCATGGAACGCATCGGCCCGACGGCGCTGCTGATGGGCACGGGCCTGGCGATCGCCATCGTGCTCGGCATTTCCGCCGGCATTTTCAGCGCGGTGCGCCGTAACGAACCGTCCGACATCGCGCTGTCGGTGCTGTCGTTTATTGGTATCTCCAGCCCGGCTTTCCTGACGGCGCTGCTCGGTCTCTATTTCTTCTCAGTGCTGCTGCGCTGGGCGCCGTCCGGCGGCATGCACACGGCCGGCGCGCCGTTCTCGATGACGGATGTGCTAGCGCACCTCATCCTGCCCGCCTGCCTGCTGTCCATCGGCCATGCCGCGCTGATCATGCGCTACATGCGCGCTTCGCTGCTGGAAGTGCTCAACCAGGACTACGTGCGGACGGCGCGCGCCAAGGGCGTGCGCGAGTTCTGGGTGATCATCAAGCACGCCACCCGCAATGCGCTCTTGCCGGTCATTACCCTGATCGGCTCGACCGTCGGCATCGCCGTCGGCGGCGCCATCTTCCTGGAAAGCGTGTTCAACTGGCCGGGCATGGGACTGCTTCTGGTCAACGCCGTCGGCACCCGCGATTACCCGGTGATCATGGGCGCTACCCTGGTGATCGGCGTTTGCGTCATCCTGGTCAACCTCTTGACCGACGTCGTCTATGCCGTCGTCGACCCGCGCATTCAGGTGGCATGATGGCAATCACCGCGCCAGATCCTACAGTTGACCCGACAGCCGTGCCGCAAACCAAAGGCCCGCTTCGCCGCGCGTTCGACCGCTTTTTTGAAAACCGAGCGGCACGCGCCGGGCTTTTGATCGTCATCCCGATCCTGTTGGCGGTTTCGACCTATCCTCTGTGGTGGCCGTTCGGCCCGAACGCCATCGACCTCAGGGCGATGAACAAGGCGCCGTCCGCCATTCATTGGCTGGGCAGCGATGGCGTTGGGCGTGATGTCATGGCACGGTTGCTGCAAGGCGGGCGGATCTCATTGCTGGTTGCCGTCTGCTCGGTCGCCATTTCGACCGTCATCGGCTTCCTGGTCGGCGCCGTCGCCAGCTTTGGCGGGCGTCTCGTCGACGGCACGGTGATGCGCTTCGTCGATCTGGCGATGACGCTGCCGCCGGTGATCTTCCTGCTGGTGCTGGCTTCGATTGCCGGCACCGGCATCGCCCCGACCATATTGGTGATCTCGCTGCTCTCCTGGCCAGTGCTGTCGCGCATGGTGCGCGCCCGGCTGCTCGAACTGCGCGAGCGCGATTTCGTCGTTGCGGCCCGGGGCATGGGCGCGGGGCTGCCGCATCTGCTGTTCCGGCATGGCCTGCCCAACTGCATCGATATCCTGGTCGTCTACGCCACCTTGCAGATCGCCAACGCTATCCTGCTCGAGGCCGGCCTGTCCTTTCTCGGCCTTGGCATCGCACCGCCAGAAGCCAGCTGGGGCAACATGCTCAATCTCGCCCGCTCCACCGTCGTGCTGGAAAATTACCCGTGGCAATGGATGTTCCCGGGCGCCGCACTGGTGCTCACCGTCCTCGCCATCAATTTCATCGGCGACGGCTTGCGCGATGCATTCGATCCTCGCTCCGATCTCAACTGACCTCAAAGGTTCATCAAAATGCCCCTGTTTACCGGCGTCGTGCCGCCTGTCGTCACCCCGCTCAATGCCGATTTCAGCATCGACTTCCCGTCGTTCACCCGCACCATCGAGAACCTGCTCGACGGCGGTGTCCACGGGCTGTTCGTGCTCGGCTCGACCAGCGAGGTGGTCTTCCACGACGAGGCAGGCCGCAGGGCCATCCTCGAGCATGCAGTCAAGGTCAATAACGGCCGGGTTCCGATCTTCGCTGGGGTCATCGACCCGACGACCGATCGTGTCATCAACCACGCACGCATCGCCAGATCGGCCGGCGTCGACGCTATTGTTGTCACCGCGCCGTTTTATACCCGCACCAGCCAGCCGGAGATCGGCGACCACTTCCGCTATATCAAGGATGCGATCGACATTCCCGTCATCGCCTACGACATCCCGGTCTGCGTTCACGTCAAGCTGGAGCGCAAGACCACGGTCGGCCTCGCCAGGGAAGGCGCCATCGCGGGCATCAAGGATTCCAGCGGCGATGACGGCAATCTGCGTTACGTGCTCAAGGATATGGCCGACGATCCGGGTTTCTTCGGCATGACCGGCTCCGAGATCCTGGTCGACAGTGTGCTGGCCATGGGCGCGCATGGCGTCGTGCCGGGCCTCGCCAATGTCGACCCGCATGGTTACGTCAGGCTGTGGAAGCTGACGCAGGCCGGCCAGCATGCCGAAGCACGGCTAGAGCAGGAGCGATTGTTGAAACTGTTCGAGATCGTCTGGATCTCGCTCGGCAGGACAAGCGCCGGCTCGGCCGGCGTCGGCGCCTTCAAGGCAGCGATGAAGAGCCTCGGCATCATCGCCTCGAACACCATGGCGCGGCCGCAACGCAGTCTGAACGGGGAGGAAACCGCAAAGATCGACATGATCCTTCGCGACGTGGGGCTGCTCCGCTGAGTGTCGCGCCGATACTCTCGATTTCCGGCCTGCGCGCGGTGTTCCGCATTGCGGGGCGCGACATCGCGGCGGTAACGGATGTCGACCTGACGATCGGCTCCGGCGAGACGGTGGCGCTCGTCGGCGAATCCGGATCCGGCAAATCCGTCACCAGCCTGTCGATCATCGGCCTGTTGCCGAAAAGGGTCGGGCATATCGCTGAGGGGTCGATCGCGCTGCGGCGCAAGAACGGCACGGTCACCGAGCTGACCAGCCTCGATGCCGAGTCGCTGCGCAAGATACGCGGCAACGAGATCGGCATGGTGTTCCAGGAGCCGATGGCCAGCCTCAACCCGGTCTACACGATCGGCGAGCAGATTGCCGAGCCGATCCGCATCCATCTCGGCAAATCGCATCGCGAGGCAGAAGCAGACGCGGTGCGGCTGCTGGAGCAGGTCGGCATTCCCGATCCGAAGCGGCGGGCGCGACAGTATCCGCACGAGCTGTCGGGCGGGATGCGCCAGCGCGCCACTATCGCCATGGCCCTGTCCTGCGATCCAGGCTTGCTGATCGCCGATGAGCCGACAACCGCGCTGGACGTCACAATCCAGGCCCAGATTCTCGATCTTTTGGCCGAGCTGCAGGCGCAGCGCGGCATGGGCATCCTGTTCGTCACTCACAATCTCGGCGTCGTAGCCGAAATTGCCGACCGGGTAGCGGTGATGTATGCCGGGCGTATCGTCGAAACAGGTCCGGTGAGCGAAGTGTTCACCCGCCCGCGTCATCCCTATACGGCGGGGTTGATGCGCTCGGTGCCGAGGCTCGGCGAGGCCACGGCGCTGAAGATAGCGGGGACGCCGCTGCCGACCATTGCCGGAAATGTTCCGTCGCTCGCCTTGCTGCCCAAGGGCTGTTCCTTCGCGCCGCGCTGCCCGATGGCTATCACTGCCTGCCGCGCCGCGGTGCCGCCATTGTTTGCGGCGACGCCGACCCAGCAAAGCCGCTGCCTGCGCTGGGAGGAGCTCTGATGGAGGGCGCCCCGTTCCTATCGGTCAAAAACCTGACCAAGCATTTTGCGCCGACCGCGTTTTCGCGCGGCCCCATCGTCAGGGCACTGGAGGATATTTCGTTCGAGGTCAGGCGTGGTCAGGTGGTCGGGCTGGTCGGCGAATCCGGCTCCGGCAAGACCACGATCGGCCGCTCGGTGCTGCGTCTGATCGAGCCGACATCCGGCCAGATCAGCTATGGCGGCACCGACATCACCAGGCTGGGTGCCGCCCAGTTGCGCCGCCAGCGCCGCAAGATGCAGTATATTTTCCAGGATCCCTTCGCCAGCCTGTCGCCGCGCATGACGATCGGGCAGATCCTCACCGAAGGCTTGGACATTCAAGGCATTGGCAGGAAATCCGAGCGGCGGGCGAAGGCCGAGAAGGCACTTGCCGCGGTCGAGTTGCCGGTCGACGCCTATGATCGCTACGCCCATGAATTCTCGGGCGGCCAGCGCCAGCGCATCGGCATCGCCCGGGCGCTGACGCTCGAGCCGGAATTCATTGTCGCCGACGAGCCGGTCTCGGCGCTCGACGTCTCGATCCAGGCCCAAATCATCAATTTGTTGCGCGACCTGCAGCTCCGGCTTGGGCTGACCATGCTGTTCATTTCGCACGATCTGGCCGTGGTCGAGTACATCTGCGACACGGTCATCGTGCTCTATCTCGGGCGCATCATGGAGGTTGCGCCGGCGGCCGAGCTCTATGCCCGGCCGCAGCATCCCTATACGCGCGCGCTGCTGTCGGCCATTCCGTCGCTCGATCCGTTGGCCAGGCAAGACCGGCAGGTGCTCAAGGGCGATATTCCCAGCCCGGCAAACCCGCCGTCGGGCTGTGTTTTCCGGACCCGTTGCCCGTTTGCGCTGGAGGCTTGCGCCGGGGCTATGCCGCCGCTGAGGGCGACAGCCGAGGGTCATCTGAAGGCCTGCATCCGCGACGACATCGCTTAGGTTTTTTGCCCTCGGCCTACGGGAGAACTTGGGCGAGATGGACAAGGTCGTCGGCCACAAAGTCCCAGCTCTCACGAGGCGAGAGATCGGTCGTCTGCGCCGGACCATGCTCTTTCGGCCGAGCAACAAAAGCGGTTCCGATACCGCACCTTCGTGCCGCAGCCAGGTCGTCGTTATGCGCGGCGACTAACACGGCCTCCGAAGGTCGCACCCCCAGGATCTCCACTGCGCGGAGATAAGCCTGTGGCGCAGGCTTGTAGGTGCCGAACACATCCGAGCCAAGGACGGTGTCCCAAGGCAGGCCGGCGCGCTTGGCCATGTCCAGCAACAGCCGGGTATTGCCCCCCGACAAGGGCGCGATGATGAAGCGTTCCTTCAGCCTCGCAAGGCCTTTCAGCGAATCGGGCCACGGCTCCAGCCGGTGCCAGGCGAGATTGAGTTCTTCAAGTTCGGTGGCCGGCAGCGCGGATGGGGTTAGCCCGAACTGGACGAAGGCGGCGTCCAGATTCTCCTTGTTGATCACGTCGAGTGAAACGAAAGGCCGGTGCCCCGTCCGCACCGCCTCGGTCGAGGCGTCATAGCGCAACGCCCATGCATCCGCGAATTCACCGGGATCGACCTGCTGTGCACCGTTTCGCGCGAGGAAGGCGCCAGCCTCCCTTGCAATACCGTTGCGCCAGTCAACGACGGTTCCCAGAACGTCGAAGAATAGAACTCGAGTAGCGGTCATATTGAGCTTTCCGGTCGGGTTGCGGTGGGTGTCCTGCCGCATCGGTCGCGATAGGACGGATCGGCCTCGTCGAGCTGCTGATCAGATAATCGAAATGTTTAAAAGCCTGATCGCGAAGGGCGGTTCCCCCGACCTCATTGAAACGTCGTCGACGCCAACCCATATGCAATCCGCGTCGGATGTTTCCTCCCATTCGTCCGGCGCGTTCCCCTCTGAAGGTTTTCGACCTTCACATCTGGCCGGGCTTCGCAGCCCGGCCTTTTTTCTGCGGGGTAGGTGAGCGAGCCGAGATCATGGCGCAGGCGAGCCCAGCGTATCGATGCGTTTGGTCAGCGCCGCGGGATCGCCAAGCACGCGCAGCGTCTTCAGCCGAGCTGTGCCGCCGGCGGCGATCGAGACGCCCGATGCCGGCACGCCAAGCGCTTTGCCGACCAGCTTTTCCAGCGCTCGATTGGCGGCTCCGTTTTCCGGCACGGCGCGGACGCGGGCTTTTAAATAGCTTCGCCCATCCGCCGATGTTTCGATCCCCTCCAGCCTGTCCATCGCCGCTTTCGGCGTTAGCCGAACGAAAAGGTCGATGCCGTCGGCGCGAGGTCGAAAGAAACGGTTCGTCCCGTGACTCACATCGATCCGATACCGAACATCGGCTGAACCGTCGTGTCTAGGAACACGCTGATAAATGTCAGCGCCAGCAACAGGATGATCGGCGAGATATCGATGCCGCCAAGGTCCGGGAGGACGCGGCGGATCGGCCGCAATGCCGGCTCGGTCAGTCGATAGAGCATGTTGCCGATCGAGTCGACAAGCTGGTTACGCGAATTGACGACGTTGAAGGCGTAAAGCCAAGAGAAGATAGCCGCGCCAATCACAATATACCAATAGATATTAATCGCGGCATGCAGCGTGTAAAAGACTGCGATCATCGGTTGCTCCTTGCGAACGCCCGACATGTAGCCACTGCAGGGGAAAGCGGCAAGAGCCGCCTCTGCCGCATGGCGAAGCCGGACCAGCGGCAGGCGAGAATTCGGCGACACGCACAGCCTTGACAGGAAACCTCAGCGGCCGATAAAAGCCCCATCCGCTGGACGGGGCTGTAGCTCAGCTGGGAGAGCGCGTCGTTCGCAATGACGAGGTCAGGAGTTCGATCCTCCTCAGCTCCACCAGTGGATTTTTCGAATCCCCTTGCCTGGTTGCATGCCGAAGACACGCGGCCTTGGCCGCTGTTCCGCTTGCGCAAGCTTACTCGGGCAGGGGCGATTTCGCGACGTCGCCCGCTCGCGACTTGCAGCCATCGACCGGCGTTTACGAACGCGTTAGGCATCGGTCGGCGAGGACCAGCCTCTCAGGTCGCTCGTCCGGCAGTCCAGAGGGCGTTGCCTCCTTCTCCAACCTTTCGAGCGACCCCCTAACCTTGCTGCGCCGAGCGTCGCTTCGGCACCATGACCACCTCGAAAAACGCCCCGTAAGCCATCCGTAAGCCACGTTATCGGAACCTCACCCCGTCGATAAAAGTCGATTGCCGCAGGCCCTTCGCCTGTGTCCATCGATCAGGCGGCGGGGGTTTGAAATGGCGGCTACTTCAGCACTTCGAGACAAAATCCGCGACGCCGGACCGAGCGCGCAGAGCGGTTCCAAAGGTTCTCAGCGCGGCCGGCACACAGCACCACCGGCAGCCTGCAAGCGCAGTTCCAGCGCGTCTTCAGGGCGTGCCGGCCGAAGCCCGCCAGGCTCTCGCAAACAGCTTGAATCGGCACATGCCTGCAATCGGCTCTAGGGGGAAGAGCCGATGTCGAAGCTTCACGCCAACCTGCTTCTCCTGCTTGCCGCCGCTTTGTGGGGTTTCGGCAATGTCTCGCAGAAGACTGTGCTCGGATATCTCGACCCGCTGAGCGCGGCCGGCATGCGCTGCCTGATCGCCGGACTTCTGGTGCTGCCGCTGATGATTGGAGAAAGCCGGGTAGCGAAGACCAAAGGTTTTCGCGCCAGCTTGGCAAGGGTCGGCGCGCTATTCGCCATTTCGATCGTTCTGCAGCAGATTGCCTATCTCGGCACCTCGGTCACCAATGCCAGCTTCCTGATCAGCACCGCGACCGTGATGACGCCGGTTGCAGCGTGGGTTCTGGTCGGGGAGCGGCTGACCGCGACGGTCGGGTTTGCCGCCGGCATGACCCTGATCGGCGCGCTGCTATTGTCTGGCGGCATCGCCGGCTTCAATGGCAGCGACACGACGGTGGTGCTCTCGGCCGCATGCTATGCATTGTGGACGGTCGAGCTCGGCCGCCACATGCAAACCCATGGGCGCCCGTTTGCCACCATGGCGGCGCAGTTCCTCGGCACTGCGGCGGTCACCCTGCCGCTAGCCCTCTCGCATGGCAATTTGTCGGTCGCGACGGCACTCGATGCCTGGCCGCAACTGCTTGTGCTCGGCGTGTTCTCGACTGCCGCCGGCTTCGGCATCCAGACCGTTGCCCAGCGCTTTACCTCTGCCAGTCACGCAGCGGTGATCGTCAGCGCCGAAAGCCTGTTCGGCGCGACTGGCGCCGCCCTTTTTCTCGGTGAGCGGATCTCGCCCATGGGGGCTCTCGGCGCGATGATGATGCTCGGCACCATCCTCTATCTCGTCACCTCGCCCGGACCGGCGAATCCGGCCGATCCCGTCATATCATCGCTGGAGGGAGCTCCATGAGCTTTGCCGACGCGAGCGGATTCCAGGCTGGGCTTGCGCTCGGCATGGCCTCGATGGCCTCGATAGGGCCGAACAACCTGATGATGATCAGGGAAGGCTTGCTGCGCGGGCGGGTGATGTTCGTGGCGAGCCTGGTGTGGGCGACCTATGTCGCCCTGATCGCCATCTCCTATATGCTCGGCAGCTCGATCGCCGGCCTCGATCCCTCACTCGGAACGGCGCTCTCCTGGCTTGGCCTGGCGGCGGTCTCCTGGTTTGCGGTGAAATCCTTTCGTGCAGCATTGGCCGTCGGCGAGGCCGAGGACCGCTCCGGCAAGGCCGAGACCAGCCGCTCCTGCGTAGCCCGCGTCATGGGCGTGGTCGGGATGAACCCGCTGACCTACGTCGAGCGGCTGTTCGTGCCGGCGGCGTTCGGCCAGTCTTTCGCTGCGAGTGGTACGCAGCTCGAATTCATGGTGACGCTGATCCTGATGTCGGCGCTCGGCTGTTACGGCTATGCGCTCGGCGGCGGCCGCGTGGCGCCGCTGCTGCGCAGCCGTGCCAGCCTGCGCATCTTCGATCTCGTCTCCGGGCTCATCCTGTCCACCGTCGCATTGGTCATGGCCGTGGGGCTCGTCTCGCCATGACCGCCCGTAGCAAACGCCCGCTCATCGTGCCGTCAAATGCCACCGCAGCTGAAAAGGAGGATCCAATGCAATTCGACAACGACCGTGCGCCGTTCGGCCGGCATTTCGCGCTTTCAATCTGGAACGACGCGCCGGCCAGCTGGCGTGATGCCTCCGGGCTGGTCGATCGCCTCTCCTTCGAGCCGTCGATTATCGACTTAAAACCGAAATCTGCCGGCCCCAGTCGGACCGCCCGGGCGGTGTCGCGATTTGCGGCTGCCATCCGGGCGCGCATTTCCGGTCCGGGCGGCTACTACAATCTTGGCAACGCGCTGGGGCTGGCAATGGGCGTGGCGATGCAGCTCGCCACCGGCCCTGAATGGGGTGCCGGCACCCTGTTCGACTATTTTGCCGGCAGCGGCAGCGCCGTGGCGTTGACTCTGGCGACGTCGATCTTCTTCTGCAGCGGCGAATTCTATCACCGCGCCTGGGCTGGCCGCGATGTCCCCGATCCGGCGCTTAACCGGCGCGCCGATCTCCTGTCGGGGCTCGGCGCGATCGGGCTCGGCGTAGCGCTGTTCCTGCTCGGCCAACCGGTGCTGGCTGCGACTGCCGGACTGCTGCATGCGTTGGGAAAATTCGGCAGCGCCGTGTCCGGCAAGATTGTGCCCGGTTGGCCGGCCAGGTGGCCCGATCCGTTCCGCAGCGCAGTGTTGGCCAGCCGCCTGCCTGCGGCATTGGCGGCAGCCCTTTCGGCCGGCTCCGCCGTGCCTGAAGTGTGGTCGGGGGCCTCACCCGCCCTTGTCACCGCGCCGCTGACATTGCTCGCCTGCTACGCGCTGTGGGCGAGGGCCGACCTTCTGCTGTTTGCCGACGCCGGCGAAAGCCCACCAACCCGTTCCGCCGCGGCGGGGCAGGGCGACTAGAGCCGCGCCCGCAGGACCATCGTTCAACTGAAGCCAAATGGAGACAGAGCCATGTTCGGAATTTTCAATGACGACGATGCGCCTTCCCTGGAGGGGCTGCTCTATCCGACGCAGACCCGTATCGGCACCGTCTGCGTGTTCGGCGGCGCCCGCGCCGGCAACGACCGGCGCCTCGCGCAAGCGGCCGCGGCGCTGGGCCGCGAAATCGGCAGTGCCGGCATCCGCCTCGTCTATGGCGGCGGCGGTGAAGGGTTGATGGGCGCCGTGGCTTCCGCGGCGGCAGACGCCGGCGGCGAGGTGATCGCGATTGCGCCGCACTTCCTTCTGGAGCGGATGCGGATGCCGCGCGGCGTCGCCCAAATCATAGCGGTTCCGGACATGCACATGCGCAAGCGGCTGATGTTCGACTATGCGGATGCATTTGTAGCGCTGCCGGGCGGAATCGGCACCATCGAGGAACTGGCCGAAGTGATGACCTGGCGCAAGCTCGACCGGCACGACAAGCCGATCCTGGTCGCCGACTTCTTCGGTTTCTGGTCGCCCTGGCTCGACCTGCTCGATCATCTCGAGGAGGCGGGGTTTCTCAGCGGCCACGTGTCGACGGCATGTCTTGTTGCCGACGTGCCGGCGGCAATCCTGCCGATGCTGCAGCGCGGCGTCTGCTTCACGCAAACGCAGCAAGGCGCGAGTACCGTCGGGCGCACCGCTCAATCTCTGGCACCCGTGGCGACACCATGACCGGAGCTGTCGATATGAAGGACCGCTTCGAAGCCATAGCGAACCCAAGCTGCCGGTTCGATATCTGGGACAATGAGAGCGGCGAGCCCGTGGTCCATCGCGGCCGATTGCTCTCCTTTGCCACGACCAAGACGGCGGAGCGGATCGCCGGCTTCCTCAACGAGACAGCCGCGGCCGGTGAGGCCGAGCCGGCCCGAGAAGGGCCGGGCAAGGCTTAGACCAGTCCGCGCTTGGCCATCATTGCTTCCGGTGAAGGCATCTTGCCGCGGAAGGCGGTGTAGAGTTCTTCGGGGTCCTTCGAGCCGCCGGCGGCGTAGATGTTCTTGCGCAGCCGCTCGGCCAGCGCCGGGTTGAACGGATCGCCTGCTTCCTCGAAGGCGGCGAAGGCGTCGGCGTCGAGCACTTCCGACCACATGTAGGAATAATAGCCGGCCGAATAGCCATCGCCGGCAAAGATATGGCCGAAATGCGGAGTGCGGTGACGCATCGCGATGGTGTCCGGCATATTGAGCCTTTCGAGCGTTTCGGCTTCGAAACGAAGCGGCTCTTGCGGCGCCTCCGGGCGCGCATGGTAGGCCATGTCGACCAAGGCCGAGGCGGTGAACTCGACCGTGGCGAAGCCGGCGCCGAAGGTGCGCGCCGCCAGCATCTTGTCGACCAGCGCCTTTGGCATCGGCTTGCCGGTCTTGACATGCAGCGCATGTTTTTCCAGCACCGCCGGTACCGTCAGCCAGTGTTCGTAGAGCTGCGAGGGCAGCTCGACGAAATCGCGGCTGACCGAGGTGCCAGCGACCGATGGCCAGGTGACGTCGGTCAGCATACCGTGCAGGGCATGACCGAATTCGTGGAACAGCGTCTTGGCTTCATCGACCGACAGCAAGGCGGCCTCGCCGGCCGGCGGCTTGGCGAAATTCATGATATTGTAGATGACCGGCTTCGAGCCAGGACCAAGCTTATAGCCGGATTTGAGTGCACTCATCCAAGCGCCGGAGCGTTTCGAGGGTCGCGCGAAATAATCGGCGAGGAAAAGGCCGCGCTCGCTGCCGTCGGCATTCTTCACGACGAAAACACGTGCGTCCGGATGCCAGGTGGCAATGCCCTTCTTTTCCTCGAAAGAAATGCCGAACAATCGTGTCGCCACGTCGAAACAGGCGTCGATGATGCGGTCGAGCTGCAGATACGGCTTCAGTTCGGCCTCGTCGAAAGCGAATTTCTCGGCGCGCAGCTTCTCCTGATAGAAGCGCCAGTCCCAGGCGGCGAATTTTTCATTGCTGCCGGCCTCGGCCGCCAGCCGCTGCAATTCGGCCTGGTCGGCGGCGGCCTTCTCCAATGCCTTTTTCCAAACCGGGTCGAGCAGCGTATGCACCGCCTCCGGCGTCTTGGCCATTGTGTCGTCGAGCTTCAACGCGGCATATGATTCGTAGCCGAGCAGCTTCGCCTTTTCGGCGCGCAGGCGCAGCATGTCGCGCACTACGTCCGTGTTGTCGGTGGCGCCGCCATTCTGGCCACGCATGATGAAGGCGCGGAACGCCGTCTCGCGCAGGTCTCGGCGTTCTGAGAAGGTCGAGAACGGCTCGTAGATCGAACGCGACAAGGTGACGGCGTAGCGGCCCTTCTGGCCGCGCATCTCGGCGGCTTCCGCCATCGAGCTTTTCAGGAATTCCGGCAGGCCGGCAAGGTCAGCCTCGTCGAGGAACAGCGCCCAGTCGCGCTCGTCGGCAAGCAGGTTCTGGCCGAAATTGGTGCCGAGCGACGACAATTCCTCGTTGATCGACGCCAGCCGCTTCTTGCCTTCGGCGTCGAGCTTGGCACCGGAGCGGACGAAGTTTTTCCAGGTCTTTTCCAGTACGCGCAGCGTTTCGGCATCGAGCTTCAGAGTCTCGCGGCGTTGATAGAGATCGTCGATGCGGGCAAAGAGGCGCTCGTTCATCGAGATCGCCGAGAAATGCCGCGACATCTTCGGCGAAATGTCGCGCTCCAGCGCCTGGATTGCCTCGTTGGTGTGGGCGCCAGCGCGGCACCAGAAGATCGACGAGACATGGTCGAGAGCCTCGCCGGCGAGTTCGAGCGCGGCAAGTGTATTGTCGATGGTCGGCGTCCCGGTGTTGCCGGCAATCGCCTCGATGTCGGCCTCATGCGTCTTCAGGGCGGCGTCGAACACCGGAGAAAAATCACCGTCGCCAATGCGCGTGAAATCGGGCAGGCCGAGCGGCCCTTGCCATTCAGTCAGCGGATGGGCGGCGAGGTCGACGGCGGACGGCATGGGCAAACTTTCTCTGGATGGCGGGAGGAGGCGGATCGTCACCGATGTAGGACGCCGGCCGGCTCCACGCAACAGCGCCTGGTAGCGCTGAAGCGTGCCCACATGGTGCCGTGAGTATCGTTCGAGCCGAATTTTATGCCCACCAAGATATTATCTTGTAACCTGCATTTTCCTTCGACTGAGGCTTCCACTCGTATCCTGACACCCGATCCAAAGGAACCTTAATGAGAGTAGAATTCTATGGTCTCACCTTCGACCTGCCTGCTGGATGGGTAGACATAGCCAGCGATCTTCCTGAGGGATCGCCACCTACCTTAGCCAAAGAAACGGACGGCTGCGGCGCGATTCAATTCTCTATTGCGAAGTATCGTAGCGGAGAAAAGCCAAACGTAGACTTTAACGTTCTGAGAACATTTATGATTCAGTTTTGTCACAATAATTCCATAGATGTATGACATATCACAAACATCGAGTCTGACGGTATAATCTCTGTTGGCGTATTGTCAGAGACCGGGGATCAATTGACATCTGCCTGGTATTTGTCGAATGGGAATGATGTTGTATTCATGACATACGTCGGGATGGCTAATGATACGGATTGTCTGAAAGAATTGGGCGTTGCCAAAGCAATCGTGTCGTCTATATCGTTTTAGGGACTTCGATATCGGGTGGAATTACGGGAATTACGACAACAGTGCACTTTTAGACGTGATAACGCGGGCAATTCCAGCGACCGTCACCAAAAAGTCGCGGGCGAAAAAAGCCCGTCAGTAGCCGTCGCAGTTTTCGGCGATCGCGGCTTGCGAGCTAGCGGTGATCTGGTCGTTGGCGACCGCAAAGGTCTCCTGCATCAGCATGTCGTTGCTGGGAAAATCATAGCAGGCGATCACAGTGGTGACGCCGCCCTCGGATTTCTCGATCCGGTGGCGGATTTCGGCCCCGGCGACGGCACCTTGCCACTCGGCGATCGAGGCGATGAATTCCTGCTTGCTTTGCACGACGCCGAGGTCGTCGAGCTTGATGCGGACGTTGTCGGCAAGCAGGTCCGACAATTCGGTGCGGTCGGCGACGAGCAGTGCCGAATACCAGCGGTCGATGATCGCGCTGTCGTCGGCGCGGGCGAAATCTGCCGAGCACAGCAGTGCTGCCGCCGCGAACGCGACCGGAATTCGCACCATGCCTTGTCTCCTACTCCGTCTCCGGCCGCTCGAAATCGCCGGTCTCCTTGTTCATCACCCAAAGCTCACCGGTCGAAATATCGAACCAGGCGCCGTGCAGCGATAGCCGCCCCTTGCCTTCGAGGATCGAGACGCAAGGGAAGGTACGCAGATTGGCGATGGAATATCGGATCGATATGCGCTCCAGCGCGGTCTGGCGCTCGGTCGCGGTCATGAAGGTGCTGGACGATACGGTCTCGGCCGCCGGCGCGATCAGGCTCATCCATTTGCCGATGAAATCACCCGGCGACAACGGCGCGGCCGTGGTGTCGAGTGCCGCGCGGATGCCGCCGCAGCGGCCGTGGCCCATCACCACGATGTTCTTGACCTTGAGGCTCTGCACGGCAAATTCGAGCGCTGCCGATGTCGAGTGGAACTGATCGTCGGGCGCATAGGGCGGCACCAGATTGCCGACATTGCGCAGCACGAACAACTCGCCCGGCCCGGCATCGAAGATCGCTTCGGGCGCAGCGCGGGAATCGCAGCAGGCGACGATCATAGTTTCCGGTGCCTGGCCTTCCCGGGCCAGTGCGCGATAACGCCCGCTTTCGGTGAGATAGCGGCCACTCATGAAATTGCGGTAGCCGGTGAGAAGATGCTCGGGAAGGTGGGGCATGGGCAGCGGCGGGAGCCTTTCCGGGTTAAAGGCACGGTTCAATCCCGAAAGGCTCTAGCGCATCGGCCCGAAAATCGGAACCGATTTTCGGAAGGCGGGACGGCGTGGTTTCGACGTGCCAGCCCGTACTTTGCATACAGGCGAACGAACGCCGCCATTAGTCGGCCTCAGAACCGCAGTTTGGCGCCGGCGCACAGTAGAAGCCAGTAGAACAGGCCGGTCGCGCCAACCGCCAGCAGCATCGCCAGGAAGAAGCCGCTGGGGCTGTCGGTGAATGGCAGCCCGCCGGTGTTCATGCCGAATATGCCGACGATCAGGGTGCCCGGCAAAAGCAGTGCGCTCATCACTGCCAGCGCCTTGAGGCTGCGGTTCGATTCGTCGGCAAGCTCGGCCGCAAGCTCCTCCTGCAGCAGCCTTGCCCGGTCGTTGATCATGACGACCTCGGGTCGAGCCGTTCCAGGCGGGCAGCAAGCCGGCGCAGAACTTCATGTGCGCCGGCGGAAAGGTTCCAGGCGGAACGGTCTTCATCCTGGAAAAGTGCTGCCAGGGCCGAGATCGGCCGATGCAAGGATACGGCAAGGCGGCGCACATCCTTCAGCTGTCGTCTTTCGTCGGCAAGCCGCTCGGTCACGAGATGGTCCTCGACCGCATCGAGCCGCTTCGTCGCCGCGGCGAGCCGCAGGCTGGTGGTCTTGCAAAAAGCCATGACCAGCGTTTCGAACAGCTCGAATGCTGTGGCGGGCCGCAGCCCTGCGGCAAGGGCGGTGTGCACTTCCTCCACCGCCGCCAGCGGATGGCGCTGGCCGGTGACCAGCAGCCGCTCCGAGACCGCAAAATGCAATCTCCCGATGGTCGTCGACTGATGGGCGATCTCGCCATGCAGGTCGGCGGAAATGCCGTGGACGACGCCATTCTCATGCGCCAGCACCAGGCTGTCCTCATGTCCTTCGAGGATTGCATGAGCCGACGCCGGCAGCGCGCAGGCATGGCTGACCCAGGAATGGGCGCGCCGGTCGACAAGGTCGACATGCAGCCAGACCCAGCCGTCCAGTGAGGCCAGCGCGGCCTCTATGTCCCGGGGCGCCAGCGATTCGGGAGCTTTGCCGGGAGCGGCATGATAGGCCCAGACCAGCCCGGGGGCATGATGCTGGTCGTCCGCGGCAAGCAATGTCAGATGCGATGCGTCATTCATGGCCGCCGCCGAGACAATGCACGTTCAGGATCCGGGCGGCGCCGGAGCCGGCGCCGCGACATTCTGGCCAAGTCCTATCCCCGCTCAGAATATCTGGCGGAAGATGACGAACAGCACGAAGGCAAGACAGATGGAGACCGGAAGGGTCAGTATCCAGGCCATCAGCATGTTGCGCACTGTCGACCATTGCAGGCCCGAGCCGTTCGCCGCCATGGTGCCGGCAACGCCCGACGACAGCACATGGGTGGTCGAGACCGGCAGGCCGAGATAGTCGGCCGATGCGATGGTCGCCATTGCAACAAGCTCTGCGGACGCACCCTGGCCGTAGGTCAGATGGCTTTTGCCGATCTTCTCGCCGACGGTGACGACGATGCGCTTCCAGCCGACCATGGTGCCGAGGCCGAGCGCCAGCGCGATGGCGACCTTGACCCAGAGCGGGATGAACTTCGTCGCGTTGTCGACCGCCTTGTGATAGGTCGTCACCGCCTTCAGGTCGTCGACCTCCATCGGCAGCAGCTTCTTCTTGTCGATCAGTTTCAGCGCTTCACCGATAAGATAGATGTTGTTGCGGGCGTTGCTGACCAGCGTTGTCGGCAGCTTTTCCACGGACGGATAGGGCGACAACATTGCGCTAGTGTCGTGGATGAAGCTCTGCAGGGCAGGCGTGGTCTCGTCCTTCCAGGTCTTGGTGCGAACGGCGTCACCGACCACGGTTGCCGCGTCGGTCACGGCGACGCCGGGCTTGACGTATTTGCCGAGTACCGTTTCGACCTGCGTCGCTGCGGACTTGTAAGCTTCGAGATAGTTCACGTCCGGTGTGCGGTTGAGCGCGAAGGCGGTCGGCACCACGCCGATCAGGATGAGCATGATGAGGCCCATGCCCTTTTGCCCGTCATTGGAGCCGTGGGCAAAGCTGACGCCGGTGCAGGTGAAGATGAGCAGCGCCCGGATCCACAGCGGCGGCGGAGCGCTCGACTTCGGCGCCTCGTAAAGCTCGCGGTTCCTGACCAGCAGCTTCATCACCAGAAGCAGCAGCCCAGCCAGGCAAAACCCGACCAGCGGCGAGATCAGAAGCGACAGGCCGACATTGCTTGCCTGCGACCAGTCGATGCCGCTGGTGATGGAACCGGCCGGCGCCGTGAACTGGTTGGCGAGGCCGACGCCGATGATCGAACCGATCAGCGTGTGCGAGCTCGAGGCAGGCAGGCCGAGATACCAGGTTCCGAGGTTCCACATGATCGCTGCGACCAGCAGCGCAAAGACCATGGCCAGCCCGGAGCTCGATCCGACCTGAAGGATCAGTTCGACCGGTAACAGCGAAATAATGCCGAAGGCGACCGCCCCGCTGGCGGTGAGCACGCCGAGGAAGTTGAAAAAGCCGGACCACATCACTGCAAGCTCGGCCGGCATGGAATGGGTGTAGATCACCGTTGCCACCGCATTGGCGGTGTCGTGAAAACCGTTGACGAATTCGAAGCCGAGCGCGATCAGCAGCGCCAGGCCAAGCAGAATCCACGGCACCGCGACGGTGCTGGTCAGGTCCTGGCTGAGCGCGTAGCCGACATAGGCAAGGCCGCCCAGGATGATGACGGCAAAGGCCGGCAGAAACCATTTGCCGGTGCTGTTTGGCCGGTCGAGCGGATGCTCCGGCCTTGGAATTCCTGCTTCGCTGGAAACAATATCGACCATACCCCACTCCTCTTGCGTTGCAGCAAAGAATGGGAGGACGCTATGTCGGCACAATGAAGCCTGTGTGACGGCAGAGCACTTTGAGATTGGAGCAGATAGTGCTGGACGGTGGTTCCTGATCTATTCCGCGATCTCCAGCAGGGTCGATATCAGCAACCGGCGCTCGTCGGCGGAGAGAATGTCCGAACCGAACAGGTTCATGCTGCGAAGCCCTTCGATAGCGAGATAGCAGACCAGCAGCGCCTTGAGATTCGGCGTCTCCTGCTTCAGCCGCTCGAACACTTGCCGCCTGAACGATTTTATCGGCGTCAGGAAATCGGGATCCTCGGCAATCGCCGAAAATATCCAGGTCGCCGACGGTTTCGACTCCTCGGCATGCTCGGCCGAAAGCCTGATATAGGCCGCAAGCGGGCTCTCACCGCTGACGCCGTTCGTGCGTGCGGCCTCAAGCGCCTGTTGGAACGCACTGAGGTAATCCTCCACCAGCGCCTGCATCAATTTCGCCTTGGTCGGGAAATTGTAGAGAAGACCACCCTTCGACACGCCGGCACGGCTGGCGACCGCATCCAGCGACAGGCTGCCGGGACCCGTCTCGCGCGCCACGTCGGCGGCGGCGGCGAGGATCTTCTCGCGCGAATTTGTTCTGCGGGCCTTCATCAATCGTTCCCCATTCATTAGCTTAAGCGGAATTGACAAGACCGTCCAGACGGTACAGTAAGATTGCCGTCATTTGAAATTGGGACCAGTCACAGGTATGTGTTCCGGTCATCCGACCGTTATGCTGGGCCATGGCCGAGGGGACTGTTCGTGATCAAGCGCTTCATCATCGCCTTCATTCTGCTCGTGCTGGTGTGCGGCGGCATCGTCGGCTTCAACCTGTTCCGCGACAATGCGATCAAACAGTTTTTCGCCACCATGAAGCCGCCGGCCGCGACCGTGTCGACGGTCATCGTCAAACCGATGTCCTGGACGCCCGGCGTCGAGGCGATCGGTACTGTCAGTGCCGTGCGCGGCGTCGACCTGACCGTCGAAACCGCGGGTATCGTCAAGGACATCCAGTTTCATGCCAATCAGAAGGTCGCCGCCAACGCCGTGCTGCTGCAGCTCGACGATGCCGTCGAGCGGGCCGACCTCGTGGCGTCGAAGGCGCAAGCCACATCCGACCAGACGACGCTGATGCGCGCTCTTGAGCTGCAGAAGCGCGGGGTCGGCACCGACGCTACGCTGGACACGGCGCAGGCGGCAGCATCGGTCTCCTCCGCGCAGGTAAACAAGCTGCAAGCGGTGCTCGACCAAAAGCAGTTGACGGCCCCTTTCAAGGGCACCGTCGGTATTCCGAAAATCGACATTGGCCAGTATCTCACACCCGGCACCGCCGTGGTGACCTTGCAGGACATGGACACGATGCGTGTCGATTTCACCGTGCCGGAGCAGCAGCTTCCGCTGCTGAAGATCGGACAGACGGTGCGGCTGGGCATTGGCGGCGGCGACATGCCGTTCGCCGGCAGCATCCGCGGTATCGATCCGAAGATCGACCCGACGAGCCGGCTGGTGACGGTGAGGGCGGAGGTCGCCAATCCTGAAGGCAAGCTGACGCCCGGCCAGTTCGTCCAGGTGCGTGTCGAACTGCCGGAGGAGAACAACGTGCTGGCGCTGCCGCAGACTGCGCTGACCTCCAGCCTGTACGGTGACTTCGTCTTCGTGGTGCGCCCGGCCAAATCCGCAGAAGTCAACGGCGCGGCTCCCGAGGCAAAGCCGGAAGAAAAACCAGCCGCGGATGCTGCCAAGCCCGCTGCCGAAGCACCCGCGGCAAAACCCGAAGAAAAGCCGGGCGCTACCCCAGCCAAACCGGCAGCGGAAGCCAAACCGGCAGCGGAAGAACAGAAGCCGCAGCTCGTGCTCGCCCAGGTGTTCGTCAAGCCAGGCCGCCACAACGCCGGCCTGGTCGAGATCCTGGAAGGCATCCAGCCCGGCGACGAAGTCGTTACCGCCGGCCAGAACCGGCTCTCCAACGGCATGTCCGTTGCCGTCGACAACACGATCGATCCGAGCAAGCCGGGGAACCAGCAGGCAGCCCAGCAATGAGCTTTTCCGACCTCTTCATCCGCCGCCCGGTCCTTTCGACCGTGCTTGCCTGCATGATCCTGCTTCTGGGTTTTCAGGGCATCTTCAACCTTTCGATCCGGCAGTATCCAGAGGTTGAAGAAACGGCCATCACGATCACCACGGCCTATCCCGGCGCCAGCGCCGACCTGATCCAGGGGTTCATTTCCGCGCCGATCGCGCGTGCTGTCGCTTCGACCGAAAACATCGATTATGTCACGTCGGCGAGCCGGCCGTCATCCAGCACCGTGACAGTGCAGATGAAACTCGGCTCCGACCCCGACGTTGCGCTGAACGAAGTCCTGTCGAAGGTTCAGAGCGTTCGCGGCGATCTGCCGGACGAAACCAAAGACCCGGTGATCGTCAAGGGCACCGGCCAGCAGTTCGCGATGATGTACATCTCGATGCAGAACCCGAACATGACGCCGGAACAGCTCACCGAATATATCGAGCGCGTCGTGCGGCCGCGTATGTCGACGGTCGAAGGTGTTGCCGACGTGCAGATTTTCGGCGCCGCCGAATATTCGATGCGTGTCTGGATCGACCCGATCAAACTGGCGGCGCGCGGTGTGACGGCGGCGGAAGTGCTGACCGCCATTAACGAATCGAATTTCCTCTCCGCGCCCGGCGATACCGAAAACGAATATGTGGCTTCCTCGATCACGGTTCGCTCGACCCTGCAGACGCCGGAGGCTTTCGCTGCCCTTCCGCTCCGCTCGAAAGACGGCAATGTGGTGAGACTGCGCGACGTGGCCCGCGTCGAACTCGCCGCGGTGAACACCGACACCAGGGTCACCTTCAACGGCAAGCCCGGCATCTTTCTCGCCATCTTTCCGACGCCGGCCGCCAATCCACTGACCACCGCGGCGGCGATCCACAAGATTGTGCCGACGATCCAGGAGACGCTGCCGCTCGGCATGACGATCGAGATCGTCTATGACTCGACCGAGCAGATCAGCGCGTCGATCGAGGAGGTGTTCAAGACCATCGGCGAGGCGGTCGCCATCGTCATCGTCGTCATCCTGCTCTTCCTCGGCTCGTTCCGCTCGGTGCTGATGCCGATCGTGACCATTCCGCTGTCGCTGATCGGCGTCTGTTTCCTGCTGTTTTCTTTGGGTTATTCGATCAACCTTTTGTCGTTGCTGGCCATGGTGCTGGCGATCGGACTGGTTGTTGACGATGCCATCGTGGTGGTGGAAAACATCCACCGCCACATGGAGGAAGACGGCTTGTCGCCGATGCAGGCGGCTTTCAACGGCATGCGGGAGATCTCTTCCGCCGTCGTCGCCATGACGATAACGTTGGCCGCCGTGTTCGCGCCGCTGGCCTTCACCGGCGGCCTGACAGGCGCACTGTTTCGCGAATTCGCAGTGACGCTTGCCGGCTCGGTGGTCCTTTCGGGTGTCGTTGCCCTAACCGTCACGCCGATGATGTCGGCACGCATCCTGAGGGCCGGCTCGCACAGCCGCTTCCAGCGCATTGTCGACAACACGTTCGGGCGCGTCGAAAACGTCTATGAGCGGCTGGTCAGCGGCTCGCTGAAATATCGCCCGGTGACGCTGATGATCGTCATCGCACTGGTCGCCACGACCGGCTTCATGTTCACCAAGACCGCGAGCGAACTGGCGCCGGAAGAAGACCAGGGCTTCTTGCTGTCTATTGTGAACGCACCGCGCTATGCGACGTCGGACTACACCGAGACCTATGTGAACCAGATTCTCGGGCTGGTGAATGATATCCCCGAAACCAGGGCGCGGTTCTCCGCCGTCGCGTTCCAAGGCCCGACGAACAGCGCTTTCGTCGGCTTTGCGTTCAAGGACTGGGCCGAGCGCGCGCGCAGCTCGAAGGAACTTCAGGAAGACATCACTGCCCGCCTTGCCAAGGTGGCGGGCGTCGAGGCTTTCGTCTTCGCACCGCCGACACTGCCCGGCTCCGGCGGCGGCCTGCCAATCACGATGGTGGTGCGCTCGACCGGCGAGGCCTCCCAAGTGTACGAGGCGGCCGAGAACATCAAGAACAAGGCGCAGGCCTCCGGTCGCTTCCTCGCCGTGCAGAATTCGATGTCCTACGATGCGCCGCAAGTGACGGTGACGATCGACCGCGACCGCGCCGCGGCACTCAACCTGCCGATCGCCGATATCGGCCGGACGCTGACCCTCTTGGTCGGTGGCGCCGAGGTGGCGCAATTCGACCGCGAATCCAACAGCTACGACATCATCCCGCAGGTGCCGCAGAGCTTTCGCGACAATCCCGAAAAACTGGGGGAGTATTTCGTGCGCAGCGTCTCGGGTGAGATGGTGCCGCTCTCTGCGGTGGTGAAGATCTCGACCAACGCGTCGCCGGCGGCGATCGAGCAGTTCAACCAGTTGAATTCCGCAACGATTTCCGCCCTGCCGCTGCCTGGCGTCACCACCGGCGACGGTTTGAAAGCGATCGAGGATATCGCCAAGGAGAGCCTGCCCGACACTTTCTTCATCGACTATACCGGCCAGTCGCGGCAGGAGAAGCAACAGGGCTACACGATCATCATCGCCTTCGCGGCAGCCGTTCTCGTCATCTATCTGGTGCTGGCGGCGCAGTTCGAAAGTTTCCGCGATCCGTTGATCATCATGATGGCGGTGCCACTCTCGATCTTCGGCGCGATCGTGCCGCTTAATGTCGGGCTCGGCACCCTCAACATCTACACCCAGGTCGGCTTGATTACGCTGATCGGCCTGATCACCAAGCACGGCATCCTTCTGGTCGAGTTCGCCAACCAGCAGCGTGAAATGCACGGCATGCGGCGGCGCGATGCGATCATCGCGTCGGCCAAGGTGCGGCTGCGGCCGATCCTGATGACGACGGCGGCGATGGCGCTCGGAGTGGTGCCGCTGATCATCTCCAGCGGCGCTGGTGCCGCGGCACGCTATTCGATGGGCCTGGTGATCTTCACCGGCATCCTGGTCGGAACCATGTTCACGCTGTTCGTGGTGCCGATGTTCTACACGTTTATCGCCAGCAAGGACCTGCCGCATCACGCCGAAAAGCCGGACCCCAAGCTGATGCCGGTGATGCCGGATTAGATTGTACTAACATTGCACAATAAAGAAGGCCGGATTTCCGGCCTTTCTTGGGAGCTACGAAAAGCATCGCTCATTTGACGATGACGATGCTGGTGTTGGCCGGGCCGAAGACCTCGACGAGCTGATAGAAATCGGCGGCGTTGTCCGGATGCAGACGCACGCAGCCATGCGAGGCCGGCTGGCCGAGGCGCTTGATGGCGCTTGTCGCATGTACGGCGTAGCCGCCGCTGAAGAACACCGAATGCGGCATCGGGGCGTTGTCGTATTTCTTCGAATACCACATTTCATGCATGCGGGTCGGCTTGAACGAACCGGTCGGCGTGACGTGCGTCCTGTCGCCGGTCGAGACTTTCCAGGCGAATGTCGGCCGGCCGTCGACCAAGATTTCCATGGTCTGCTGCGATAGCGACACACGCGCGACGATCTTGTTGGCGGCGGCGTGGGCTGCGCTGTTGCCGGCACTGACAAGCAAGGCAGCACCGGTGATGACGGCGGCGGCGATGTTGATGAGCTTGGCGGAAATGGCGGTGTACATGATGTCTCCCCTATTCTGCCGGTCGGGGCCGGCTCAATTCGATGACCGGCTTATCGGGGCATCCTGTTTCAAGTCGATTTCGCTAGATGCTCGTTTGTGTTTCGATTCTGTTTTCCCCTGGTTAACGGAAAACGCCGTGCAAAGCGGCTTACAGCTGTTGGACGTCGTCATGACAGCGGCGGCGTGTTTGCCTAAGCGGATCAGCCAAACCGCGGCACGAATACGCGATTGTCTTTCGTTTGAGAGGAATTCCACCTCACTTCGAAACCGAGCTGCAACAAAGCGCGGCCTCGGCGGCATGATCCGGATACAGCGCACGGGCAAAGTTGACGTAACGAAAACAGCCGGCAACGAACGATCGGAAGCCCACACTGTTTTCGCGACGGTCTAAATTGGTCTGGACAGTTTCCAGCCTGCGCGTCGACCGGCTCAAGTCCCTCTGGCGGGGGCGGCTTAGAGCCGTTGAGGATGCGCGGCGCCTCCGGCAACTTGCAGCCGAGAGGACCGAAGGCCCGCGCCGCAACGGGGGGCTCCGCTGGCGGCGCGGGCGCTTCGGGGGTTCCCCTGAAGCGCCCGTAAATCCCAATTTTGAGGAAAGAACAGGATGAAAACGAAATTCGCCGCTTCCGTGCTTTCTGCCCTGCTCTACGTGCAGGGCCTGCTCGGCATTGCCGGCCTCGCAACCGTGCTGCTGAAGGAACGTGCGCATGCCGGCGAGGTCAGCACGAACAGTGACATGCCGTCAGGCCCGTCGCTTCTCGTGGTGCGCTGAGGAAAGAGCATCGGACCCAAAAGCGGGAACCGGTTTTAGGAAAATCCGATACTCAAAAAAGGGGTGGCTGTCCTGCATTCAGTCGGCGAATTGCGTTGGCGGATCGAACCGGTAACCCGCACCCCGTATGGTGGTGATGGTTTCGGTGTCGAGCTTGCGGCGCAGCCGCACGATGCGCGAATCGATCGACCGGTCGAAGGCTTCGGCATTTTCGGCGGGCGCGGCGGCGATGATGTCGTCGCGCGTCAGCACCTTGCGCGGGCTGGCCAGGAAGAGCCTGAGCAGCGCCACCTGCCCGGGGGACAGCTGTTCTTCCGTGCCCGAGCGGTGCATGACGATGGCCGACCGGAGATCGACGGTCGCGTTCTCCAGCACGATCAATTCCCCGGCGCTCCTGCCGCGCCGAGCCAGCAGGCCGCCAACGCGGGCGGCAAGCTCCCTGACATTGAGCGGGCTTTCGACGACGTCGGCGGCGCCGAGCTCGAGCGCCAGCACTTTGTCGACCAGATCGGCCGGGCGGCAGATCAGGATGAAATCCGGTCCACCTTCGCCGCCATGTCGCCTGAGCAGGTCGCGCCCCTCCGCCTGGCTGACGCTGTCGCCGACAACCACGACATCGATGCCCTTTTCCGAAAGCAGCGATTCGGCTTCCCACGGCTGTCGCGCGGCGCGGACGTCATGACCGCGTCGCTTGAGATGATCGGCGAGATCGGTCGCAATTACTTCAGCGACGGAAACAAGCGCGATGACGGATCGTGCAGCCATGTTTTTCTACCCCGCATACGGCAACCCAAGAAGAGTGCTGGACATCATGTTTATACCCAATCTACTTTCCGCTGAAAGCGGGAGCGAACGCATCGTGCGGGCACGAATTGTCATTGTCGAGGACGAGCCCGACCTGAGGGACGCGGTCGCCGAGTATCTCGGCGCCAGCGGCTATGATGTGGCCACGGCCGAAAGTGCGGCGGCGGCGCGCGACCTGTTGGAAGCCCAGTCCTTCCATCTGGCCATTCTCGACATCGCCATGCCGGGCGAGGACGGCCTGTCGCTCGGCCGCTGGATGCGGTCGAAAATGCCGATCGGCATCATCTATGCGACGGCCGCCGGTACCGCGCTCGACCGCATCGTCGGACTGGAGCTCGGCGCTGACGACTACATCGTCAAGCCTTACGAGTTGCGCGAAGTGCTGGCCAGGGTGCGCAGCGTGCTGCGCCGCGTTCCGGAGCCGACCGAACCACAAAAAGCCAAGGCTGAAACATCCGGTGGCCGCCGGTCCGTGAGCTTCGGCGCCTTTCACGCCGACCTCGACGGCAGGCTCGTCACCGGCGCCAACGGTGCGGTCATCGACATGGCCAAGAGCGAGTTCGACGTGCTGGAGGTGTTCCTTACCCGCGCCAACCGGCTGTTGACGCGGGCGGCGATCTCCGAGGCGATCGGTTTCGTCGAGGACGCGGAATCGTCCCGCGCCGTCGACATCCGCATCATGCGGCTGAGAAAGAAGATCGAGGCGGATCCGGCCAATCCGAAATTCCTGCGCACGGTGCGCGGCGAAGGCTATATCTTCTCGCTGCCAGCCGGCGAAAATAACTGAGGCCTGGCGGCTTGAGCAAGCCACGGCCAGGAAATGACCATGACGGCTGAAACAGCACGCGCGGACTCGCAGGGCGCCAGGCAGGGCGCGGCGATGGCGGCCGTGCATGTGGTTCGCCGGCTGCGCGAAGCCGGCGACTGGCAGCGCGAGATGGAGGGTATCCTCCAAACGCTTTGCGAAGCCATGGATTGTCACCGCGGCATCCTGTTTCGCCTGCGCGAACTGCCCGGCCAGGGCTTCGCCCAGTCGGTCGCCGCTTATTGGATCGCCCCCCGGTTTGGCGGCGAGCTGGCGTCACCGACCGTCATCATGCAGTCGGTCGTCGATTCGGACCCATTGCTGGAACAGCTGGCGGAGGACGAGCGCCAAGGCAAGATATTCGCCGGGCACACACGCGATCTCGAAGGCTTTCTGCGGACCGATTTCGAAAAGCAGAACATCAAGTCGTTCCTGTCGGTGTCGGTCTTTTCGCACGGCAATTTGTGGGGCACACTGGCGGTCAACGACTGCGTCAACGAACGCGAATGGACCGACCAGGAAGAGGCGGCGCTGCACATGGTGGCACTCGCCATTGGCGACGCCATCGAACGGTCGCCCTCCGACGCGCATGCCAGTGACGTCATTCGCCGCACCATGCTGCAGGCCTCGCTCGACGCCATCATCGTCATCGACGAGACCGGCTCGATCATCGAATTCAATCCGGCCGCCGAGAAGATGTTCGGCTATCGACGCAGCGATATCCTCGGCAAGGACCTGCTCGACACGGTCGTGCCGGAATATTACCGCAAAGGCTATGCGTCGGGCGCCGAATACATGTCGGGCCGCGGCGCGCCGATGGTCGGCCAGCGGCTCGAAACGGTCACCCAGAATGCCGCCGGCGAGGTTTTTCCGATCGAGCTGACGGCGACCGAGATGCGGGTCGCCGATCGCCATCTGATCTTCGGCTCCATCCGCGACCTGCGCGACAGATTGCGCGCTGAGGAGGAAATCAACCGTCAGCGCGAAAAACTGCACCAGAACGAGAAGATGGCGGCGATGGGCTCGCTGCTTGCGGGCGTTTCGCACGAGCTCAACAACCCGCTGGCCGTGGTCGTCGCCCAGTCGACGCTGCTGCATGAATTCGCCGCCGATCCGCAGACCAAAGTACGCGCCGAAAAGGTGCGCGCCGCTGCCGAGCGCTGCGGCCGTATCGTCAAAAGCTTCCTGTCGATGGTCCGCCTGCACCCGACGGCGCAGGCCGAGACCGACCTCAACCAGGTGATCCGCGCGGCACTCGAAGTGACCGCCTATGGCGCGCGATCAAGCGGCATCATCATCGACACCGATTTCGCCGGCGGCCCGCTGCTGGCCATGGCCGATGCCGACCACGTGACGCAGGTAGCCGCCAACTTCCTCATCAACAGCCAGCATGCCTTGGCCGGCATTGCCGGCGACCGGCGGATCAAGGTCCGGACGTTTCGCAGCGACCGCGGCAATCCCGGATTCTCGGTCGAGGACAACGGGCCAGGCGTGCCGGAAGCGATACGCTCACGCATATTCGAATCCTATTTCACCACCAAGCCAGTCGGCGTCGGTACCGGTATCGGCCTGTCGATTTCCAAATCGATCATCGAGCGGCACAATGGCAATATCTGGTTCGAGGAGGTTTCGCCGAGAGGCGTGCGTTTTGTCGTGCAGTTGCCGGCGATCGCTGCCGGCGCGGTCGCCGCCGGCGACAGTCCGTCGCGGTCGAGCGGCTTGCGTCACGCGCTGATCATAGACGATGAGCCGGATGTCGCGGCGTCGCTGTCCGACATTCTGGAGTTGATGGGCATCAAGTCGCGGATCGTGCCGGCCTGGGTCTCGGCCGCCGCGACCCTGAGCGGCCACATGCCGCCGGACATCGTGTTTTCCGATTTGCGCATGCCCGGCACCAGCGGCATAGCCGCCTATCGCGAGCTGCTTGCCGAAATGCCGGATCTGGCGCGGCGTTTCGTGCTTGTCACCGGCGATCTGATCGGCGCAAAAGGCGAAATCGAGGCGCTGCCGGCGCCGCAGCGGCCGCCAATCCTCGAAAAGCCGTTCAGCACGCTGGATGTGCGCGGCGTGCTCTCGGCCATTGCCGAGCAGGTCGCTTTGGGCGGCTAGACTCCCAGAGAGACAAAAAGGAAAGAAAAAAGGCTCCCAGCCGACATTGCGGCGGGAGCCTGACTGGAGTGCTGGAGGGCGCTCGCGAAAAGATCAAAAAACGTTCGGCGTATCGGCCAGCGGGGCGGCGTTGGCGATCATGCGGACGGGCCGTGCCTTGCCCGACTGGGCAGCGATAGCGCGCAGGCAGTCCAGGCTCTCGGCGCCCCAGGCCTGACCCTTGCAGGCAAAATCGATGTCCGGGATCGGCAGGCGCGCCGTCTTGGTCGTGGTCGTCGCGCCGTCGATGAGGTTGACCGGCGGGTTCAGCGAGGCGAAGGCCGGACCGACGGTCGGCGTGAACGCCATGCCGGCAAACGCGGCAGCGGCAAGCAGCAGGAACATCGCCATCGGGTGATCGCTGGCGCGCTGGCGCAGCGCCAGCTTCGGGCGCCGGTCGTTGCGCTGCGGACCCTGCAGGCGATGGTCGTTGTCGGTGATCTGGGTTTTCGTATGCATCGTCGTTTCCTTCGGTGTTCTTCTTTTCCCTGTTGAAACGAACTTAACCGCACCTTGTAACGGGCCAACGATGATGGATTAACGATTGTGTAACCGGCATGAAACCAGGCCCGCGGCCATTCCGGGGGCAAACCGATGATGCGTAGCTGGCCGCACCGGTGACATTCAGCGCTCGTTTTCCGCTATCCACGGCACCGGATCCACGTCGACTTTTCCGGTCCACGGAGGGCTGGGCGCTCAACAAGCGTAAGGGGATTAACGCCCGGAATTCCCGGGATTTTCCCGGCTTCGATCGTTCGAGCTCGGCTCTCAATTACCGATCGGTTTCGCGCCGGGAATTCGCCCTATTCTCGCAAGCTATTGCATTTCAACAGAAAATATGCTTGTATTGAACGGCCATTCAATAAATAAGAGCCTTTTATGAACCCGCATCTGCGTGACGTGGCAATCCCCAACGATTGGGATCGGCGGGGCCTGCCGGGCTGGAGCTATCATTCCGACGCCTTGCTCGAACTCGAGAAAGAGCACGTCTTCCGCAATCACTGGCAGATCGCCGGCCATGTCTGCGACCTGCCGAACGCCGGCGACTATCTGACGATGGATGTGGTCGGCGAGCGGGCGCTGATCGTGCGCGGCAAGGATGGCGTGGTGCGCGCCTTCAACAATATGTGCCGCCACCGCGGCAGTCGCGTCGTTGCCGATAGCCAAGGCACTTGCAAGAATGCGCTGGTCTGCCCCTTTCATGGCTGGGTCTACAATCTCGACGGCACGTTGCGCGGCGCTGCCCGCCCGCGGTCCTTCCCCGACCTCGACAAGACCGAATTCGGCCTGATGCCGCTCGAGCTCGAAATCTGGATGGGCTTCATCTTCATCCGCTTCCGCAAGGGTGGCCCGCAGCCATCCGTTGCCGAGCTGTTGAAGCCGATCGAAGCCGAGATTGCCCATTACGGCGTCGCCGAGATGGTGCCGTCCTGGGGCATCTGGACCCAAAAGACGCCGGTCAACTGGAAGTCGGTGCGCGACGTCGACAATGAAGGCTACCACGTCGCCATGGCGCATCCGGCGCTGCAGGATCTTTATGGCGCGACCTACTTCGACGAGCCGTTCGTCAACGGCGTGTCGCGCTCGTTCGCCACTTACAACCCGCATGCCGGACGGCGCTGGAGCGTCGCGCAATACATCAAGCTCGCACCCGAGGCGAAGCAACTGCCGGAGCACCTGCGCAAGGCCTGGATCTATTACGGCATCTTCCCGAACAACGCGCTGTCGATCATGCCGGAGTCGGTGCAGTTCTATCAGGAGGTCCCGCTGTCGACGGGTGAGACGCTGCTGCGCGGCGCCATCTACCGCTATCGCGACGAGAGCAGGGAGCAGGCGGCTGCCCGCTACCTATCCTACCGCATCGACCGCGACACGCTGGCCGAAGATGTACAGCTTTCGATATGGTCCAACGAATCCATGCTGTCAGAAGCCTTCGGAGGTTTTTACCTCTCCGATCTCGAATATGGCGTGCGCACCCACCACGACCATTTGCGCAAGCAAATTCCCGTGCTCGGATTGGAGACCGCGCCCGAGGAGAAGGATATGTGGGCGCTCAACGAGGCGCTCAGATCACGCTCCTGACGCATGCCACCTAAAACGTTAGCCCTGGTCCTCAAGCCCAGATGGCGACGGGAATGCCGAAACGATCGGCGAGCGGCGGATCCGGAAACGGCATTGCCTCGCCTCTGGCGATGCGGCCGGCAATCAGCATCATCGCCGCGGCATCGAGGAAATCGTCGGTGGCCGCGCCGCGCGGCGGCCTCTGGTCGAGAAAATGCTGGCCATAACCATGCCGGGCAAGCAGCGCCTTGCGTTCGGCCATGCCGGCCGGATTGATGTTGCCCTTGATCTTCTTCGGCAGACGCATCGCCCGGTCGCCGTTCAGTCTGCAGAAGGCAACTTCCGGATGCGATTCGAAGACGCGGCTGCGCAGTTCGGGCCGCGCGATCAGCAGCGAATCGATCTCACGGATCTTGGCAAAGATGCCGAAGGCCTGGATCGAGACACCGCGCGGCGGATCTGAGGTCGTCTTGGCCACGTCACTTGCCCTGCGATGTGCCGCGTACCAGGCTTCGACCGTGGTGAAGGCTTCGATCTCCGCATAGAGCGCGGCGCGGGAGGGGATGGCAAAGACACTGGATTGCCGGGCGCCAAGAAATGGCCGCACCAGCGCCTCCGGACCGCGACCGCCTCTTTGCGAGAAATCGGGCAGGCCGATCGGCATATCGACCGCTACGATTGCATTGACGGGTAGCTGGTCGAGCAACGCCGCGAAGCTTGGGAAAACGGCTGTCGACGGTGCGGCACCGGAATCGCGGCGGACGGCTATCCAGCCGGTCTTGCAACCGTCGACGCCGACAAGCACAACATCCCTAGGCGCAACATCCTCGGGCACAACATCCCCAGGCACAACATGGTCGGGCGCAGCACCCTTGGGCGCATCATCCTGGGGCACGGCGTCTTCGGCCTGCGTCACGCCCGGCGATCCCGTCCCGGATGCAGGAGATGGCGAAGCTGCACCATCGCCATCGGGTGCGACAGGCTCTGGGCATCGGTCTCGAGCTGCAATTCGTCGCCGCCGCGCTTGGCGGTGCGCGCCAGGATCTCGTAGACCGCTGCCGTGGTCGATTGCAGCGCCTTGGCGGCCGTTTGGCCGGACAGGATGCGCGCCAGGTAGACGGCCGCCGTCAGGTCGCCGAGCCCATTCGGAGGCTTGTCGATTAGCCGGTGTTCGGCAAGCAGCGCCTCTCTGCCGTTGAGCAGCAAATTGCCGATGCCGCCGGCCATCATCGCCGGTGCCGAAGTGACCAGCATGGCCGGTGGGCCGGCTTGCAGGGCAGCAGCCATTGCCGATTTCAGGTCGGGCAGCGGCGCTCCGGCCATCCATTCCAGCTCGTAGCGGTTGGGCGTGGCGATATCGGCGATCGGCATCAGCCGGTCGCGCATGGCGATTGCGGTCGGCTCAGGTACGTAGAGGCCGCCCGAATCGCCCATCACCGGGTCGCAGATATAGAGGGCGTCCGGCGTCTTCGCCTTGACGGCGCCGACCAGCGAAGCGACGGCTTCGGCCTGGCCAGCCTCGCCGAGATAGCCGGACAGCACGGCGCCGACCTCGCCCAGCCACGGCGCGCGCTCGAGGTCGGTCATCAGCGCCTTGAACTGGTCCAGCGGCGGCACGATGCGGGTGGCCCGGCCGTGCCCCGGATGCCAGGGCAGAATGACGGTCGGCACCGCCCAAACCGGAAACCCCAGCGTCTCCAGCGCAAACACGGCGGCACGGTTGCCGACCGAGCCACGTGCGACATGGCTGGAGACGACGATGACCGCGCGCGGCGCGTCGGCTTTTTCGGCGCTCATTGATCTTTGTCCTAACCGCCCCTGGTGATGAAAAGCACGAGCCAGATCAACAGGCCGATGGCAATAAGCAAGCCTGCCGCCCGACCAATACGGGTGCCCCAATATTCGATCGGGTCCGATCGGTCGGCATCGGCCGCTGTGACGTGGTCGCGCGCGCCTCTGGCGGTTCGTGCGAGGAACGAGGTGCCGCCCGGGTCGGTCTCGCGCGCCACCCGTTCGATGATGCGGCGCGATTCCGCGTCGCTGTCGTGGCGTTTCGCCATGGTGATATCCCGTTTCATCCCGAGCTTAACCCGTTCGCCTCGTCTGTCACAGGGCCTGACGGCGAATGGTAGAAACCAGTAACGCTTCTCGGCCGAAGTCATTTTCTTGCGCAAGGATTGTGCTAATGCTTCGCGTGCCAATGCTATCGAGGGACCTTATCATGCTTGTCCAGCGCCTTGCTTTACCGCCAATCTTCCGTAATTTAGCTGCGTTCCTGGTGATGGCCGTCATGCTGCCGCTGCTTGCCGGCTGCGGCTACAACACCATCCCGACGGCTGAGGAAAACGCCAAGGCCGCATGGAGCGAGGTGTTGAATCAATACCAGCGCCGCGCCGATCTCATCCCCAATCTGGTCAACACGGTCAAGGGCTATGCCGCGCACGAGAAGGACACGCTCGATGCCGTGGTCGAAGCGCGCGCCAAGGCGACGCAGGTGACCGTGACGCCGGAAACGCTGAACAATCCGGAAGCCTTCAAGAAATTCCAGGACAGCCAGGCCGGCCTGACCAGCGCGCTGTCGCGCCTGCTGGCGGTGGTGGAGAACTATCCCGATCTCAAGGCCAACCAGAACTTTCTGGCGCTGCAAGCACAACTCGAAGGCACCGAGAACCGCATCACGGTCGCCCGCCGCGACTATATCCAGGCGGTGAGAGAGTACAATCTGACGCTGAGGACCTTCCCGTCGGTGATCTGGGCGACCTTGTGGTTCCGCGGCAACCAGCCGTTTGCGAATTTCACCATCGAGGAGGACAAGATGCAGCCGCCGAAGGTCGATTTCGGCACGCAGCAGGGCGGGTGAACGGCGCTTAGCGGGTCTGTTCCCGTTGGCCTTGTACTCCGTCCCACCCCCCTCTGTCCTGCCGGCCATCTCCCCACAGAGGGGGGTGGGAAGAAATGCCGGCCGGATTTTTTTTGGCTTCGTTCTAAGCTTTCTCCTCCTCCCTCTCACCGTTCTCGCGGCCGAATTGCCGGCGCTGACCGGACGGGTCGTCGACAATGCCGGCATCATCGATGCCGCGACCAAGGCGGCGCTGACGCAGAAGCTTGCCGATTTCGAGACCAAGGGTTCGGACCAGATCGTCGTTGCGACCATTCCCAGCCTCGACGGCGAGGAGATCGAGCCTTACGCCAACCGGTTGTTTCGCGCCTGGAAACTCGGCCAGGCGAAGGAGAACAACGGCGTGCTTTTGCTGGTGGCGCCGAACGACCGCAAGATGCGCATCGAGGTCGGCTATGGGCTTGAAGGCACGCTGACTGACCTGCACACCAAGTTGATCATCGAAAATGACATGGTGCCGGCCTTCCGTGCCGGCGATTTCTCCGGCGGCATCAGCAAGGCCCTCGACGACATGATCATGGTGCTGGAAGGCAATCCCGAAGAGCTGGAAGCGCGCGGCGAACGCAACCAGCAGCCGCCGTTCAACAGCGACGATCTGTTCTTCACCATCTTCATAGCCATCTGGGCAATCATCTTTTTCGGCGGCCTCGCAGCCTCCATCCTGCCGCCGATCTTCGGCCAGAAGATCGGTCCCGGCCGCTATCGCTGGCTGGGCATGACCTTCGAGCCGAGCCGGCGGTCGTCCGGCGGCTGGTCGGGAGGTTCCGGCGGGGGATGGTCGTCGGGTTCAAGCGGTGGCGGGTTTTCCGGCGGCGGCGGTTCGTCCGGCGGCGGCGGCTCCTCGGGAAGCTGGTGACGAGATGACAAGACACGCCGTCAGCCCGGTGGAATCCGGCCGTTTCATCAAAATGACCGGCACCGCGCTGTTGGCCATAGCGGTGCTGCTGTTCGGCTTCGCGGCCTTCGCCGCCGAATTGCCGGCGCTGACCGGACGGGTCGTCGACAATGCCGGCATCATCGATGCCGCGACCGAGGTGGCGCTGACGCAGAAGCTTGCCGATTTCGAGACCAAGGGGTCCGACCAGATCGTCGTCGCGACCATTCCCAGCCTCGACGGCGAGGAGATCGAGCCTTACGCCAACCGGTTGTTTCGCGCCTGGAAACTCGGCCAGGCGAAGGAGAACAACGGCGTCCTGCTTCTGGTGGCGCCGAACGACCGCAAGATGCGCATCGAGGTCGGCTATGGGCTTGAAGGCACGCTGACCGACCTGCACACCAAGTTGATTATCGAAAACGACATGGTGCCGGCCTTCCGTGCCGGCGATTTCTCAGGCGGCATCAGCAAGGCCGTCGACGACATGATCATGGTGCTGGAAGGCAATCCCGAAGAGCTGGAGGCGCGCGGCAAGCGCAATCCGGCGAATGACAATCCTGTCGATCCCATCTTCATGCTGTTCATCATCCTGTGGGCGACGATGTTCTTCGGCGGCTTGGCAATGGCGTTCCTGCCGCCGATCTTCGGCACGAAACTGTCGCCGGGCGTGTACAAGTGGCTGGGCATGACGTTCCGCTACGGCCGCGGGCCAGGTTCGTCACCCTCCGGTGGCGGTGCCTGGACGTCGGGGACCTCGTCCGGCAGTGGCTGGTCGTCGGGAAGTTCAGGCAGTGGTTGGTCGTCAGGAAGTTCCGGCGGCGGGTTTTCCGGCGGCGGCGGTTCGTCCGGCGGCGGCGGTTCTTCAGGAAGCTGGTGAGACATCAATCATGGCAACACGACCGATCAGCCCCGAGGATCATGAGCGCATCGCCGATGCGATTCGCGCTGCCGAATCAAAGACCGACGGCGAGATCTACTGCGTCGTGGCGCATGCAAGCGACGGCTATTTCTTCCCGGCCGCCTTCATGGCGATGCTCGGCATGCTCGTCGTCAGCCTCGCCGTCGGTTACGGGCTGGAAGCCTGGTGGCTGTCGATCCGCTTGCCGCATTTCGTCATAGCCGAGCTTCTGGCGCTTGCCAGTGTGCTCATCCTGTTGTGGGCATTGCCCGCATTGCGCATCCATTTGGTGCCGAGGCGGCTGCGCTACCAGGCCGCCCACGCCAATGCGATGAAGCAGTTCCTCGCCCGCAACGTCCACCGCACCGCGGCGCGCACCGGCGTGCTGGTGTTCGTCTCGATCGCCGAGCGCTATGCTGAAGTGGTCGCCGACAGCGGCATCGATTCTCGTGTCGGCCAGCATGTCTGGGACGGTGTCGTCCGCGACCTTACGGCGCATGCCGGCGACGATCGGATTGCCGACGGCTTCGTCAGGGCGGTCGAAGCGGTCGGTGCGGTACTGGCCGAGCATTTTCCGATGTCGACCGGCGACAGCAACGAACTGGACGACCATCTGGTCGAGATTTGATCTCGCTAAAGGCGGTTTTGCAGCGTCTCAAGGACGCACCGTTCGGCTGTGCGAAAGCATCGCAGTGGCTGACCGGACTCTTGCAATCGGGCGCCGCGGGTTTATGGTTAACCAATCATGAATACGCTGAGCATCGACATCAGGAAAGCCGAGCCGCGCGATGCAGCCGCCATTGCCGACGTGCATCTCGAGGCCTGGCGCGGCGCCTATTCGGGCATCATCCCACACCGCACTCTGACATCGATGATCAACCGCCGCGGTGCCGACTGGTGGGCGAATGCCATTCGCCGCGCCGCCACCGTCCTGGTCGTCGAAATCGGCGGCAAAATTGCCGGCTACGCGACGATCGGCAAGAACCGTGCCCGCGAACTCAGGCAGCAGGGCGAGATCTACGAGCTTTACCTGCGGCCGGAATATCAAGGCATCGGGCTCGGCAGCCGGCTGTTCTCGGCGGCACGGGCACGGTTGGCCGACCATGGCTTGAAGGGCATGGTGGTGTGGGCGCTGGAAGACAATCAGAACGCACTTGCCTTCTATGCCGGCGCCGGCGGTCGCGATGTGGCCGAGGGCGTCGAGATATTCGAGCAGAAGGCGCTGAAGAAGGTCGCTTTCGTCTGGGAATGACGGCCAGCGCATGATCCGACCGGTTTCGGTTCGGACGATCCCCCAGTACCATTCGCCGCATTGCACCATTCGCCGTCGCCCGCTATCGATCTTCAATCGAGAGAGGGATAAAGCGATGCGTATCGAAGCGATTGCCAGCGGAAAGAACCCGCCCGAGGACGTCAACGTCATTATCGAGGTGCCGATCGGCGGTGAGCCGATCAAGTACGAGATGGACAAGGAGGCCGGCACGCTGTTCGTCGACCGCTTCCTGCACACGTCGATGCGCTATCCCGGCAATTACGGTTTCGTACCGCACACGCTGTCGGGCGACGGCGACCCGATCGACGTGCTGGTCTGCAACACACGCGCGCTGGTGCCGGGCTGCGTCATCAATGTGCGGCCGATCGGCGTGCTGGTGATGGAGGACAATGCCGGCCAGGACGAGAAGGTCATCGCGGTTCCTTCGCCCAAGCTGACCTTGCGCTATGAGGACGTTCACGAATACACGCAGCTGCCTGATATCACCCGCCAGCAGGTGCAGCATTTTTTCGAGCACTACAAGGATCTCGAACCCGGCAAATGGGTCAAGATCGAGGGCTGGTACGATGCCGCCTATGCCAAGAAGATGATCGTCGAGGCAATCGAGCGGGCCAAGCGCAAGTAATTGACGGGCGCAAATAGTCAGTTATCGACGCGGCCGAAATCGGGCGTGTTGCCCAGCATCACACGCTTGTCCTTGCCGCAGGCGAAGGTGCGTGCCTTCTCGTCGGCAAGCTTACGCGCCTGATCGTTGGCGGCGGGATTGCCGGTGGCGAGCACAAGAGCGATCGTGCAGCCTTCGTGGGCGCCAGGCTGGGCAACCTTGGCGACGATCAGCACTTCCGTCGACTTGTTCTCGCCCTCGCTATCGCTGATCGAGCGACGATGGATGACTGCGATAGGAACGGCCATATCGCCCTTGGTTTCGATACGCCACTCGACTTTGGGTCCAGCCGAGTTGAGGCCGGAAAAGCTTTCCCAGACCGTGGTCATGTCGCCAGGTGGAAACCCGTAGAACAGCGATTCCCGCGCATCGTCGTAAGAAACCATCACCGGGTAGCCGCCATAGCCCGAACAGGCGAGGTCGGCCCAGTCGCCGTCGCCTTCCTCCGCCTGGGCATAAGTCACGCAGTCCTTCTCCCAGACGAGATCGGTATAGACGCTGGATATGTCGCCAGCCCGGGCCGCCTGGCAGAAACCGGCGAGGGCAAGCGGGATCAAAAGAGCGCGCATGGCGGACAACTCCGTTCGGGCTGCCGCAGCGTACCGTCAAATTCAGCAGCAGCCTAGACGAAGTCAGGCTGCTCACAGTGACCTGGTAAACGGAACGCTATTTCCTCAAGCTTGCCTCGATCAGAAGATCGGCGTTGCGGGCCACCGACTGCGCCGGTCCGCCGGCACCGAACAACTGGCCGCTGATATAGGCTCCCTCGATCAGGAGCAGCAGCCCGTCACCCAGCGTGTCGGCGTCGCCGGCGCCCATCGCCGCCGCCATAGCACGCAGGCGCCGGCGCAATTCCTGCTTGTTGGCCTCGCTCACGACGCGGGCCGGATGGCCGTGTTCGGGATATTCGACCGCGGCATTGGTCATGCCGCAGCCGCGATAGTCGGGCCTTTGCGTGCGCTTGCCGACACGCGTCAGGAAGGCGACGATCTGCGCGCGCGGATCGCCGGGATGGGCATTCACCGCCTCGTCGAAGCGCTCCCAGAATTCGAGGTCATAGTGCCGAAGATAGGATGCGGCCAACTCATCCTTGGACGGAAAGCTGCGGTAGAGGCTTGGCTTGGTGACGCCGGCACGCCGTACGATCTCGTCGACGCCGATCGCCCTGATGCCTTGCCGGTAGAACAGGTCGCGCGCCACCTGGAGAATCCGTTCGGCGGCGCGAGGCAGCGGTGCGCCATTCTCCTTGATCGTTGGTTCAATGCTTTTCATGTCTGGTTTGCCGATTGCCTGGTTGACAATGTTACCGGTCGGTACGTATGTTCCGCACATCTGAAACGTACCGGTCAGTAACATGATAGCTCAATCCCGCCCGTTTGGCCAGCGCTACGCTTTCGTCGTGGTCGCCGTCATCTTCCTCTGCCTGCTGATCGCCGCGGGCCTGCGTTCGGCGCCGGCAGTCATGATGCTGCCGCTGGAGAATAGTTTCGGCTGGCGGCGCGACGTCGTCTCGCTGGCCGCGGCCACCGGCATCTTCCTCTATGGCCTGACTGGGCCGTTTGCCGCGGCGCTGATGGAGCGGATCGGGCTGCGCCGCACCTTGCTTGCCGCGCTGCTGTTGATGTCGGGATCGACCGCGCTCAGCCTGCTGATGACCAAGCCGTGGCATCTGCTCCTCACCTGGGGCGTGTTTTCCGGCATCAGCTCGGGCGCCGTCGCCACCGTGCTCGGCGCCACCATCGTCAACCGCTGGTTCAAGACCAATCGCGGCCTTGTGATGGGACTGATGTCGGCGTCCAGCGCCACCGGGCTGCTGGTCTTCCTGCCGCTGCTCGCCTCGCTCGCCCAGTCTGGCGGCTGGAAGCCGGTCGCTATTGCCATTGCCGTGGCCACCGCCGCCTTGGTGCCGCTGGTTTATATGCTGGTACCGGAGCGTCCGGCCGCGATCGGCATGGTCCGCTATGGCGCCGAGCTCGACGATGTGCCGCCCGCGCCGCCGGCCGCGCAAGGCAATTTCCTCGCGCATACGCTGAGCACGTTGCGCCGCGCCGCCGGTACGCGTGTGTTCTGGTACCTGTTCGCCACCTTCTTCGTTTGCGGCTTCACCACCAACGGGTTGGTCGGCACGCACCTGATCGCCTTTTGCGGCGATATGGGCATCGGCGAAGTGCAGGCCGCGGGCCTGCTCTCGATGATGGGTATCTTCGATCTTATTGGCACGACGCTGTCGGGCTGGCTCACCGACCGTTTCGACCCGCGCAAGCTGCTCGGCATCTATTACGGCATTCGCGGCCTGTCGCTGATCTATCTGCCCTATTCCGGCTTCTCGGCGACCAGCCTGATCATCTTCGCCGTATTTTACGGACTGGACTGGATCGCCACAGTGCCGCCGACGCTGCGGCTTTCCAACGAGGCGTTCGGCGACCGCAGCGGGCCGATCGTCTTCGGCTGGATCGTCGCCGGCCATCAAGTCGGCGCAGCGACAGCGGCCTTTTTCGGTGGCACTATGCGTGAGTTGCAGGGCAATTACGAGCTTGCCTTCCTGATCGCCGGCATGACGGCAATAGCCGCCGCCTGCATCTCGCTGCTGATCAACACCAGCCGCCCGGCGTTCGATCCTGAACCGCAGGCGGCATAGCTTCTCGTTGCAGGAGAGATGCCGTCGGCCAAATTGCCGATCTCCCCCCTCGCGGGGGAGATGCCCGGCAGGGCAGAGGGGGCGCGAAGGTTCGCCAGCCTCCGACTTTACGCAATGTTCTGCCCAAACTCCGCTGCTCCGTCTGATTTCTTTCTGATTTGTACGTCGGCGGGACAGCGCCCCCCTCTGGCCTGCCGGCCATCTCCCCCGCAAGGGACCCGCAAGGGGGAGATCAGCAGCTTCGCCGCCGAGCGGTCCAGCCTTCCCGCTTGTTGATGTCAGAAAACCTTCATCGTTTCGAAATGTGCCTGAAACATTGAAGCTGGAGCTTGGCGGCGACGTTCAACGCCATCCAGGAGACAGCCATGAACAAGATTTCAATGACGCGGCGCGCTTTCGTCACGTCGGCCAGCGCCGTTGGCCTGGTCGGCGCCTCGGGTCTCGCCCTTCCCTATTACTCGCGCGCCAATCAGCGCCCGGCCTTCACCCATGGCATTCAGTCCGGCGATGTCGACGCGACCAGCGGCATGGTCTGGACGCGCACGGACCGGCCGTCGCGCGTCATGTTCGAAGTGTCGTCGACGGAAAATTTCGCCAATGCCGTCCGCCTGGCGCCGCTCGATACGTCGCCGGCCAGCGACTATACGGTGAAGCGGCTGCTTACCGATCTCGCCTCCGACCAGGACATTTTCTACCGCATGGTCGCGGCCGATCTTGCCGACATCAACGCCGTTTCGGAGCCGATCGTCGGCCGCTTCCGCACGGCACCTGCCTCGAAGCGCGACATTCGTTTCGCCTGGTCGGGCGACACCGCCGGCCAAGGCTGGGGCATCGACGAGACCGGCATGAAGACCTACGCCACGATCGCCAAGCACACGCCCGACTTCTTCCTGCATTCGGGCGATACGGTCTATGCCGATGGTGCGATGAAGGACGAGGTCGACCTGCCCAATGGCGACAAGTGGAAAAACACAGTGCTGATCGACGAAAAGCGCAAGGTTGCCGAGACGCTGGACGAATACCGGGCGCAGTGGAAATACAACATGATGGACAAGAACGTTCTTGCGCTCAGTGCCATCTGCCCGACTTTCTATCAGTGGGACGACCATGAGGTGCTTAACAACTGGTCGGACTCGAAGGACCTGACCGCCGACGACCGCTACACCGAAAAATCGATCCATGTGCTGGCGGCACGTGCTGCGCGCGCCTTCCACGAGATGACGACGATCCGCTACGAACTGTCGGAGCCGGGCCGCGTCTACCGCAAGATCGCTTATGGGCCGCTGCTCGATGTGTTCTTCCTCGACATGCGTTCCTACCGCGGCCCCAACGGCCCGGATATGCAGGAGACGATGACGCCGCAATCGCGCATCCTAGGCGAACAGCAGATTAAGTGGTTGAAGCGTGAGCTGGCAAATTCCAACGCGACGTGGAAAATCATCGCCGCCGATATGCCGCTCGGCCTCGTGGTCTGGAATGACGGTACCAAGAAGGTCGGGGCCGAGGCAGTCAGCAATGGCGACAATGGCCCGGCCAAGGGGCGCGAGCTGGAAATTGCCCACCTTCTTCGCTATATAAAGAACGCGGGCATCAGCAATACCGTTTGGCTCACCGCAGACGTGCATTACACGGCCGCGCATTACTACAATCCGGACAAGGCGCAGTTCCAGGACTTCAATCCGTTCTGGGAATTCGTTTCGGGTCCGATCCATTCAGGCACATTCGGACCGAATGGTTCCGACATGACCTTCGGCCCGGAGCTGAAGTTCATCAAGGCACCGACTGCCGAGCAGGGTCAGAACCTGCCGCCGTCGGCCGGCCTGCAGTTCTTCGGACTTGTCGATATCGATGGCGCTACAGAGCAGCTGACGGTGCGGCTGATGGATCGCGACGACAGCGAACTCTACAAGGTCACGCTCGATCCGGTCCGGTCGGCGTGAGCGACTGCACCATTATCCTCGGGCCAGCCCGAGGGTAGGACGTGTATCAATCGGGATAGCAGACGACGGGAATGTTGGGCCAGACGGCGCTGTCGCATCCGGCATTTTGCTGCCTTTGCTTGAAGGCGGCGCTGACTGGCCCGGTCACCACCGGGTCGACGCCATCGGGAGCATCGGCAAAAAGCTGCTCCGCCGACCGCTTGTCGGACGGCAGGGCAGTCCGCGTCTCCTTGAACGACGCGGCCGACTGCGCCGCGCCTGCCGCGAGGAGGACGGCGAGTGCGCTACATGCCAAAATCGGCCGGAGTCTGCTGCCTGCGTCGATCATGAAATTCGAACTGCCCGGACCATGAAAGGTTCCGCCTTGGTTAATAATTCCACTTCACACCAAGACATTTAAGATTTGGTGACTTTATTTGGTGACTCGCCTCCTCTTTCGCAATTGCGAAAAACCCTGTATGAGCCGCCCAACCGAAAGAGGCAGCGCCTTTTGGCCTGCTGCCTGCAACGCTCCCGAGACCAAAACATGAAAATCCGCAATATCGCGATCATCGCGCACGTCGACCATGGAAAAACCACCCTCGTCGATCAGCTCCTGAAACAGTCCGGCTCGTTCCGCGACAACCAGCGCGTCGCCGAGCGCGCCATGGATTCGAACGATCTCGAAAAGGAACGCGGCATCACCATCCTGGCCAAGGCGACCTCGGTCGACTGGAAGGGCACCCGCATCAACATCGTCGACACGCCCGGCCACGCCGACTTCGGCGGTGAGGTCGAGCGCATCCTGTCGATGGTGGATTCGGCCATCGTGCTGGTCGACGCCGCCGAGGGGCCGATGCCGCAGACCAAATTCGTCGTCGGCAAGGCGCTCAAGGTCGGACTGAAGCCGATCGTCGTCATCAACAAGATCGACCGGCCGGATGCTCGCCACGTCGAGGTGGTCAACGAGGTGTTCGACCTGTTTGCCGCGCTTGACGCGACCGACGAGCAGCTCGACTTCCCGATCCTTTACGGTTCGGGCCGTGACGGCTGGGTCTCCGAAAACCCCGAAGGTCCGAAGGACCAGGCTCTGGCGCCGCTGTTCGACCTCGTCATCAAGCACGTGCCGGCGCCGACCGTTCATCCTGGCCCGTTCCGCATGATCGGCACCATTCTGGAAGCCAATCCGTTCCTCGGCCGCATCATCACCGGCCGTATCGAATCCGGCACGCTGAAATCCAACCAGGCGGTCAAGGTGCTGCACCATGATGGCACCCAGGTCGAAACCGGCCGCATCTCGAAGATCCTTGCTTTTCGCGGGCTCGAGCGCCAGCCCATCGACGAAGCGCAGGCAGGCGACATCGTCGCCATCGCCGGCTTGTCGAAAGGCACCGTCGCCGACACGTTCTGCGACCTGTCGGTGACCGAGCCGCTGCACGCGCAGCCTATCGATCCGCCGACGGTGACGATGTCGTTCCTGGTCAACGATTCACCGCTGGCGGGCACCGAAGGCGACAAGGTGACCAGCCGCGTCATCCGGGACCGCCTGCTGCGCGAGGCCGAAGGCAATGTCGCGCTGAAGATCGAGGAATCGCCGGACAAGGATTCGTTCTTCGTCTCCGGACGCGGCGAATTGCAGCTGGCCGTGCTGATCGAGACGATGCGCCGCGAAGGTTTTGAGATCGCCGTGTCGCGGCCGCGCGTCGTCATGCAGAAGGGCGAGAACGGCGAATTGCTGGAGCCGGTCGAGGAAGTCGTCATCGACGTTGACGAGGAGCATGCCGGCGTCGTCGTGCAAAAAATGTCGGAGCGCAAGGCCGAGATGGTCGAGCTGCGCCCTTCGGGCGGCAATCGCCAGCGCATCGTCTTCCACGCGCCGACGCGCGGCCTGATCGGCTACCAGTCGGAACTGCTGACCGACACGCGCGGCACCGCCGTGATGAACCGGCTGTTCCATGCCTACGAGCCTTACAAGGGTGAGCTGCCGGGCCGCACCAACGGCGTGCTGATCTCCAACGAACAGGGTGAATCGGTGGCTTATGCCATGTGGAACCTGGAAGACCGCGGCCCGATGGTCATCGACCCAGGCGTCAAGGTCTATCAGGGCATGATCATCGGTATCCATTCCAGGGACAACGACCTCGAAGTCAATGTGCTCAAGGGCAAGAAGCTGACCAATATCCGCGCCGCCGGCAAGGACGAGGCGGTAAAACTGACGCCGCCGATCCGCATGACGCTGGAACGCGCGCTGGCCTGGATCCAGGACGACGAGCTGGTCGAGGTGACGCCGAAGACCATCCGCCTGCGCAAGCTCTATCTCGACCCGAACGAGCGCAAGCGTTTCGAGAAGTCGGCGAAAGTGGTCGGCGCGGCGTAAGGGTTTTTTATCTCTGGCGAGATGGAAGGGCGCGACGCACGTTCTCGCAGCGTGGACAGGGCTACCCGCCGCGGCAGTTGGCTGCAGTTAAAGGCGAGGAAACGGGTGTGCGAAATGCAGTTCGGGACCTCGTCCGGAGCCTCATGCAAGATGACGTGGGGCGAAGGCTCGTCGCTCACAAGAATCTTGTTGAACTTGGCAATGCAGCATTGCCAGCGATCGAGCATGAACTTGCAAAGATCGATCTAGGCAAGGTTTCTCACCGTGAAATCGCAACGCTTGTGGCGGGCCTCGCTACTGCTCTGCATGACATCGACGAAGATGCATCCCGGCGATACATTTCGGATTCGCTCGCGAGACCGATAACTCCCGTTATGCGCGCCGCACTCCGCAGCATCATTCACTTTACAATGGACGACTGGCGACGGTCTTCGGTTGGCGAAATCCTTGTTCTGGAGCATGACAAGCTCGACAGTCGCTTTGAAGCCTCCCGGCACGTTGGGCGTTGGCTCACGAATGTTCCTGAAGCCGATCTGGTTGGCATTTCCCGAATCTACATAATTCCTGAAGTCGCCGAGCCCGAATTCGCCGGCACGTATCTCCAGGCAGTATCGGTCATCGAGATCGTCTGGCGACGCGCATCCAAGCATAGGATTGGCAACGCAGTCCGGAGATTCATGATCGAGAAAACGCTCTATCACGAGGTAGGACACCACGCGCTGCAGCATATCGAATTGGGACAAGACCCTGATCAGGAAAAGCAGGCAGAACGATACGCATGGAAAATGATGCGCAAGGCACATCCCAATCTATCGATGCTTACTCTTCCCTTGCGGTTCCTTGGCGCGTCTCAGCAATCGAAAAACGCCAAGGATGTGGAAACAGCTTAGGAACACTCGTGTGCTCCTTGCCTCGTAGTTTCATCCGCCGGCAGCCGAGATGATGGCTTCCCGGTCGGGCTCACCGACGAGATCGATGCGCATCACCGCTCCCGCTCGAACTGGCCTGCGCAAGGCTTTGGCCCCGTCCGGACCAACCACCAGCAATCGCTTCTCTTCCCAAACCTGTAGCCGCGATCGCGGGACACCGAGTTCGTTGGCCAGCAACCGGTCGAGCCGCAGCGCTGTCGGCATTTCGAGCCAGAGCTGAAGTTCGAGAGCGCTGGTATTTTCCGGCCTATCCCTGAGCACCTGCTTATGAACGATGGCTTCAGGAAACTCCTCGACGCGCCCGATCCTGCTTCGCAGTGCGGCAACATCGAAAGCATGGCGCCGCGCCAGGACCGGATCGTTGCGTTCGAGCGCCTGCAATATTGCCGGTTCGATATCGCGGCGGTTGCAGCGCTCCAGAACGCTGAAATTCCAGGAATTGTCGCAATCGATGCAGCGGTAGATCAACCAGGCATCAATGCGTTTGCCATTGGCATTGACCCGGAATTTGCCGCTGCAGCGATAGGCTCTCAGGCCGCCGCAGCGATTGCAGTTGAGGTGAGGTCGCGGTGCGGTCTTGGGCGCGATCGTCCAGCGGATACGCAGTATCGAAGGCATGCCGAAAAGCCCTTCCCGTCGGGAAGTTCGTCAGATCGGCGATGTCGAGATGCCCCTGCGGGCACGGCGTGGCGAGAGACTGCGGCAGTTGGAAATAAGCGTCGCGGGTGATTGTGCGCGACAGCGGTTCAGCAGTGCCAAACCGGTCTCGAACCGCCACCCTGAAGAACAGATGATGTGAAAACAGGCGCCGCGACTGCGACGCCCTGCTCTGTGTCGGGGGAGTTGGCGAGACCGGCGGTTACGTAGGCAAAGTGAAGCTCGAAAAGGATTTCGGGACGACATTTCTAGCCGCGAGGTGCCTGGCCGACAAGCCTTCTTTCGGTGGACGCTACCGTCGTCGGAACAGTTGGGTTATGTTGAAGCGTCCAAAAATTTCTAACGAGATCCGCGTCATGCATTTCACGTCGCTTCTGATTTTTGCCGGCGCCCTGCTTGTTGCCGCCGGCTCGCCGGGCCCGTCGATTGCCGCACTTGTGGCGCGGGTCATCGCAAAAGGGTTTCGCGACGTGTTTCCGTTCCTGCTTGCCATGTGGATCGGCGAAGCGATCTGGCTATCACTGGCGGTGTTTGGCCTCGCCGTGGTGGCGCAGACGTTCCACTTCGCCTTTGTCGTCGTGAAATGGGTTGGCGTCGTCTATCTCGCCTGGCTTGCCTGGAAGATGTGGACCGCACCGGTCGAGGCAAAAGAAGGTTCGCTGCCGCGCGAAGATTCGCCCGTCAGACTGTTCTTTGCCGGCATGGCGGTAACGCTCGGCAACCCCAAGATCATGATGTTCTATCTGGCGCTGCTGCCGACCATCATCGATCTCGGTTCAGTCAGCGTGATCGGCTGGGTCGAGCTGACGGCGACCATGGCCGTGGTGCTGGTCGCCATCGATTTGACCTGGGTGCTCGCCGCATCGCAGGCGCGCAAGCTCTTGAGGAGCAAACGGGCGATGAAGATCGCCAACCGCGTCAGCGCCGGCACCATGGCCGGCGCTGCGGCGGCGATCGCGGCGCGGTCCTGAACCGGGGCGTCAACCCATTTCGATTATCGGCGCAATCTCGACGCTGAAACCCGGGTCCGTCAGGATAGGACAATCCTTGGCTTTGCCGACGGCATCGTCGATGTCTTTCGCTTCGATGATGGTGTAACCGGCGGTTGGATTGCTGCCGCCATTGTTCTCGACCTTGCCGCCGGGCAGCAGGGTCTTCGACATGCCGACTGGATTGCCACCGTCGACCACGGCTGAGCCAAGCTTGCCGTACCAGCCGTTCCAGGCATCCATCGCTGCCTTCCGTTCGGCCTCCTCGGTCGGCATCTTGCCCGAGCCGTGATAGACGTAGAGAAATTTCGCCATGTTCTCCTCCTTTGATCGGCGGCATCGAACCGGCATGCGGTCATGCCGCATGCCGATCATCGGACCAAACCGGCAAACAAGCAACGAGAATGCGATGTAGCTAATATATACGACCGCGGTGCCCTATCGCGCCATCGCGTGATATTCATCGTTCGGCCGCATATCGATCGCCGATGCCAGCCGGTTCGACATGTTGAAGAACGCGGCAGTCGAGGCGATATCCCAGATGTCGCGGTCGGAAAAGCCCACTTGCCGCAGCGCCGCCCGGTCGGCTGCGACGATCTTTGCCGGCTGCTCGGTCAGCTTCACCGCGAATTCGAGCATGGCGCGCTGCCTGTCTGACAGCTCGGCGGCGCGAAAATTCATCACCATCATCTCGCCGAAGGCCGGGTCGCCGGAAAGCTGGCGCACCGCCGCGCCATGTGCAACCAGGCAATAATAGCAATGGTTGACCGATGAGACGACCACCGCGATCATCTCTCGCTCCAGCTTCGACAGGCCGGATTCACCCAGCATCAAATCATTGTACATGTCGGTGAAAGCGCGCAGCTTCTTCTCGTCGAAGGCGTAGGCGAGCAGCACATTGGGAACGAGGCCGAGCTTCTCCCGGCATTTGGCGAAATAGGCGTTGGTCGCTTCGCTCAGCTCCGCCGGTGCGAGGTCAAGCGCGGTGATTTTGTCTGTCATAGGGGATTTCTCCTCGTTTTCCGCCAGGCTGCCGGTGAATTCCGACATTTCGTCGCAAGCCGTCAAACCTTTGTCGCCAAATACCCGTCATCTGCTACGATAGTTGTAAAAACATGACGGGAGGGAATTAGCTCATGGCCGGCCTGAAATCCGCAAGCCAGTTGAAAAAGATGAGTCCGGCCAAGGGCAGCGAAAAGCCCGGCAGGCTTGCCGACTACTTGCTGGCCCGAGCTCCGGCCGAAGATGTCGCCGCCTACGACGTCATCGATCTCGAACGCGCTGCCGAACTCGCCGGCCGCGCTGTCGCCCGGCACAAGAAGGACGACTGCGTCGTTGCCATAGGCGTCGATTCCGGTGTCGTCCGCCAAGGCCGGCCGATGACGGTGATCACCGTCGTCAACGACAACATGCCGTTCCTGTTCGATTCCGTCCTCGGTGAGATTACAGAGAGCGCCGGCGAGCCGCTGCTGGTTACCCACCCGGTCATCGTGGTCAGGCACGGCAAGAACGGCGTCGAGGAAATCCTCGGCGATGGCGGTTATGCCAAGGGCGAGCACAGCCATGACCGGCTGAGCGTCATCCATGTCCATATCGGCCGCCTTTCGGCCGAGCAGGCCGAAGGCCTTTCCGCACGCCTGACGAAGCTGCTCGGTCAGGTGCGCGCCGCCGTCATCGACTGGAAGCCGATGCTTGCCCGCCTCGACCAGGCGATCTCGGAATTCCGCTACTCGCCGGTGCCGCTCGACAAGGCCCATGTCACCGAGGCGATCGCCTTCCTCGAATGGCTGCGCGACGACAATTTCACCTTTCTAGGCATGCGTGAATTCAAATACACCGGCGGCGAGAAGAGCGGCATGCTCGAGCGTGCCGAAAAGCCCGGCCTCGGCATCCTTTCCGATCCCGACGTGCTGGTGCTCAGGCGTGGCACCGAAGCGGTGAGCACGACGCCGGAAATCCGCGCCTTCCTGCATGGGCCGGAACCGCTGATCGTCACCAAGGCCAACGCCAAGTCATCGGTGCACCGCCGCATCTACCTCGACTACATCGGCGTCAAGACCTACACCGGCAAAGGCGTGCTTTCGGGCGAGCTGCGCATCGTCGGACTGTTCACCTCGACTGCTTATACGCGCTCGGTGATGAAAATCCCCTATCTGCGCTCGAAGGCCGAAACCGTCATTGCCAAATCCGGCTTCAATCCCGGCGACCACTCCGGCAAGGCATTGATCAACGTGCTGGAGAGCTATCCGCGCGACGAGTTGTTCCAGGTTCCGGTGCCGATCCTGCGCAAGCATGCCGAAGCCATACTGGGATTGATCGAGCGGCCGCGCGTCAGGGCATTGGTGCGTGTCGACCAGTTCGACCGCTTCGTCTCCGTGCTCGTCTTCGTGCCGCGCGACCGCTACGACAGCGTCGTGCGCGAGAAGATCGGCACCTATCTGAAGACCGTCTTCGAAGGCCGGCTGTCGGCCTATTATCCGGCCTTCCCGGAAGGCGGGCTGGCGCGCGTCCACTTCATCATCGGCCGCTCCGGCGGCAAGACGCCGAAGGTCGAGCAGGCGACGATCGAGGCGGCGATTCGCGACATCGTACGGACCTGGGACGATGCACTGCGCGAGACCGCGACCGAGACCGGGGCCGACGCGAAGCTAACGGCCATCGCCTCGCGCTTTTCGGAAAGTTATCGCGACAGTTTCCCGCCGGCCGTGGCGCTGGCCGATGCCGGGCGCATCGCCAGGCTCGATGCGTCAAATCCGATCGCCATCGACTATTACCGTCACGCCGACCAGAAGCCGCATCAGGCGGCGCTGAAAATCTATCACCATGGCAGCCCGGTGGCGCTGTCGCGGCGCGTGCCCGTGCTGGAAAACATCGGTTTCCGCGTCATCAGCGAGCGTACTTTCGAGGTCGGCGACAATCAATCCGGCATGGTCTTCATCCACGACATGGAACTTGAGAACAGCTACGGCAGGCCGATCGACCTCGGCAATGGCGGCGCGCTGTTCGAGGACGCGTTCCTTTCCGTCTGGCGCGGCAATGTCGACAATGACGGCTATAACGGCCTCGCCCAGACCGCAGGCCTGTGGTCGGGCGAGATCACCGTCCTGCGCGCCTATGGCCGCTATCTGCAGCAGGCCGGTATCCCGCAGAGCCAGGACTTCATCGCCGCCGCACTCAACCGCTATCCCGAGATCGCCCGCGGACTGCATGCGCTGTTCGTCGCCCGCCTCGGCCCGACGGATGAGACGGAAGGCGTCGTTCAGGCCAAACATCTGAAGGCCAAGATCACGGATGCGCTGGAAGACGTTCCCAACATCGACGACGACACCATCATCCGACGTTATCTGAACCTGATCGAAGCCTCGCTGCGCACCAATCATTTCGTTGCCGATACGAAAGAGAAGGGCCAATCACTGGCGATCAAGCTCGATTCGCAATCGGTCGACGGGCTGCCGGCGCCGCGGCCATGGCGCGAGATCTTCGTCTATGGCTCCGAGGTCGAGGGCGTGCATCTGCGCTTCGGCCCGGTCGCGCGCGGCGGCCTGCGCTGGTCGGACCGTGCGCAGGACTATCGCACCGAGGTGCTTGGCCTGGTCAAGGCACAGCAGGTCAAGAATGCGGTGATCGTGCCGGTTGGCGCCAAGGGCGGCTTCTACCCGAAAAAGCTGCCGATGAGCGCCGGGCGCGACGCCATTTTCGAGGCCGGCACGGCCGCCTACAAGAATTACGTTTCCAGCCTGTTGTCGATCACCGACAATATCGGCCTGGACGGCGTCATCCCGCCAGCCGGCGTGGTGCGGCGCGATCAGGATGATCCGTATTTCGTCGTCGCCGCGGACAAGGGAACGGCGACCTTCTCGGACACCGCCAACGCCATAAGCGAAAGGCACGGCTTCTGGCTCGACGACGCTTTCGCCAGCGGCGGTTCGGCCGGATACGACCACAAGAAGATGGGCATCACCGCGAAGGGCGCCTGGGAAGCAGTCAAGCGGCATTTCCGCGAGATGAACCGCGACATCCAAACCACGCCGTTCACTGTCGTCGGCGTCGGCGACATGTCGGGCGACGTGTTCGGCAACGGCATGCTGCTGTCGGAGCAGACCCGGCTGATCGCCGCCTTTGATCATCGCGACATCTTCATCGATCCCGATCCCGACATGGCGGCTTCGATGGCCGAGCGCCGGCGTATGTTCGCTCTCGCCCGTTCAAGCTGGCAGGATTACGACAAGACGAAGCTGTCGGAGGGCGGCATCATCGTCTCGCGCAGCCAGAAGTCGATCACCTTGCCGGCGCCCGCGGCTGCGGCGATCGGCCTCGGCAAGACAACGGCCACGCCAGTCGAGATCATGAGTGCCATTCTCAAGGCGCCGGCAGACCTTTTGTGGTTTGGCGGCATCGGCACCTATGTCAGGGCATCGGGCGAGACCAACCAGGACGTCGGCGACCGTGCCAATGACGCGATCCGCATCACCGCGCTCGACCTGCGTGCCAAGGTCATCGGTGAGGGGGCCAATCTCGGCGTCACGCAGCGGGCGCGCATCGAATTCGGATTGAATGGCGGCCGCTGCAACTCAGATGCGATCGACAATTCGGGCGGCGTGAATTGCTCCGACGTCGAGGTCAACATCAAGATCGCGCTGGCTTCCGCCATGCGCAAGGGATCGCTGACCCGGCCGGCGCGCAACAAATTGCTGGCCGAGATGACCGATGAGGTCAGCGCCCTGGTGCTGTCCAACAATTACCAGCAGACGCTGGCGCTGTCCCTTGCCCGTAAGCGCGGGCTCGCCGACATCGCCCATCAGAGCCGCTTCATGGCGGCGCTGGAGGCGCGCGGACTGCTCGACCGTGCCGTCGAGGCGCTGCCGTCGCCGGCGGCCTTTGCCGAGCGCGAGACGCGCGGTGAGCCGCTGACCCGGGCCGAGCTCGGCGTGCTGCTCGCCTATGCCAAGATCGTGCTGTTTTCCGATATCGTCGCCAGCGACGTGCCGGACGATCCGCATTTCGACCGTGATCTGATGGGCTATTTCCCCGATCGCATGGCGAAGAAATATGCGGGAGAAATCCACGGCCATCGGCTGCGCCGCGAGATCATCGCCCGTGTCGTCGCCAATGATCTGGTCAATCGCGGCGGCCCGTCCTTCGTCAACAGGCTGCAGGAAGCGACTGGCCGCAGTGCCGCCGATGTCGTGCGCACCTTCGCCGTGGTGCGGGATGGCTTTGCGCTGCCGGCGCTCTACCGGCAGATCGACGCGCTCGACAACCAGATCGACGGACAGATCCAGCTCGACCTCTATCAGGCGGTCAGCCGGCTGATCTATGTGACCAGCGGCTGGTACCTGAAGAACGATACCGGCACCGCACCGCTCGGGCAGCGGATCGCCGAGTTGCAGGATGCGCGCAAGGCGCTGGAGCCGAAGCTCGTTTCGCTGCTGCCGGCCTTCTCTCGCGAGCGGATCGAGGAGCGGCGGCACGGCCTGTCGAAGGGCGGCGCGCCCGAGAGCCTTGCCGAGCAACTGGCGTTGACCGATGTGGCGGAGCTCATCCCCGACATTGCGCTGACGGCGCGGACGGCAAACGCCAGCATCGTCGCTGCCGCCAAGGCGTTTTTTGCAGTCAGCGATGTCTTCCGCATCCCGCGCGTCGAAGATGCGGCGCGCTCGATCACGCCCTCGGATTATTATGATCAACTGGCGCTTTTCCGCGCCACCGACACGATCGGCGCGGCCAGGCGCGGCATCGCCGTGGCGGCACTCACCAGTCATGCCGAGGCGGCGGATCCGGTGACAGCATGGCTGGAGGCCGGCGGCGAACGGGTCGGACGCATCCGCGAGCGGCTGCAGGCTCTGACCGAGGGCGGCGACATCACCGTGTCCCGGCTGTCGGTGGCGTCCGGCCTGATGAGTGATCTGACGGCGCTGTGAGACGTCTTCACATCGCGCGGTATTGCCGGGAAGAACTGCGCTATAGAGCGAACGGCGCGCTGCTTTGGGGCACCGGAGCATGATTGCGAACGTAACGATCGGCTTTTGGACAAGATCGTGCTCAACAACAAGACGGAGCATCATGCCGATTCGATCGGCACGGAGCAAGCTCCAGCGGAGGGGACATGGCTGAGATCGCAGTGCAGCGTGCGTCGGGACGCGGCATCTGGGGATGGATGCTGTTCGACTGGGCGGCCCAGCCGTTCTTCACGGTCGTCACCACCTTCATCTTCGGTCCTTATTTCGTCTCGCGAATGGCCAGCAATCCCGAGACCGGGCAAGCGGCCTGGGGCTACGGCATCGCCGCCGCCGGCCTCGTCATCGCCGTTTTGTCGCCGATCCTCGGCTCGATCGCCGATCAGACCGGACCACGCAAACCGTGGATAGCCTTCTTCGCCGCGGTCAAGATCACCAGCCTCACCTTGCTGTGGTTCGCCGCGCCCGGCTCCAACCTTTTTCTGGTCGTGGCGTTGTTCTCGCTGGCATCGGTCGCGGCTGAATTCTCGACCGTGTTCAATGACTCGATGATGCCGCGCCTGGTGCCGAAGAGCGACATCGGCAGGATCTCGAACATGGCTTGGGGGCTCGGCTATCTCGGTGGCATGATCGCGCTAATCTTCGTCGTTACCGTCATGGCCGGCTCGCCTGAAACCGGCAAGACCGTCGTCGGGCTCGACCCGATCTTCGGCCTTGACCCCAGGCTCGGCGAGGACGCGCGCGCCACCGGACCGTTGTCGGCGGCCTGGTATTTCCTGTTCATCCTGCCGATGTTCTTTTTCACGCCTGATGCGATCAAAGGCATTCCAATCGGGCCGGCGGTGCGCGAGGGCCTGTCGGAACTGAAGTCGACGCTAGCCGAAGTAAGCAAGCGCAGCGGTATTTTTCGCTTTCTCGTCGCCCGCATGATCTATCAGGACGGCGTCAACGCGCTGCTGGCGCTGGGCGGAACGTTTGCGGCGGCAATGTTCCATTGGTCGATCACAGAGATCGGCCTGTTCGGCATCATCCTCAACGTCGTTGCCATCGTCGGCTGCGTGGTTGCCGCACGCCTCGACACTGCACTGGGTTCCAAGACCATAGTGATGATTTCGCTGGTCATGCTGAGCATTGCCACGATCGGCATCGTCTCGACCGGCCCGGGCTATACGCTGTTCGGCGCCTGGGTGATGCCCGGACTGGACGGCGGCGGACTGTTCGGCACGGCGGCGGAAAAAGCCTACATTTTCTACGGCCTGCTGATCGGGCTTGCCTTCGGGCCGGTGCAGGCATCGTCGCGCTCCTACATGGCGCGCAGCGTCTCCGCAGCCGAATCCGGCCGCTATTTCGGCATCTATGCGCTGGCCGGTCGGGCAACAAGTTTTGCAGCGCCCTTCATGGTGGCCACGATCACCCTGGCCAGCGGCTCGGCGCGGCTCGGAATGGCGGCGATCGTGCTGTTCCTCGGCGCAGGCATGGCGATCCTGATCGGCACGCCCTATCCGGCGGATCGGCCGGCGGAGTGAGCTGCTCTTCCCTTCTCCCACAGGGGGGAGGGAGTTCAATGCCGGAAGTGCCTCACTCCGGTGAAGACCATGGCAATGCCGTGAGCGTCGGCGGCGGCGATGACGTCGTCGTCGCGCATCGAGCCGCCGGGCTGGATGACGGCGGTGGCGCCGGCTTCGATTGCCGACAAAAGCCCATCCGCGAACGGGAAAAAGGCATCCGAGGCGACGACCGAGCCCTTGGTCAAAGGCTCCGTCAGACCGGCAGCGTCGGCCGCGTCGAGCGCCTTGCGCGCGGCGATGCGCGAGGAATCGACACGGCTCATCTGGCCGGCGCCGATGCCGACGGTGGCGCCGTCCCTGGCATAGACGATCGCGTTCGACTTGACGTGCTTTGCCACGCGAAAGGCGAATTTCAGATTGGCCATTTCGGCCGGCGTCGGAGCGCGCCGGGTCACCACCTTCAGCTCGAGGTCATCCACCACCGCATTGTCGCGGCCCTGGACGAGCAAGCCGCCAGCAACCGATTTCAAGCCAAGGCCCGCCGCGCGCGGGTCGGGCAGGCCGCCGGTGACCAGCAGGCGTAGATTCTTCTTGACGCCAATGATGCGGATTGCATCATCGGACGCCTCCGGTGCGATGATCACTTCGGTAAAGGTCTTGACGATCTCTTCGGCGGCTGCGGCATCGAGGATACGGTTCATGGCGACGATGCCGCCGTAGGCCGAGACAGGGTCGCAGGCCAGCGCCTTGGCATAGGCCGCTTGCAGCGAAGCGCCTTCGGCGACGCCGCACGGGTTGGCGTGCTTGATGATGGCTACCGCTGCGGAGCGGGTCGGATCGAACTCGCCGACCAGCTCGAAGGCGGCGTCGGTATCGTTGATGTTGTTGTAGGAAAGCTGCTTGCCCTGAAGCTGGCGTGCCGTGGCGACGCCCGGCCGCCTGTCGCCGTTGACATAGAAGCCGGCGCCCTGATGCGGGTTTTCGCCGTAGCGCATCACCGACTGCAGCCTGCCGCCGAAGGCGCGCCATGTCGGATGCTCGATCTCCAGCGCCTCGGCGAACCATCCCGAGATCGCCGCATCGTAGCTGGCGGTGCGGGCAAAGGCCTTGGCTGCCAACTTCTTGCGGAAATCCAGCGACAACGAGCCGAAATTCATCTCCAGCGCGTTGAGCACCGAGGCATAGTCGTCAGGGTCGGTGACGATGCCGACATAAGCGTGGTTCTTGGCAGAGGCACGGATCATCGCCGGGCCGCCGATGTCGATGTTCTCGACGATCGCCGCGTAGTCGGCGCCGGAGCGGCGCACCTCTTCGAACGGATAAAGATTGGAGACGACGAGATCGATCGGCTCGATGCCGTGGTCGCGCATCGCCGCGGCGTGCTCTGGATCGTCGCGCACGCCAAGCAGTGCACCATGCACCGACGGGTGCAGCGTCTTGACGCGCCCGTCCATGATCTCGGGAAAGCCGGTGAGCTCGGATACGTCGCGCACCGCCATGCCCGCATCGGCGAGGGCCTTTGCCGTGCCGCCGGTCGAGACCAGCTCGACGCCGGCCGAAGCCAGCGCCCTGGCGAAATCGATCAGGCCGGTCTTGTCGAAGACGGAGAGCAGCGCGCGACGGATGGGTACAAGGTCGGGCGCGGGAATATTCTTGGCGGCGACGGCCATGGGCTGGCGGCCTTTCCACGTGTGGTTGGAGAGCGTCCGCGGGCCGTAGCATATGAGGCCCGGAAATCAAGCCGCAAGGCTTGATCAGTGTCTGCCGTTGCCACCAGCTTCAGCTTTTTCCTGACGGCCGGCGATAATTGTCCGCGTTAATTGCCAATGGACCTCGGGAATCTCCGAGGCCTTGAAGGCAAGCACGATCTGGCGGCTGCGGCGTGGGCCGCCAAGCCCGGCGAAATAGATCGATTCCTCGACCTCGGGTGCCACTTCGGTGGAGGTAAACACCCAGGTGTCGGCGTGGTCGGCGGTCAGCACCAGACGGTCATGCTCATCCTGGAGCACGTTTATGTCGGGATGGACATGGAAACGCACTGTAACGAAATCACGGCCATTGTTGCGGATAGAAGCGCCGCCCGGCCGCAGGAAGCGGTCCCTGCCGGCAAGCACATTGCCCTCGGTCGACAATTTCAGCTCGCGCTCATGCAGGAAGCCGAAGCGCGCCACATAGCCGTCATGGCGGGCGATGAAGCCCTGGCTGCCCTTCTGGTCGGTGCGCTTGCAAGGCACATGCTGCGGCCCGCCTATCAAAGGCGTGCCGAGCAGGTCGTTGACGCGCAAGGAGTGGTTGAAGCGCGCCGACGACGTGTCGTTGATGGTAGCGGTGGAGTGGGCGGCGGTGGCGCGGGCAAGCGGCCGGAACTCGGCGGCACCATAGGTGTCTATGCCGGCATTGACGATATAATGCTGGCGGCCCGACGACAATTCGAAGGCGAGGCATCCGGCGTGAGCAGCATTGGACACGTCGACGGGCGGCGGCGGGCCGGTATCGGCGATCACCGTGACACCACCCATCGACAGGCGCTCATAACCCGAATGCGGCGCGTGCAGCAGTGGTGCGCCGGCGGTGTCGTCGTGATGCAGGATGCTGGCGATGCGGTCGTGGATGGTGGCGCCCATGCCGTTGAAGCGGGCAAGGCTGCCATCCTGATGGCGAAAGAAGCGCAGTGCCGGCAGCATCCGGTCGATGGCGCCGATCAGGGCGGCCGGCGGTGTCTCGGCCTGATTGGCGTATGTCTGGCGCAACGGCAGAAGGTCGGCGAGGATTTCAAGCACGGTCATCGGATTACGCGAGATATGGCCGCCGTCAGGCAGGATCTGGCGGTCGAGCTCCTCGGCGAGATTGCGGGTGGCACCGCGCAGCGCCGAGGCCGGCGCCGGCAGCGACAAAGCGGCAAAGGCCAGCGCAATGCGGGCGCGCAGCCTGTCCTTGCCGTCCGGCATCTCGCGCACCATGGCGCGCAGATAGCGGATCTGGACGGCAAGCGATTTCAGGAACGCACGGTAGAACGGAAACTCGGCGCCCTGCAACACGATCGAGGAATGCTGCAGCCAGGCAATGACACGCTTGGCCGTCGTGCCGGGCTCCCAGGCGACGCCGGAAATATGGCTGCCATGGATTGCAATCCAGTCGGAAACCAACGCCCGCGCGTTGGCGGCGGCGAGTTCCGTACCCGCGGCACGCATATGGCGCAGCCAGCGAAAGCCGTGCAGCGTCTTTTGCCAGCCGGGATTGGGCACGTCGATCTGGAAGGGCGATTTGCCGCCGGTCTCGACCAGATGCCCCGAAAGCGGATAGCGGCCGTAATAGATCTCGAGTGCGATCTGAGGATCGGCGAGTCGCAGGTCCGGCGGGGCAATCAGGACGCGCTCCGGCGTGCGGCCGGAGTAACGCCAGCGATAGAGTGGCCCGGCACGCAAGCGTCGGCGCGTCTTGCGCCAGAACTCCCTCGCGACAAGCGTCCACAGACGCGTCGTGTTACCGGCAGCGATTGCCAAAACCCCTCCTGATCGTCCTCACCCAAGCACAAGTTTATATGATTCAAGAACTTGTGCGAAGGCGAATTCCGCGGCAGTGGGGCCGTTCAGCCTGTTTTCCATGCCTCCTCGCCCCAAGAAGTCGGATGGCGCTTCAAGATCGGCCCTTAGCCGGCTCTGCGCATGCGGGCGGCAAAGAAACCGTCCAGCCCGGAACGCGCCGGTGAGCCAAGCTCCAGATCGGCAGGCGTGGTGCGCAACGTGCCTTGCGGCGTCAGGAATGGGTCGATGCCGGCAATCTCGCCCGGCCGAAGCGGGTCGTCGATGATCTCCGCATTGCCGGCGAGAAAGTCGCGATAGAGCTCTTCGCCTTCCAGCGGATCGAGCGAACAGTTGGAAAAGACGATGCGACCGCCAGGCTTGACCAAGGTGATGGCGCGGGCAAGCAGCCGGCGTTGCAGGTCGGCCAATTTTTCGACGTCGACCGCCGTCTTCGTCCAGGGAACGTCGGGATGCCGCCGCACCGTGCCGGTCGAAGAGCAAGGTGCGTCGAGGAGGACGGCGTCGAAGCGGTTCTTCGGCTCGTATTTGAGCAGATCGGCCTCGACGATCTCCGCGGCCAAGCCGAGCCTTTCGAGGTTCTGCGTCAGCCGTGCCAGCCGCGTTCTGGACATGTCGAGCGCAGTGACATGGGCGCCGGCGAGGATCAGCTGGGCGGTCTTGCCGCCCGGCGCGGCGCAGAGGTCGGCGATTCGCAAACAATTGATGTCGCCGAACAGCCGGGCCGGCAGGCTGGCCGCTGCATCCTGAACCCACCAGGCGCCTTCCCCAAAGCCGGGCAGTTCGGTCACGGAAGCGCTGAGCTTCTCGACCCGCACCGTGCCGGTCGGTAAGACGAAGCCGCCGAGCCGTTCGGCCCACAGCGCCGGGTCCGACTTGACCGAGAAGTCGACCGGCGCCTCATGGCGGTGGGCGAGCAGTATCTGCCTGGCCTTGTCGAGGCCGTAGACCGTTTTCAAACGGTCGGAAAACCATTTTGGTGCCTCGTCGGTTGCGGCAATTGCGGTCGCGAGCTCGTCCTGCTTGGCCCGCGCCAGCGTACGCAGCACGCCGTTGACGAGGCCGGAAAAGCGCGCCGTGCGCGGATCGGACTTGGCGTGCGTCACGGCGAGGTCGACGGCGGCGCTGTCGGGAACATCGAGGAACAGGATCTGTGCCGCCGCCACGTGCAGGATGTGCGAAAGCGCCGTAGCGTTGGGCGGCAGCGGCTTTTCCAGGCGGCGGGCCAAAAGGCCTGATATGGTCATGCGGTAGCGCAGGGCGGTGACCAGAATGGCGCGCACCAGGGCGCGGTCGCGCAAGTCGAGCGCCTTGTATTGCGGATGGCCGTTCTCATGGTCGGTCAGCCCGTCGAGTGGCGTTCTCGCGTCGATGACTGCGGCAAGCAGGCGCGCGGCTGCCTTGCGCGCGGCGAGACCGGCTACGGCCTCGCTGCCCGAATTGTGCTCGCGATCACCTGGAATTGCGTGCCGGCGTTGTGCTGCGCTCACGACCACGGACCTTTGGGTCCGGTCGGATTGCGTCCCCAGGGATTGGGTCTCGGCTTGGCCGGCTCAACCGGCCCCTCGGGCCGGGCGGCCCTGTCCCACGGACCTGACGGCTGCTGCCCGGTCTCTTTCGGCGCCGGCTTTGGCGTCGCGGCCGCTTCGGGTGCGCCGGCCATCTCGCTCGCGATCCTCTGCAATGCGGCGATGCGGTTTTCTGTGCTCGGGTGAGTGGAAAACAAACTGTCCATGCGCTCGCCGGAAAGAGGATTGATGATGAAGAGATGGGCGGTTGCCGGATTGCGCTCGGCATCCGGGTTGCGGATGCGTTCGGCGCCCCGCGCGATCTTGTCAAGTGCCGAGGCCAGCCACAGCGGGTGTCCACAGATTTCGGCCCCGCGCCGGTCGGCCTCGTATTCGCGGGTGCGGCTCACCGCCATCTGCACGATCATGGCGGCCAGGGGCGCGACGATCATCGCCACCAGCACGCCGACGATGCCGAAGGAATTGTTGTTGTCGCGGTTGCCGCCGAAGAAGAAAGCGAAATTGCCGAGCATCGAAATTGCGCCGGCAAAGGTCGCGACGATCGTCATGGTCAGCGTGTCGCGGTGCTGCACATGGGCAAGCTCATGCGCCATCACCGCCGCGACTTCTTCATGTGAGAGCTGCTCGAGCAGGCCGGTGCTGGCGGCGACAGCGGCATTTTGCGGATTGCGGCCGGTGGCGAAGGCATTGGGCTGAGGATTGTCGATGAGATAGGTTCTCGGCATCGGCAGGCCGGCGCGTTGCGCGAGACCCTTCACGATGGCGTAATATTCGGGCGCGTTGCTTTCGTTGACCTCGATCGCACGGTGCATCGACAGCACCATCTTGTCGGCGTTCCAATAGCTGAACAAATTGGTGCCGGCGGCGATCAGCAAGGCGATCATCATGCCGCCGGATCCGCCGACCAGATAGCCGACACCCATGAACAGGGCCGTCATTGCGGCCAAAAGCATGGCGGTGCGAAGGGTGTTCATCGTCTGCTCCGTTCTGGCCCAACAAAGGGGTCGATCCTTGTGGGCCCATCGCTATATGATGGGAAACAGCGGTTCCCGTTTCAATCGGGGCCTGTTTCAATCTAGCGGAAGATCGCATGATCGACAAAACCAGCCAAACGCATGCTAACGGCTCGCCGCACAAGCCACTGACGCCGGCAGCCCGGCGCGCCTTGGCCGAGGCCGAGGCCCGGCGGGAGCAATATCGCGAGAAGGAAGCCACGCTGCCGAGGGAGATCGGTGGGCGCGGCGGCAAGGAACCCGGCCGCTACGGCGACTGGGAGGTCAAGGGCCTGACCAGCGACTTTTAGCCCAGGCAGGGTGCTGGCTAAGCAGGGTACCAGCTAAGCAGGCTGGGCGGCCCGCTCCGCTTCGATGGCAATCCAGCCGCTGGCATCGACGGCGACGCCGATCGCGTCATAGCCGGCGATGGCGGCATGCGGCGTCTCCAACGGATGCCGGTGCGTGGCGCTGATCACGACGACCGCGGCGCCCGCGGCCTCGGCTGCTGCTATGCCTGCCGGTGCGTCTTCGAAGACGAGGCAATCGCGCACGTCGACGCCGAGCCGTTCGGCCGCCAGCCGGAAGCAGTCGGGCGCCGGCTTGCCGCGGGAGACATCCTCTGCCGCAACGATCACGGCGGGAGCCGGAATGCCGGCGGCCTGCAGGCGCAGCAGAGCGAGTTCACGGGGCGCCGAAGTGGCGATCGCCCAGCTCCCGGGCGGCAGCGACGCCAGGAATGCCGCGGCGCCGGTAATCGGGTGGATGCCTTCGACGTCGGCTGCTTCGGCCTGCAAAAGCGCATCGGCTTCGCGGGCAGGATCGATCCCTGGGAGCGCCAGCCGGCCGATGGTCTCGATCGCCCGCACGCCGTGGATGGTCGGCAGGAATGCAGCGACGTCAAGACCTTGCCGGTGCGCCCAGGCTGCCCAGACCCTTTCCGCCGCGGCAATCGAATTGAGAATCGTGCCGTCCATATCGAACAGGAAGGCCGCGAATTTTCTGCCTGCAAACATCGGTTTTCCCGGGGTCATCTTGGAAGGATTATTTCGAAGGGAGCATATCGATCGACCGTAACGTTGCCGCGTCCGTATGGGAAGCCGCGAGACCTCGTTTTCGACGTTCGCAAGGAACCGCGCGCACTCTCCTGCGTTGACCAGCACTATCTTCCATGACGATCGCAGGGGAGGGCGATGCTGATTCGGCTCGGCTATGAAATTGGCATTGAATGCGTTGCACCAACGCCGGTCGTTTCATTGCTCGACATCCACGGGGATCGTCAGGCCGACATCAAGCGGCAGACGCGCGTACTGACGTCGCCATCCGTGCCCACCAGGGTCTACCACGATCTTTTCGGCAATAGCTGCCGCCGCTTCACGGCGCCGGCAGGAAGCTTTCGCATCCTCTATGACGCGGTGATCGAGGACGGTGGCGAGACGGACGAGGTCAACACGCTGGCCGGGGAAGTCCCGGTCGCGGAATTGCCGGACGAGGTGCTCGGCTATCTGCTTGGCAGCCGTTACTGCGAGACCGATCATCTCAGCGATCTCGCCTGGCAACTTTTCGGCCAGCTTCCGCCGGGTTGGGCGCGGGTGCAGGCGATCGTCGACTATGTCCACAACCGCCTGTCCTTTGGCTACGGCTATGCGCGCCCGACCCGCACGGCGGCGCAGGCGCATGAGGAGCGCGTCGGCGTCTGCCGCGACTTTGCCCATCTGGCGATCACGCTCTGCCGCTGCATGAATATCCCGGCCCGTTACGTGAACGGCTATCTTGGCGATATCGGCGTACCCGCCGATCCGGCGCCGATGGATTTCTCGGCGTGGGTGGAAGTGTTCCTCGACGGCAGATGGTACACGTTCGATCCTCGCCACAATGTGCCGAGGATCGGCCGCGTCGTCATAGCGCGCGGCCGCGATGCCACCGACGTGCCGCTGCTGCACAGTTTCGGCCCGCATCGGCTCAGCCGGTTCAAGGTCTGGACGCACGAGCAGGAAGGCAATCTCTTCAAGCCGCCCTATCGCGGCGTCGACAAGACCGTCAGCGCACGGATGCTGGCATAGTCCTTTCACAGTCCAGATTTCCATCTCCCGCTACCGCGGTCGTGCTGAACCGGTTCGATACATCTCGTCTGTACCGGATTGGGACGCAGTCCAGTCGTCCTGAATTGCGAGCCTGATCATGGTAAGCGCTTTGTCAACAAAGCCGCGCTGACGCGACTTTCATTTACCGGCTGTTTACCTTGCCGTCGCTTGAAACCGTTTGGAAACAATGGCCTGAGCGAGAGCCGCTCGCTTTCTCGCGCCTGGCGGCGCGATCCGGCCGGATTCCTGCAATGCGCCTTCGGACAGCTGCAGGCTGTGGCGATGGAGGCGGAAGGAATGCAGCGTTTCGGGGGTCTTGTTCAGGCGATCGGCGGCTTTGCCGGGGATCGCAGCGGAAATTTCGCGGTGCTGTTTGGTATAATCAGCTCGGTGCTGGCGCTGAGTGTCGGCTTTGCCGTCAACGTGTCCCAACTCTACAATGTGAAATCGAGCCTGCAAGGCGTCGTCGACGCTGCGGTCACCTCGACGGCGCGCGACCTGACAACCGGCGTCATCAGCGAGGCCGACGCCAGCAAATCGGTGCAGGCCTTTCTCGATGCCAACAGCACGGCGGGTATCCTGCAGGACAACCAGATCGTTCTCGACAAGCTGACCGTCGACCGGACTGCAAACACGGTTCAGGCGGATGTCCATGTCAATGTCAGCTACTATTTCCCGCTTTTCGGCACGAGTGGCATGCAAAGCGTTCCCGCATCGACGATGGCGCTCTATTCGGACAAGCAGATCGAAGTCGCAATGATGCTCGATGTGACCGGGTCGATGGCCGGCCAGAAAATCATCGATCTGCGGACGGCTGCGGCGAATGCCGTCGACAGTTTCCTGGGCGGTCAGGACCCCTCCAAGCCACGAGTGCGGGTTGCCATCGTGCCTTACGCAAATTCGGTGAATGCGGGTACACTTGCGCCCAGCAGCGTCTATGTGGAAACCAGCACCAGCCAACGCAAACAGGCGCCGGCCAATGACGCCGTGCAATATATCTCGGGCTTCATCCGTCCGGACAATTGCGCCACCGAACGCAAGGGGATCTATCAATATTCGGACGCGGGCCCCGACGCCAGCATGGTCAACCGCGACTACCTGCTGTCGTCCTTCGCTTGGCAAACCGGCACCGCCGCCTGCCCGGCCGCCACGCTGATGCCGCTGACGGCGGATGCGACGGCGCTCAAGACGGTCATCAAGAATTTCGTCGCATCCGGCGGCACCGCCGGCCATATCGGCGTGCAGTGGACCTGGTACATGCTGTCGGAGAACTGGGGTAGCATCATGAGGACTTCGCAACGGCCGGCCAAGATGGATCCAAAAAAGGTCGCCAAAATCGCGATCCTGATGACCGACGGCGAATTCAACCTATCCTACTTCGATGCGAGCACGGTGAGCGACGTTTACAATGACGCCGGCAAGGAGCCGACCCGCACGGCCGCCAAGACACTCTGCGCTGCCATGCGCAACAAGGGCATTGAGATATTCACCATTGGGTTTGACCTAAACGAAAGGAATGCCAAGGCGACGCTCCAGGATTGCGCCAGCCCGGACACCGCCAAGATCAAGCACTTTTATCAGGCGGCCAATGGAACCGAACTCAACCAGGCTTTCCAGGATATAGCGCGCAACGTCGAGATGTTGACCGTAACCAGATAGGGGACAACAGCCCAAAGGAAAAGGCCGCCGCTTCTTGCGAAGTCGGCGGCCTTCCGTGTTTCCGTCCATGGCGCGGCTCCTGGCGGCGACACTGGTCGCCAGCCGCGCATCTCGCGCCTTAACGGGAAGACTGCTTCCCGAAAGTGCAATCCGCTGAGGCCACGTTCTGGAAAACGAAATCACTCGACATCGGATCACCTCCTTTCGATTTGTTGAACACTCCCCCATGATGGGGTGTCACCCGGGAAATGGCAAGGCGCGGCATCCAAAAATCCTGAACAAGCGTGCTTGCGCACCCAGGCGGCTTGCGGCCGGCCGATCTGGCAGGCAAGATCGGGCCGCTATTGTTCCGGGCCACTATTTTGCCGGGTAAGGGAGGACGGGGATGGAGGCAGCCGAGAGAGCGGCCCGGATTGTTCGGACGGTCATCGAAACGATGAAGCCGGGTTTTGCGGTGAGGCTGTGGACGGGCGAGCGGATCGGCCCGGCTGCCGGCCCGGTGCTCACCATCAACGACCAGGACATCGTCTGGCAGATCGTACGTCGGCCCTCTTTATCGACGCTGATCGAGATGTGGATTGCCAAGGCGGTCGACGTCGAAGACGGATCGCTGTTCGATTTCTATGCCTTGCCCACGCACGGCAAGCTCAGGACGAAGCTCAAGACACTGCCGAAGCTGGCGATCCTGCGCGACCTGCCGGCGGTGCTGTTTTCGCGAAAACAGATGACGGCGCGAACCGATCTTTCCGGCCGCAATCCTTACGTCAGCGGTTCGAGCAAGGAGGCGATCCAGCATCACTACGACATTTCCAACGCATTCTACCGGCTCTTCCTCGACGAGCGCATGGTCTATAGCTGCGGCTACTTCAAGGACTTCGCCAACGATATCGATCAGGCGCAGAGAGACAAGCTCGACCATATCTGCCGCAAGCTTCGGCTGAAGCCCGGCGACAGATTGCTCGACATCGGCTGCGGCTGGGGAGCGATGCTCATCCATGCCGTGAAGAATTATGGCGTCGTCGGCCACGGCGTTTCGCTATCGGAGGCACAGACCGAGTTCGCCCGCGAACGCATCCGCGCTGAGGGGCTGGAGGATCGCATCACCATCGAGATAAAGTCCTATGCCGAGCTGTCCGGTTCCTTCGACAAGATCTCGTCGATCGGCATGTTCGAACATCTGGGGCTTGCCAACCATGCCGCCTATTTTTCGACCATCCATCGCCTGCTCAAACCCGGCGGCATCTATCTGCACCATGCCATCACCCGCCGCGACAAGGGCAGCATGAAGAAGACGCTGCGCAAGGGGCCGGAATTCAAAGCGCTGATCAAATACATTTTTCCGGGCGGCGAACTCGATACGATCGGCATGACGCTCGGCAATCTCGAGGCGCACGGCTTCCTCATTTATGACGTCGAAAACTTGCGCGAGCACTATGCGCGCACCTGCCGGCTATGGGCCGAGCGCCTCCACGCACGCTTTGACGAGGCCATCGCCGAGGTCGGCGAATCCAAGGCGCGGCTCTGGCTGCTTTATCTCACCGGCTGCTCGATTACCTTCGAACGCGCCTCGGCGCAGATTTTCCAGACCGTCGCCACCAGGCGCGCGCGCGGCCCAAGCGGCCTGCCGCCGACGCGGGCGGATTTATACTAATAGCTACAGGAGACGCATCGTGGCGCCGATCTCGACGCGGGCCGGTCGATCGACAGTGCAGTAGACGCCGAAATTATGGGCGTTGTGGCGGACCAGGCTGCGCAGGATTGCCGGGTCGTGGTCGAACCCGTCCTGGCCAATGATGGTGAAGCCGCAGCGGCGGCACGGCTCGGAGATGGTCAGGAGCAGGTCGCCGATCGCCAGCTTGCGCCCGATCCATTCGGTTTCGGGGAATGACCCCTCGATCTTCGGCATGTCGACGACGATGTTGGGGCGGAAGCGGCGCGGGTCGGCGGTGCCGTCTGGATGCAGCAACTTCAACTGCGCCAGCGAAGCGGTGGTCAGCAGATGAATGGGGGCTTTGACATAGCGTTCCGCCAGCAGGGGACCGGCGTATCCCGGTGTAGTATTCTCGCGGCGGAACGGCCGGATGGAGGCCGCAAAGCCGAGATAGGCGGAAATGGCGCGGTCGCTATCAGCGCCCGGTGCGGCTAGCCAGTCGCCATCCGGGACCGCAACCTCCAGTGCGCCGGCCGGCGACAGCCGGGTTCGGATGCGGGGCACCTTGTGCCATTTCACTTCGCGGTCCGGCCGTGCGATTTCATTGTTCGACGTGTCGATAAGACCAAACAGGCGGTCGCCTTCAACGGTATGCCGGGCGACCGAGATCGCCTGCTGGCGCTCGCCGGCGAGCGAGCTCGCGGGATAGCGCCAAAGCTCGGTGACGGCACCCAATATGGCTTGCATCAGCTCTTCTTGTTCTGCCGATTGGCGATCAGGTCGTCGACGACCGCCGGATCGGCCAGCGTCGAGGTGTCGCCGAGCGCGGCAAAATCGTCCTCGGCGATCTTGCGCAGAATGCGCCGCATGATCTTGCCGGAACGGGTCTTCGGCAGGCCGGGCGCGAACTGGATCTTGTCGGGCGAAGCGATGGCGCCGATCTCCTTGCGGACATGGGCGACGAGCTCCTGGCGCAATTCCTCGCTTGGCGTCTCGCCGGCCATCAGCGTGACATAGCAGTAGATGCCCTGGCCCTTGATATCGTGCGGGTAGCCGACGACGGCCGCTTCCGAGACCTTCTCATGCGAAACCAGCGCCGATTCGACCTCGGCGGTGCCCATGCGGTGGCCGGAGACGTTGATGACGTCGTCGACGCGGCCGGTGATCCAGTAGTAGCCGTCAGCATCGCGGCGGCAGCCGTCGCCGGTGAAGTACCTGCCCTTGTAGGTCGAGAAATAGGTCTGCACGAAGCGGTCGTGATCGCCATAGACGGTGCGCATCTGGCCCGGCCATGAGTCGGCAATACAAAGATTGCCGCTGGCTTCACCCTCCAGCACCTTGCCGTCACCATCAACCAGCTGCGGGTTGACGCCAAAGAAGGGCCGCGTCGCCGAGCCCGCCTTGAGGTGGGTGGCGCCCGGAACCGGCGTGATCATGATGCCGCCGGTCTCGGTCTGCCACCAGGTATCGACGATCGGCACCTTGCCGTTGCCGACAACGTTGAAATACCATTCCCAGGCTTCTGGATTGATTGGCTCGCCGACGGTGCCGAGCACGCGCAGCGACTTGCGCGACGTCTTGGTGACATGGGCGTCGCCGGCGCCCATCAGCGCGCGCAGCGCCGTCGGCGCGGTGTAAAAGATGTTGACCTTGTGCTTGTCGATCACGTCCCAGAAACGCGACTGCGACGGGTAATTCGGCACGCCTTCGAACATCAGCGTGGTGGCGCCGTTGGCGAGCGGCCCGTAGACGATGTAGCTGTGGCCGGTGACCCAGCCGACATCGGCGGTGCACCAGTAGACGTCCCCGTCGTGATAGTCGAAGACATATTGGTGGGTCATCGAGACATAGACGAGATAGCCGGCGGTGGTGTGCAGCACGCCTTTCGGCTTGCCGGTCGAGCCCGACGTGTAGAGGATGAACAGCGGATCCTCGGCGTTCATCTTCTCGGGCTTGCATTCGGCCTTAACCGTCGCGACCTCGTCATGGTACCAGACGTCGCGCCCGGCGGCCCAGCCGGTCTTGCCGCCGGTGCGGCGTACTACCAAGACCTTTTCGACTTTCGTTCCGGCCTTGGCGGCGATCTCGATCGCCTTGTCGGTGTTCTCCTTCAAGGGGATCGGCTTGCCGCCGCGCAGGCCTTCGTCGGCGGTGATGAGGAAGGTCGACTTGCAGTCGTCGATGCGTCCGGCCAGCGCGTCCGGCGAAAAGCCGCCGAAGACCACCGAATGAATGGCGCCGATGCGCGTGCAGGCGAGCATCGCATAGGCGGCCTCCGGGATCATCGGCATGTAGATGGTGACGCGGTCGCCCTTCTTGACGCCGTGCTTCTTCATCACATTGGCGAGGCGGCAGACATGTCCGTAAAGCTCGTTATAGGTGATCTTCCTGTCGTCGTAGGGATTGTCGCCTTCCCAGATGATGGCGGTCTGTTCGCCGCGCTTCTTCAGATGCCGGTCGATGCAGTTCCAGGAAACGTTGGTCTGGCCATCCTCGAACCATTTGATTGAGACCTTGCCGTCGAAGGACGTGTTCTTGACCTTGCTGTACGGCTTGAACCAGTCGATGCGCCTGCCGTGCTTGCCCCAGAACTTGTCCGGGCTCTTGACGCTGTCGGCGTACCATTTCAGGTAGGTGTCATTGTCGATCAGCGCGTTCTTCTTCCACGCCGGCTGGACGCGATGGACATGAACATCGGACATTTCTTCGCCTTCCTCCCGAAACCAAACCGCCGGCTTGACTGCCGGCAGGATCGCAGCGTTGCGGCCGCGAATTCGCGCGCATTATTAACAGTTCGGCGATGACGGCAACATTAGACGTTGGATTTGCGCGGCGGGATGCCGCAGGTCCCTTCCCGGGTGGTGTCAGCACTCTAGCGAGATGGCTGCTAACCGCATGTTTTTGCGGCAGAAATCTGGCTCGACCGCAGAAATATCAATAGACGATTAAGCAAATGGGGTGCACAATTTCAGGCTGGGAGGAAAGAGAATCAACCAGGGGACCGCAATGCGCGACCATTCCGAAATGGACCTGATGCTCAAGGGCTATGGCTTGACCACGGCCAAGATTCTTTATCACTTTCCCGATCATCCGCATCTGCTGCAGAGCTTCATCTGGCAGGATTACGACATCGCCCCGAAATTTCCGGTGCTTATCCGCTTCATCGAGTTCTGGCAGGCCAAGCTCGAAGGCCCGCTGCATTCAGTCAGCTACACGCACCAGAAGCTGATCGCGCCGAACGAATGGCGCAAGGTCGACGGCGAGTTCGTGCTGCATTAAAGCACGCGGGCGGCAGCCTGGGAGCCGCCGCCCAGCTTTTGGAGCGTCAGACGGCGGGCGGGTTCAGCCGGGCAAAACCCTCCTGCCGGCGATAGGGAAAATACGGGTAGGGTGCGGTGACCTCGCTTGCCGTGTCCAAGATTTTCATCTGATCCGGGGTCAGTGACCATCCGACGGCGCCGAGATTCTGGCGCAACTGCTCCTCGTTGCGCGCGCCGATGATGACGGAGGCGACGGTCGGCCGCTGCAGCAGCCAATTGATGGCGATCTGCGGTATGGTCTTCCCGGTTTCCTCGGCGACAACATCAAGCGCGTCGACGACCCGATAGAGATGCTCGTCGTCGACGGGCGGTCCGAAGCTTGCCGTGTCGTGCAGCCGGCTTTTCTCGGGCAGCTTCTGGCCACGGCGGATCTTGCCGGTCAGGCGGCCCCAGCCGAGCGGGCTCCACACCAGCGCACCGACGCCCTGGTCGAGGCCGAGCGGCATCAACTCCCATTCATAATCGCGCCCGACCAGCGAGTAATAGACCTGGTGGGCGACGTATCGGGGATAGCCGTATCTGTCCGCCAGGCCGAGCGACTTCATCACTTGCCAGCCGGAAAAATTGGAAACGCCGACATAACGCAGCTTTCCGGCGCGCACGAGCCTATCCAGCGTCGATAGCACCTCCTCGATCGGTGTTGCTGCGTCGAAGGCGTGCAGTTGCAGCAGGTCGATGTAGTCGGTGCCAAGGCGCCCCAGCGCGTCTTCGACGGCCTTGATCAGGCGTGAACGTGACGATCCGGCATCGTTGGGACCGTCGCCCATCGGCAGCGAGGTCTTGGTCGAGATCAGCACGGCGTCGCGGCGGCCCTTCATCGCTTCGCCGAGCACCTGTTCGGAAGCGCCATTCGAATAGACGTCGGCGGTGTCGAACAGGTTGACGCCGGCCTCAAGGCAGATGTCGACCAGCCGCCGTGCTTCCGTCGCATCGCTGTTGCCCCAGGCGCCGAACAGCGGGCCTGAACCGCCGAAGGTTCCAGCGCCGAACGAGAGCGCCGGGACCTTCAGGCCTGATGCGCCAAGATTTCGATAATCCATGGGTTTGCTCCTTGTGGAAGGATGGCTGTTTCAAAGATTGGTTGAGGTTTGCCGTTCTATGACCGCGCGATTTCCGGTGTGGCGAGGACAGGATCTCGGTCGAGGCGCAGCGCAAACGCCGCCACGGCAAGCGCTGAAAGCGGCAACAGGGCCGCGACCCAGGTGACGGCATCGAGGCCGGGACCATGGGCGATGACCACGCCGCCGAGCCAGGCGCCGGCAGCATTGCCGAGGTTGAAGGCGGCGATGTTGAAGGATGAGGCGAGGCTCTGGCCGGCGCCTTGTGCCTTCTGCAACACCCATAACTGTAGCGGCGCGACGGTGGCGAAGGCGGCGGCGCCGAGCAGGCCGACATAGATAACGGCCATGACCTGGCTGTGCAGGGCGAAGGTCATGGTGCCGAGCACCATCGCCAGGACGACGAGACTGCCGAGAACGGACGGTACCAACCAGCGGTCGGCGAACTTGCCGCCGGCGAGGTTGCCGGCAATGAGGCCGCCGCCGAAGACCAGCAGGATCGGCGACACCGCTGCTTCATCAAAACCGGTGATCTCGGTCAGCAACGGGGCGATGTAGGTGAAGACGGCGAAGACGCCGGCATAGCCAAGCACGGTGGTAGCAAAGCCAAGCAGGACCGGCGTGCGGCCGAGCACGGCGAGATCGGCGCGCAAATTGCTCTTCTCAGGCTCTGTTCGGCTGCCCGGCACCAGCAGCAGAATGATGGTAAAGGCGGCGATGCCGACCAGGGTCACCGCCCAGAAGGTCGCGCGCCAGCCGAAGGCTTGGCCGAGCCATGTGCCGAAGGGCACGCCGAGGATGTTGGCGATGGTCAGGCCGGTGAACATCAGGGCGATCGCCGAGGCTTTCTTGTTGGGCGCCACCAGTCCGGTCGCCACGACCGAGCCGACGCCGAAGAAGGTGCCGTGGGCGAAGGCGGTCAGTACGCGCGCACCCATCAGCGTCCAGTAGTCTGGGGCAAGCGCACAAGCGAGGTTGCCCAGCGTGAAGATCGCCATCAGCGCCAGAAGCACGGTTTTGCGCGGCCAACGGCCGGTTGCGATCGTCAGCAGCGGCGCGCCGATGACAACGCCCAGCGCATAGCCGGAAATCAGCTGGCCGGCAGCCGAGATCGAGACGTCGAGATCGGTGCTGACGTCGAGCAGCAGGCCCATGATGACGAATTCGGTGACGCCGATGCCGAACGCACCGGCGGCAAGAGCGTAAAGAGCAAGGGGCATGGCGGTTCCCACTTCGATGACGACCAGTTTTGACGACGGGCGCCGTGTCCTCCCACGCCCCGATCCGGAAGATCGTGCCGCGATGTGCTGTGAACCAGCCTTGCATCGGGCACATCGTCTGTGAAATAGATTCACCAATGGCCAGGCCCGACATCAATCGCTCCGGCGAGATCGAAGTGTTCGTCCGCGTCGTCGAGGCGGGCAGCTTTTCAGCCGCTGCCCGCGCGTTGCGGATGACGCCGTCGGCGGTGAGCAAGCTGATCGCGCGGCTGGAGGCGCGGCTTGGTGCGCGGCTGGTCAGCCGTTCGACGCGCAAGCTGCAACTGACGCCGGAGGGGGCGGCGTTCTTCGACAGCGGCGTGCGCGTCCTGGCCGACATGGCGGCGGCCGAGCGCGAGGCAGCGGCGGGTGCCGCGCCGCGTGGCCGGCTGCGGATCAACAGCTACGTGCCTTTCGGGCAGCATCGGCTGATCCCGCTTTTGCCGCGTTTCCTAGAACGCTACCCCGAAATCTCGGTCGATCTGGTGTTGACCGACGATGTCATCGACCTGATGGAGGAGCGCGCTGACGTCGCCATCCGCGCCGGACCGCTCGGCGAATCACGGCTGGTGGCGCGCAAGCTCGGGCAGAGCCGGGTGGTCGTCGTTGCGGCGCCATCGTATCTCGAAGCGCGTGGCACGCCCAAGACGCCCGCCGATCTCGATCGTCACAACCGGATGGGCTTCCGTTTCGTACGTCACCTCGAGGGCTGGCCTTTTATCGACGCGGCCGGCAAGCCGATCACCCTGTCGATCATCGGAAATACGCTGGTCAGCGACGGCGAGGCGATGCGGCTGATGGCGCTCTCGGGGGCGGGCCTCGCCCGGCTGGCACGCTGGCATGTGGAGGCCGACATTGCCGCCGGCCGGCTTCTGCCGCTGCTGGAAGAGTTCAACCCCGGCGACGAGGAACTCACCCACGCCGTCTATGTCGGCCAAGGCAAGCATCTGCCGGCGCGGGTGCGGGCGTTTTTGGACTTTTTGGTCGAGACGGTCCGGCTGACCTGAGCCCAAAAAAGATCGGGAGCCTGCCGGCTCCCGAAGCATCGAATCGAAGGTGAGATTGAGTTACGTTTTCGGCACAACGGGCGCCGGACGCCGGCCGGCAGCCTGACGTTCCAGCATCCAGCCGGGGTATTCGGCGGGCAGGGCACTGACTTCGTCGAGGCGAACGAGATCATCGGTATCGAGCTTCAACTCGGTGGCTGCAAGGTTCTGTTCCAGCTGCTCCATGCGGCTGGCGCCGATGATGACGCTCATCACGAATGGCTTGGCCAGGACATAGCCGAGCGCCACCGTGGCGACGCTGACGCCGTGCTTGACGGCGATCTCGCGCATGACGGCGACTGCTGCCCAGGCACGGTCCTCATTGACCGGCGGGAAATTGAAGCTGGCGCGGCGGCCCTCGCCATTGCCGGGGGCGCCCGGTCCGTATTTGCCGGAGAGCAGGCCGCCAGCCATCGGCGACCAGACCATCAGCCCGAGCTTCTCCTCGTTGAGCAGCGGCACGATTTCGCGCTCGAGATCGCGGCCGGCGATCGAGTAGTACGACTGCACGGTCTCGACGCGGGCAAATCCCTTGCGCTCGGCAATACCCAGCGCCTTGGCAACGCGCCAGGCCTGCCAGTTCGAGACGCCGACATAGCGGACCGTGCCGGCGGCAACGAGGTCGTCGAGCGCCCGCAGTGTCTCGTCGATCGGCGTCACCGTGTCGGTGCCGTGCAGCTGGTAGAGATCGATGTGATCGAGCTGCAGCCGCTCGAGGCTGCCTTCGACCGAATCCATGATGTGGCCGCGCGAGGAACCACGCTGGTTCGGGCCCCCGCCCATGGCGCCATGGACCTTGGTGGCGATGATCACGTCCTGTCGGTTGACGCCAAGATTCCTGAGCGACTGGCCGAGAAGCCGTTCCGAGGCGCCGAAGGAATAGACATCCGCCGTGTCGAAGAAATTGACGCCGGCGGCGAGCGAGCGGGCAACGATCTCGTCGACGCCCTTCTGGTCGAGGCTGGCGATCAGGCCCCATTGGGCATTCTCGCCGGCCGCGCCGAACGTCATCGTGCCGAGGCAAAGTTCGGAGACGAACATCCCCGTATTTCCAAGTTGATTGTAACGCATGGGTGGCTCCAGACGGGTTGAGAATAACTCGACCCATATAGGAACGAAACGTTCCGTTTCTATACGCTGGCGCAGTCAATGTCAGCCTGTGGCCTAAGGTCGGCTGCGCCTCATCTGGCGCCGAAAATTGCCGATCCAACCCTGACACTGGTCGCGCCGAAGGCGATCGCGGTTTCGTAGTCGCCGGACATGCCCATGGAGAGCTTGTCGACGCCGGCCTCAAGCCCAAGCTTTTCCAGCAGCGCGAAATGCGGACCGGGGTTCTCGTCGGCCGGCGGAATGCACATCAGCCCTTCGATGGCGAGGGCGTGAACCGAGCGGCAGCGGGCCACGAAGGCGACAGCCTCGCGCGGCTCGATGCCGGCCTTTTGCGGCTCGGAGCCGGTGTTGACCTGGACATAGAGCCTTGGTGACCGGCCTTGCCTGGCGATCTCCTTGGCCAGCTCTGCGGCGATCTTTTCACGGTCGACGGTTTCGATGACATCGAACAATGCCACCGCTTCCTTGGCCTTGTTCGATTGCAGCGGACCGATCAGATGCAGCTCGATGTCGGAAAATGCCTCCTTCAGCACCGGCCATTTCGCTTGTGCTTCCTGGACGCGGTTTTCGCCGAAGACGCGCTGGCCGGCCTCGATAATCGGGCGGATATCGGCGGCGTCGAAGGTTTTCGAGACTGCGACCAGCGTCACCGCTCCGGCCTCACGGCCTGCCTCGCGCTCGGCGGCAGCGATCCTTGCCTTGACCGTGAAAAGCTGTTCGACGGCGCTCGCCATGCCTATATCCTGCCTGTGTTTGGCTTTTCGCCGGATCGCCGCAGTTGACGGGTCCGGCAATCCATGGTGAACACCGCGACGACATTTCCTGAGCCGCCCGGGCATTGTCCGGCGGCTCGCGCATGCTTTTAAGTGAAAAACACCCGATGGCAACCGAACGATACAATCCGCGCGCGTCAGAGCCCAAATGGCAGAACGCCTGGGACGCCAAGAAGCTGTTCGAAGCCGACAATGACGACCCGCGCCCGAAATACTACGTGCTGGAGATGTTCCCGTATCCGTCGGGGCGCATCCATATCGGCCATACCCGCAACTATACGATGGGCGACGTGGTGGCGCGCTACAAGCGGGCCAAGGGTTTCAACGTGCTGCACCCGATGGGCTGGGACGCCTTTGGCATGCCAGCCGAAAACGCGGCGATGCAGAACAAGGTCCATCCCAAGGACTGGACCTATCAGAACATCGCCGCCATGCGCGAGCAGCTCAAGGTCATGGGCCTGTCGCTCGATTGGGCCCGCGAGTTCGCCACCTGCGACGTCGACTACTATCACCGCCAGCAGATGCTGTTCCTCGATTTCGTCGAGAAGGGGCTGGTGACGCGCAAATCCTCCAAGGTCAACTGGGATCCGGAGGACATGACGGTGCTTGCCAACGAGCAGGTCATCGACGGACGCGGCTGGCGCTCAGGCGCGCTGGTGGAACAGCGCGAGCTGACGCAGTGGTTCTTCAAGATCACCGATTACGCGCAGGATCTGCTGGATTCGCTCGACCAACTCGACGACTGGCCGGAAAAAGTGAAGCTGATGCAGGCGAACTGGATCGGCCGTTCGGAAGGGCTGCTGATCCGCTGGCCGCTGGCCAAGCCAGTCGCCGGCGAGCATGAGCTCGAAGTCTATACGACCAGGCCCGACACCATCTTCGGCGCGTCCTTCATGGCGATTGCGGCCGACCATCCGCTGGCCAAAAAGGCCGCCGAGGACAATCCGGCGCTGGCAAAGTTCATCGACGAAGTCCGCCATATGGGCACTTCGGCGGCGGCATTGGAGACGGCCGAGAAGAAGGGTTTCGATACCGGCATTCGCGTTGTCCATCCGTTCGACGAGAGGTGGACGCTGCCCGTCTACGTCGCCAATTTCGTGCTGATGGACTATGGCACCGGCGCCATCTTCGGCTGCCCGGCACATGACCAGCGCGACCTCGACTTCGCCAACAGATACGGCCTTCCGGTCATTCCGGTGGTGATGCCGGAAGGCGAGAATCAAGGAAGCTTCCAGGTCATCGACGAGGCTTATGTCGATGATGGCGCGATGATCAATTCGCGCTTCCTCGACGGCATGAAGCCGGATCAGGCATTCGACGAGGTGGCGAAGCTGCTGGAACAAAGGACCATCGGCAACCGGCCGATGGCCGAGCGCAAGGTGAATTTCCGCCTGCGCGACTGGGGCATTTCGCGCCAGCGCTATTGGGGCTGCCCGATCCCGATGATCCATTGCGAGGATTGCGGCGTGGTGCCGGTGCCGAAGGCCGACCTGCCGGTCAAGCTGCCGGACGACATCGAGTTCGACCGGCCGGGCAATCCGCTCGATCGCCATCCGACATGGCGGCACGTCAAATGCCCGCGTTGCGGCAAGGATGCGCGGCGCGAAACCGACACGATGGACACATTTGTCGATTCTTCTTGGTATTTCGCTCGCTTCACCGCGCCGTGGGCAAACGATCCGACCGATCCCAAGGCCGCGACTGAATGGCTGCCGGTCGACCAGTATATTGGCGGCATTGAGCATGCGATCCTGCATTTGCTCTATTCGCGCTTTTTCACCCGCGCCATGCGCGAGACCGGCCATGTCGATCTCGCCGAGCCGTTCAGGGGCCTGTTCACGCAAGGCATGGTGGTGCACGAGACCTATCGGGTTGGCGGCGCCTCGAACGGCCGCTGGCTTGCGCCTAGCGAGGTCAGGCTGGAAGACGCCGACGGCAAGCGCCGCGCCTTCGAAATCGCCACCGGCGAAGAGGCGGTGATCGGTCCGCTCGAAAAAATGTCGAAGTCGAAGAAGAATACGGTGAGTCCGGAAGAGATCACCGACGGCTACGGCGCCGATACGGCGCGCTGGTTCATGCTGTCGGACTCGCCGCCCGAGCGCGATGTCGAATGGACCGACGAGGGTGCGGCCGGCGCGCATCGCTTCATCCAGCGCATCTGGCGCCTGGTGTCGACGGCTGCCGAATCGCTCGCCGGAGTTCGGCCAGAGGCGGCGAAGGACGGCGAGGCCGGGACAGTGTCCAAGGCCGCGCACAAGATCTTGAAGTCGGTCGGCGAGGATATCGAAAAGCTCGCCTTCAACCGCGCCATCGCCCGCATCTACGAGCTCGCCAATGCCTTGACCGTACCGCTCAACGAGGCGGCAGAGGGCAGGGCCGGTCCGGCGCTGCAAGCGGCCTGCCGTGAGGCCGTCGAGATCCTGGTGCACCTGATCGCGCCGGTCATGCCGCATCTGGCCGAGGAGTGCTGGCAGACGCTCGGCGGCACCGACCTTGTCGCCGAACGGCCCTGGCCGGATTACGATCGCTCGCTTGTCGTCGACGCCGAGATCGTGCTGCCGGTCCAGGTCAACGGCAAGAAACGCGGCGATTTGACAATTGCCCGTGACGCGGATCAAGGTGCGGTCGAAAAGGCGGTTCTGGCTCTCGACTTCGTGCAGAAAGCGCTCGAAGGTAAGGCGCCGCGCAAGGTGATCATAGTGCCGCAGAGGATCGTCAATGTCGTTGCCTGATCCGCGAAAGACAGAGTTGACGCTGCGCCGCGTTGTGCTTTGCGGGCTGCTCGCCTCGGTGGCGCTGGTTTCCGCCTGCACGGTGCGGCCGCTCTATTCGAGCGCGCCGCTGATCGCCGGCTCGCAGGTCGGCGCTGCTGCCGAACTGGCATCGATCTCGGTCAAGCCGGTCAAGACCCGCTACGCCCAGCAGGTCCGCAACAATTTGATCTTCGCGCTCGGCCAGGGCGCCGGCGAGCCGGCTTCGCCGGTCTATTCGCTTGATCTCGGCGTCTCCGAACTCGTCGAATCGGCGGCAATCGAGCAGGTCACGACCGACGAAGACGAGCCGACCGCCGGCACTGTGACGCTGACTGCCAACTATGTGCTGAGCGATGCCAAGACCGGCACGGTCATAGCGAGGGGCAAGCGCTCGATTCCGTCGTCATACGACAGGCCGCGCCAGGAATTCGCGTCATACCGGGCCCAGATCGACGCCGAGAACCGTGCGGCGCGCGAGCTGGCAGATGTGCTGCGGCTGTCGATTGCCCAGGATCTGATCAAGCACGGCAAGCCGGCGGCAAGCTAGGTCTTTCCATCCTGGATTGAAGCGCTCCGTCTGTGGCGGATTGCGCTGTCAGCAAAAGGCCGATTGCTCGGCCTTTTTTGTTCGACGTAGGACATTTCGCTTCAGCCGATCTTCTGGCCGGTCTTTGCCCAGTCGGCGAGAAACTGCTCCAGGCCCTTGTCGGTCAGCGGGTGCTTGACCAGCGCCTTGAGCGTCGCCGGCGGCGCGGTGATGACATCGGCACCGATCAGCGCCGCCTGCTTGACATGGTTCACGGTACGCACCGAAGCGGTCAGGATTTCAGTCTGGAAGTCATAATTGTCGTAGATGGTGCGGATATCGGCAATCAGCTCCATGCCGTCCCAGCCGCTATCGTCGATGCGGCCGACGAAGGGCGAGATGAAGGAGGCGCCGGCCTTGGCGGCGAGCAGCGCCTGGGTGGCCGAGAAGCACAGCGTGACGTTGACCATGCGGCCGTCCGACCGGATGTCCTTGCAGGCTCTCAGGCCGTCGAGCGTCAGCGGCACCTTGATGCAGACATTGTCGGCGATCCTGGCCAGGATCTTGGCCTCCGCCATCATGTCCTTGTATTCGGTGGCGACGACTTCGGCCGAGACTGGGCCCTTGACGATCTCGCAGATCTCTCTTGTGACGTCGGCGATCTTGCCGCCGGATTTCAGGATCAGCGACGGATTGGTGGTTACGCCGTCGAGCAGCCCCAAATCGTTCAGCTCGCGGATTTCCTTGACATCGGCGGTGTCGACAAAAAATTTCATGGCGGTCTCCTGAAGATTTTTCATGTGCACGTCATGCACATTTGGGGTCGGACTTTGATCTAGACCAAAGTCGGGGCAAGGTCACGCCTCATGATCGAAGATTCGCCCTTTGTCGCGGCCGCACCGGTGCTGGTGCCGATGCCCGCCGAGCGCCCCTACACCTATGCCGTGCCGGCTGGCATGCGCGTGGTGCCGGGCTCGATCGTGCGCGTTCCGCTTGGGCCCCGCCAGGTCGCCGGCATCGTCTGGGACGGCGCCGTCGAAAAGGTCGACGCGAAGAAATTGCGGCCGATCGAGCAGGTTTTCGACTGCCCGCCGATCGACCGCGCGATGCGGCGTTTTGTCGATTGGGTGGCGCAGTACACGCTGTCGCCGCCCGGCATGGTGGCGCGCATGCTGCTCAGGGCGCCGGAGGCGTTCGACCCGGAGCCGTGGATCGAAGGGCTGCAGCGCACGTTCGCCAAGCCCGACCGGATGACGGAGGCGAGGACGCGCGTGCTGGAGACGGCCGAAGGCGGACTTGCCTGGACGCGATCCGGCCTGGCGCATGCGGCAGGCGTGTCGTCGACGGTGGTGGACGGGCTGCGGGTGCAGGGCGTATTCCAGACGGTGATGATCCCGCCGCGGCCGGTGGTCGCAGCACCCGATCCCGGCTACGCCGTGCCTTCACTGATGCCCGACCAGAGCGATGCCGCCGAGACGCTGCGCGCCAATGTCGCGACCGGTACATTCGGCGTCACCCTGCTCGACGGTGTAACCGGATCCGGCAAGACGGAGGTCTATTTCGAGGCGGTCGCGGCCGCGCTCGATCGCGGCAAGCAGGTGCTGATCCTGCTGCCGGAAATCGCGCTGACCCACGCCTTCCTCGAACGCTTCCAGGAGCGGTTCGGCGCCAAGCCGGCGGAGTGGCACTCGGACCTGCCGCCAAGGATGCGCGAAAAGGTCTGGCGGCAGGTAGCGGAAGGCGGCGTGCGGGTCGTCGCAGGCGCGCGCTCGGCGCTGTTCCTGCCATTCAGGGAGCTTGGACTGATCGTCGTCGACGAAGAGCACGATCCCGCCTACAAGCAGGAGGATCGCGTCTTTTACAACGCGCGCGACATGGCCGTGGTGCGCAGCCATATCGGCGGCTTTCCGGTCGTGCTCGCCTCGGCGACACCGTCGGTCGAAAGCCGGGTCAATGCCAGCCAGGGCCGCTACAGCAGGGCGGTGCTTTCGGCGCGCTTTGCCGAGGCGGCACTTCCCGATCTCAAGACGATCGACATGCGCCGCGCGCCGCCGGCACGCGGCGGCTTCCTGTCGCCTGTACTGCTCGGCCATATACGGCAGACGCTGGAAAGAAAGGAACAGTCGCTGCTGTTCCTCAACCGGCGCGGCTATGCGCCGCTGACGCTCTGCCGGGTCTGCGGCCACCGCTTCGGCTGTCCGGTCTGCTCGGCCTGGCTGGTCGAGCACCGCTTTCGCGGCCAGCTCGTCTGCCACCACTGCGGGCACAATGAACGCCGGCCCGAAGCCTGTCCGGAATGCGGCACGCTCGATCATCTGGTCGCCTGCGGGCCAGGCGTCGAGCGCATCGCCGAGGAGGTCGTCGCGCATTTCCCCGATGCCCGCACCATCGTCTTGTCGTCCGACCTGATGGGCGGCGTGCGGCGGCTGCGGCTCGAGCTTGAAGCCATCGCCAATGGCGAGGCCGACATCGTCATCGGCACACAACTCGTCGCCAAGGGCCATAATTTCCCCAACATGACGCTGGTCGGTGTGGTCGATGCCGATCTCGGCCTTGCCAATGGCGACCCGCGCGCCGCCGAGCGCACCTTCCAACTGCTCAGCCAGGTGACCGGCCGCGCCGGCCGCACCGGCAAGAAAAGCCTCGGCCTGCTGCAGACCTTCCAACCCGACCACCCGGTGATGCGCGCGATCGTCTCAGGCGATGCCGAGGCCTTCTACGAGCGCGAGATCGCCGAGCGTGAGCGGGCGGGGCTGCCGCCCTTCGGCAGGCTCGCCGGCGTCATCGTCAGCGCGGCGACACGGGCCGAAGCCGAAGGGCACGCCCGTGGCCTGCGTCGCGCCGCGCCGCAGGCCAGCGACCTGTTCGTGCTCGGCCCGGCCGAGGCGCCGCTGTCGTTGATCGGCGGCCGCCATCGCTTTCGCCTGCTGATCCAGGGCGAACGGCGCGCCGACATGCAAGGGTTCATTCGCACCATGCTGGCCGAGGGACCGAAGATAAGGGGCTCGGTGCGAGTCCAGGTCGACATCGACCCGCAGAGCTTTTTGTGAAGGGGCTCAGAGGACAGGCTTCCGTAAATTGCCGATGCCCATCTGGCGTATGTCTCTTGCTTCGTTAGAATGCCCGAAATTTTGAATATCCATTTACGAGGGGACAACATGGAATTTGCGTTTCCGTGGCCGATGAGCCAGGGCGAGTGGCTGGCATGGTCGAGCGCCGTGGTGACCTTGCTGTTCGGCCTGCTGCTGTTCCTGGCGCCAGGATTGGCCTTCCGGATCCTGCGGCTGCAGGTCAGACCGGAGAAGGCAGCGGCGATCGCCGAGGGGCGCGGCCGGATGTCGGGCTTCTATCTCGGCCTCAGCCTGTGCTGCATCCTCCTGGCGCAGCCGCTGCTCTATATGGCGCTCGGCTTCTCCTGGCTGTTCACCGCCTTCGGCCGGCTGCTGTCGATGATGTCGGACGGCGCCAACACGCCGTTCAACTGGGCATCCATCGTCGTCGAGCTGGTGCTGGCGGCGCTGCCTCTGGCCTTCGCCTTCGGCTTTTTGCCCTGAATCAGGGATCAATCCGGGGTTGGTTGCTGAACTCGGCCGGCGGATGCGACAATAGTGCCTGAAAACCATGCCGGACGACGCATTGCGGTCTGAAAATGCCTGTGCTAGACGGCAATCGACTTTCGACCGGGGATAGCGGAAGCCGCGCCTCCGTGCTTGGAAAAATGCAGTAAGGTCAAAGATTTAGCCAGAGTTTTTGCTCGCGCCAACAATCTGCGGCCTGTCAGACAAGAGAAAAGACGGTCCGTGGCCCAATCGTCATCGCCAATCTCAGGTGTCGCAGAACGCTATGCGGGTTCGCTGTTCGAACTCGCGCTGCAGGCCAATTCGGTCGCCAGCGTCGAGGCCGACCTCAATAAGTTCGAAACGATGCTCGAAGGCAGCGCTGACCTTTCGCGGCTGATCAGGAGCCCGGTTTTCTCCAGCGAAGACCAGGCCAAGGCGATCGCCGCGATCGCCGACAGAGCGGGGATCACGGGCCTCACTGGCAATTTCCTGCGCGTCGTTGCCCAGAATCGCCGGCTATTTGCCGTGCCCGGCATGATCAAGGCGTTCCGCCAGATCGCCGCCGAACACCGCGGCGAGACCGCCGCCGAGGTTACCTCGGCGCATGCGCTGACGCCTGCCCAGGAAACCGAGCTGAAGGCAGCGCTGAAAAGTGTCGCCGGCAAGGATGTGGCGATCACGGTCACCGTCGATCCGTCGCTGCTCGGCGGACTGGTGGTCAAGATCGGCTCGCGCCAGATCGATACGTCGCTCAAAACCAAACTCAATTCGCTCAAGCTTGCACTGAAAGAGGTCGGCTGATGGACATCCGCGCCGCGGAAATTTCCGCAATTCTGAAAGACCAGATCAAGAATTTCGGCAAGGAGGCCGAGGTCTCCGAAGTCGGCCAGGTGCTGTCCGTCGGTGACGGTATCGCCCGCGTCTACGGCCTCGACAATGTCCAGGCCGGCGAGATGGTCGAGTTCCCCGGCGGCATCCGCGGCATGGCGCTCAACCTCGAAGCCGACAATGTCGGCGTTGTCATCTTCGGCGCCGACCGCGACATCAAGGAAGGCGACACCGTCAAGCGCACCGGCGCCATCGTCGATGCGCCCGTCGGCATGGGCCTGCTCGGCCGCGTCGTCGACGCGCTCGGCAACCCGATTGATGGCAAAGGCCCGATCCAGGCCACCGAACGCAAGCGCGTCGACGTCAAAGCGCCCGGCATCATCCCGCGCAAATCGGTGAACGAGCCGATGTCGACCGGCCTCAAGGCCATCGACGCGCTGATCCCGGTCGGCCGCGGCCAGCGCGAACTGGTCATCGGCGACCGCCAGACCGGCAAGACCGCGATCATCCTCGACACCATGCTCAACCAGAAATCGGTGCACGACAACGGCCCTGAGAAGGAAAAGCTGTACTGCGTCTATGTCGCCGTCGGCCAGAAGCGCTCGACGGTGGCGCAGTTCGTCAAGGTCCTGGAAGAGCGCGGCGCGCTCGACTATTCGATCATCGTCGCCGCGACCGCCTCCGATCCGGCGCCAATGCAGTTCCTGGCGCCGTTCACCGCCTGCACCATGGGCGAATATTTCCGTGACAACGGCATGCACGCGCTGATCAGCTACGACGACCTGTCGAAGCAGGCCGTCGCCTATCGCCAGATGTCGCTGCTGCTGCGCCGTCCGCCGGGCCGCGAAGCCTATCCCGGCGACGTTTTCTACCTGCACTCGCGCCTGCTCGAGCGCGCCGCCAAGCTCAATGACGAAAACGGCGGTGGGTCGCTGACGGCGCTGCCGATCATCGAAACGCAGGCCAACGACGTGTCGGCCTATATCCCGACCAACGTCATCTCGATCACCGACGGCCAGATCTTCCTGGAAACCAATCTGTTCTTCCAGGGCGTGCGCCCGGCGGTCAATGTCGGCCTTTCGGTGTCGCGCGTCGGCTCCTCGGCGCAGATCAAGGCGATGAAGCAGGTTGCCGGGTCGATCAAGGGCGAGCTCGCGCAGTACCGCGAAATGGCTGCTTTCGCGCAGTTCGGCTCCGATCTCGACGCCGCCACGCAACGCCTGCTCAACCGCGGCTCGCGTCTGACCGAGCTGTTGAAGCAGCCGCAATTCTCGCCGCTCAAAGTCGAGGAGCAGGTCGCGGTGATCTTCGCCGGCGTCAACGGCTATCTCGACAAGCTGGCGGTCAACCAGGTCGGCAAGTTCGAGCAGGGGCTGTTGTCGCATATGCGCTCGGCCGGCAAGGACGTGCTCGACGGCATCCGCAAGGAGAAGGCGCTGTCCGACGATCTGCGCGCCAGGCTGAAGGCAGAAATCGACGCCTTCGCCAAGACCTTTGCTTGAGCAGGACGGACGGGATCAGGTTTGAAGCATGCCTTCGTTAAAAGACCTTCGTAACCGTATCGCCTCGGTCAAGGCGACGCAGAAGATCACCAAGGCGATGCAGATGGTCGCCGCGGCGAAGCTGCGTCGCGCGCAGGAAGCGGCGGAAGCGGCGCGTCCCTATTCGGAGCGCATGGGCGCGGTGCTGGCCAATATCACCCAGGCGATCGGCGGCGGCGGCGATGCCCCGGCGCTGATGACCGGCACCGGCAAGGACGACGTGCATCTGCTTGTCGTCTGCACGGCCGAACGCGGTCTGTGCGGCGGTTTCAATTCGCAGATCGCCCGCTTTGCCCGCGACCACATCCGCAAGCTTCTGGCCGACGGCAAGCAGGTCAAGATCATCTGCGTCGGCAAGAAGGGGTTCGACATATTGCGCCGCGACTACGGGGCGCTGATCATCGAGCGTGTCGACCTGCGCGAGGTCAAGACGCTGGGCTTCGTCAATGCCGATGCCATCGCCAAGAAGGTGATCCACCTGTTCAACGAAGGCGGCTTCGACATCTGCACGCTGTTCTATTCGCAGTTCAAGTCGGTGATCAGCCAGATCCCGACGGCGCAGCAAATTGTCCCGGCGGGCGCGCCTGCGGCTGGCGCGGAAGTGAAGGACGGCGGCAGCGCCGTCTACGAATACGAGCCGGAGCCGGGCGAGATCCTCTCCGATCTCATCCCACGCAACATTTCCGTGCAGGTTTTTCGCGCGCTGCTCGAGAATGCTGCCGGCGAGATGGGCGCCAAGATGAGCGCCATGGACAATGCGACGCGCAACGCCGGCGACATGATCAACAAATTGTCGATCACCTACAACCGCCAGCGGCAGGCGCAGATCACCAAGGAATTGATCGAAATCATTTCGGGCGCCGAGGCGCTCTAGGCACGCCCACAAGGAGGTCATCGACCTCAAGCGTGTGAGAAACAAAGAGACGAAAAGGGTAAAGACGATGGCGAAAGCAGCGACCCCGAAGACGGCAGCCCCTAAGGCCGCGGCACCAGCGAAGGCTCCGGCAGCAGCAAAGGCCGCTCCGGCCAAGAAGGCGGCAGCAACCAAGGCCGCCGCTGTGAATACGCCGGCCGCCACCATCAAGAAAACCGGCCTGGCAGGCAAGGTTCGCCAGGTCATCGGCGCCGTTGTCGACGTCCAGTTTGGCGAACATCTGCCGGCGATCCTGAACGCGCTTGAGACGATCAACGTCGGCAATCGCCTGGTGCTAGAGGTGGCCCAGCATCTCGGCGAAAACACCGTGCGCTGCATCGCCATGGACTCGACCGAAGGTCTGGTCCGCGGCCAGGACGTCTATGACACCGGTGCACCGATTACCGTGCCGGTCGGCCCGGGCATGCTCGGCCGCATCATCAACGTCATCGGCGAGCCGGTCGACGAGGCAGGCCCGGTCGACGGCATCGAGATGCGCTCGATCCACCAGCCGGCGCCGACCTATGTCGAGCAGTCGACGGAAGCGCAGATCCTGGTCACCGGCATCAAGGTGCTCGACCTGCTGGCCCCCTATGCCCGCGGCGGCAAGATCGGCCTGTTCGGCGGCGCCGGCGTCGGCAAGACGGTGCTGATCCAGGAACTGATCAACAACGTCGCCAAGGCGCATGGCGGCTTCTCGGTGTTCGCCGGCGTCGGCGAGCGCACCCGCGAAGGCAACGACCTCTATCACGAGTTCATCGAGTCCGGCGTCAACAAGAAGGGCGGCGGCGAAGGCTCCAAGGCCGCGCTCGTCTATGGCCAGATGAACGAGCCGCCGGGCGCGCGCGCGCGCGTCGGCCTGACCGGCCTGACGGTTGCCGAATACTTCCGCGACCAGGGCCAGGACGTGCTGTTCTTCGTCGACAACATCTTCCGCTTCACGCAGGCGGGCTCGGAAGTGTCGGCGCTGCTCGGCCGCATTCCTTCGGCCGTGGGCTACCAGCCGACGCTGGCCACCGACATGGGCGCGCTGCAGGAGCGTATCACCACGACGACCAAGGGTTCGATCACCTCGGTGCAGGCGATCTATGTGCCGGCCGACGATTTGACCGACCCGGCACCGGCGACTTCATTCGCCCACCTCGACGCGACGACCGTGCTCAACCGCGCGATTTCGGAAAAGGGCATCTATCCGGCGGTCGATCCGCTCGATTCGACTTCGCGCATGCTCGACCCGATGGTTGTCGGCGAGGAGCACTACCAGGTCGCGCGCCAGGTGCAGTCGATCCTTCAGCGTTACAAGTCGCTGCAGGACATCATCGCCATCCTGGGCATGGACGAGCTGTCGGAAGAGGACAAGCAGACGGTTGCCCGCGCCCGCAAGATCGAGCGCTTCCTGTCGCAGCCCTTCTTCGTCGCCGAAGTGTTCACCGGCGCGCCGGGCAAGCTGGTCGACCTCGCCGATACCATCAAGGGCTTCAAGGGCCTTTGCAACGGCGACTACGACCATCTGCCGGAGGCCGCCTTCTACATGGTCGGCGGCATCGAGGAAGCGGTCGAGAAGGCGCAGCGCCTGGCCGCTGAAGCGGCGTAAGCCAAAGCGAATAGCGAATAGGGAGTAGCGAATAGGGGTCTATGAGCCGGACGAGTTTCTTCACTACTCGCTACTCACTATTCCCTATTCGCTAAATTGATCATGCCTGAAGCTTTCAAATTCGAACTGGTCTCGCCGGAGCGCCTCTTGGTTTCCGAGCAGGTCGAATCCGTCGTCATTCCGGGCGCCGAGGGCGAGATGACCGTCATGGCGCATCACGCGTCGGTCATGACCACAATCAAGCCGGGCGTCGTCACACTGAGGACCGCGCAAGGCAAGGAAGAGCGCTATGTGGTGTTCGGCGGCTTTGCCGACATCGTTCCGGCCGGCTGCACTCTGCTGGCGGAATCGGCTGTGGCCGTCGGCGACATCGACCGCGCCGACCTTGCCCGCCGCATCCAGGAGGCCAGGGAAGACGCCGCCGACGCCAAGGACGACCAGACCCGCAGCAAGGCCGAGCAGTTCCTTAACCAGCTCACCACGCTCGAAGGTGCGCTGTTGCCGGCGTAGGTATCGCCGGGACATTACGCCCCGGCGACAAGGACCCATCAGACGGCTACGCCGTCAGGCGGGACAGAAGGTGGCAACGGCACTTAGCCGCAGCAACGCCAATGGGCAGACACGTGCTCGATTCGGCCGTAGCGGAAGCGAGTGTATGCGCTGACCCAGTGGCACACGCGTGCGAAAGATCCCAAGAGGACCTCCTTGGCTGGGGGCGTGCCACTTGCGTTCTCAGACGAAAAACTGTATATGATTGCGAGTAACGCAAATCACAGTTCACCGCCGTCGCTCTCGGGTTGGCACTATCAGGACCCCGAGAGACGCTGGCAAATCAAGAAGGCTCGGGTCATCACCCCGGGCCTTTTGCGTTTACCAGGCAACGCGACTCTACTGTATGTCTTTCCCACGAAATACGCAAGCCTTGCCACGCCACACCTTCCCACATTCCCAAGAAAATGCTACAACATCCGTGGGAACAATTTACAAGGGGTGCCGATATGGCCAGCTTCAAGGAATCTCTTCGGCAGGAAATCAGGGAGCTGGAAGAGGAATTAAGGGCAAATGCCCTCAACAAGAAGCTACAAGGTCTAAAAGAGGTTCTTGCTTTGTACGAGACGAGTGGGGAGGAAGGTGGTCGTCCGAATGAGATGTTGCAACCGATCCGGACAGTCACCAGAGTGCCTTCCGAATCGCGAGCCAAGGCAATGGAACTAGCTGAATTGTTCTTGCGAAATCGCTCTGGTCCAACCCCCACTAGGGAGATTTTGGATCATATAGTGACCCACGGTGGAGAGATTGGAGGTAGGGAGCCAATCAGCAATTTAAGCGCAATGCTGTCCAACTCGAACTTGTTCCAGTCTCATGGCCGAGTAGGATGGACGCTTGCGTCGGGAGATGAAGATACCGAGCCGCTAGAGGACGGATTCTACAATGATGTTGCGGAAAGTATTTTGGCTGACTTAGATTCGGATAGTCTGAGGGAGCTTCACAATTTTATAAGGTCAAATGATAATATTCCACACGACATAGACGGCAAACTCCTTAGTGTCGCAAAGAAGCGCCTAAACCGTCTTTTGAAAGACGGAGAGATGCGGAATCTGCGGCGGGTATTCAAAGATGTGTTGTCGTTGCAGACAGAGATTTATGAGTAGATATCAGGGCGACCTACTCCCGTGCGGAGCGTAATGCCATTCTTGTGGAGGGACCTCTCATTCGTGGCAGGGATTGGCCCACGCCAAAAGTTACCAGCTCTTGGGACAAACCGTGATCGCGGTTCAAGGCGGAGTAGTTTTGCCTCAGGTCGTCAGTGCCTCCACTGCGCGCATGACGCCGCGCAGTTCGGCGAGGCCCTTCAGCCGGCCGATGCAGGAATAGCCGGGGTTCACCTTCTTGCCGATGTCGTCGACAATGGCATGGCCATGGTCCGGACGCATCGGAATCTGCCAGTCCGCCCTGCCTGCCGCCTTGCGCCGCCGCTCCTCGCCAATCAGCGCCGACACGACCGCCACCATGTCGGTGTCGCCGTCGAGGTGCTCGGCTTCGTGGAAGGAGCCGTCGGGCTCCTTGGTGACATTGCGCAGATGGGCGAAATGGATGTTCTCGGCGAAAGCCTTCGCCATTGCCGGCAGATCGTTCTGCGCGCTCGCGCCGTAGGAGCCGGTACACAGTGTCAGTCCGTTAGCCGGCGAAGCGACGGCGTCGAGCAGCGCGCGGGCATCGGCTGCCTTGGAAACGATGCGCGGCAGGCCGAACAACGAAAAAGGCGGATCGTCGGGGTGGATCGCCATCCTGACGCCGGCCTCTTCGGCAACCGGCACGATCTCGCGCAGGAAGGCAAACAGGTTTTCGCGCAGTCCTTCGGTAGAGACGTCCTTGTAGAGGTCGAGGGCGCGGCGGAAGCTCGCTCGATCGAAGATGAATTCGCGCGCCGGCACCCAGCCGATCAGGTTGAGCTCCAGTCTCGCCTTGTCGCTTTCGCTCATGCCTTGCAGCCGCACACGCGCCGCCTCGACACGGGCCGGCGGGTGATCGGCCTCCGCCCGTTTTCGCTCGAGGATGAAGACGTCATAGGCGCAGAGCTCGACGACATCGAAGCGCAGCGCCGTGCCGCCATGCGGCATCGGATAGTCGAGGTCGGTGCGCGTCCAGTCGGTGATCGCCATGAAATTATAGCAGATGGTGTTGATGCCGGCGGCAGCGACGGCGCGGATCGAGGCCTTATAATTGTCGATCAGGGTGCGCCAGTCGCCACTGCGGGTCTTGATGTCCTCGTGGACGACGATGCTCTCGACCACGTCCCAGGTCAGGCCTGCTGCCTCGATCTCTGCCTTGCGCCTGGCGATCTCGTCCGCCGGCCAGGCGCGGCCGTCATTGAGGTGATGCAGCGCGCTGACGATGCCGACGGCGCCGGCCTGACGGACATGGGCAAGCGTCACCGGGTCGTCGGGCCCGAACCAGCGCCAAGTCTGTCTCATGGCTTCTCACTCCCTATGCCAAGCGCCGCCAAGGCAGCGGCAGGCCCGCCCCGCCGCAGGCGCTCGAGATGGGCTGTCGTCAGATCAATCAGTGTCATGCGCTGGGAATGGTCCCTGGCGAAGCCGGCGAGATCGAACATCGCTGTCACAGCTTCATCAGCCGGCCGGCTGCCGAGCGCCGTAAGCCGAGTGTCGATCGGGTCGGTGAAATGGGCTTCGGGCAAGGTCTTGCCGCGCGCCTCGCAAGCGGCGATCCAGGCGGCCACCACCAGCATCAGATGGGCTGGGGGATCACCGGCACTTAGCCGCTCGACGGCCGAGGCGACGATGCGCTGTGGCAGTTTCTGGCTGCCGTCATTGGCGATCTGCGCCGTGCGATGGGCCAGCGCCGTGTTCGAGTAACGTTCGACGAGCTGGGCCGTGTAGCCGGCCGTATCGAGCCCGGCGTCCGGCGGCAGCGTCGGGATCGCCTCGGCCCACAAGCCGTCGACGAATTGCCGGATCGCCGGATCGGCAAAGGCGCGGTCGACCGTGTCGTAGCCGCTGAGCAGGCCGAGATAGGCGATTGCCGAATGCGAGCCGTTGAGCAGCCGCAGCTTCATGTCCTCGAACGGCCCGACGTCGCCGACCATGGTGACGCCGAACTTTTCCCAGGCCGGCCTGCCCGCCGGAAAGTCGTCCTCGACCACCCATTGGCAGAACGGCTCGGTCATCACCGGCCAGGCATCCTCGACGCCGAGCTCGACGGCGATACGCGCCCGGTCGGCATCGGTGGTCGCCGGCACGATGCGGTCGACCATGCTCGACGGAAAGGCGACGCCGTCGGCGATGTGTGCGGCGAGCCTGGCATCGCCTGAAGTGGCGAGCCTGGCATCGCGCAGTGCGGCGAATTCGACCAGCAGGCGGTGCAGCGTGGCGCCATTGGCCGGAAGGTTGTCGCAGCAGAGCACGGTGAAAGGCTGGATGCCGGTGGCACGGCGGCGCGACAGCGCCTCCGTCAGGAAACCATGCGCCGTTCGTGGCATTTGCGGGTTAGCCAGATCATGGACGATGTCGGGGTGGGTATTGTCCAGTCCGCCGCCGGCTGCCCTCAGATAGGCCTTTTCGGTGATCGTCAGCGTGACGATACGGGTGAGCGGATCGGTCAGAGCGGCGAGCACCGCAGCCGGATCTTCCGGCGCCACCAGCAGCGACAGGATCGAACCGACGACGCGCAGCTCTTCTTCGACGCTGCTCCTGATCGCCAGTGTGTAGAGGCCATCCTGCGGCGCCAATGCGTCGCGCGTGCCTGGACTGCGCAAGGACACGCCGACAATGCCCCAGCCTGTCTCTCCAGCCGCCAGACAGTCGTCGACATAGGCCGCCTGGTGGGCGCGGTGGAACGCGCCGACGCCGAGATGGACGATGCCTGGCGCAATAGCGCCGCGGTCGTAGCGGGGAACCGCGACCGAAGCCGGCAGTGCCTTCAGCGTGCTGTTGGAAAGGCGTCTATTGGTCATTGCGCGGCGTGTCTGATCGAGGTTGCTGGGTCACTGTTGGCAGGCGGCGTAACACCCGTTGCCGTCACGCACAATGGGCAATGGCCGACGAAAAGTCATCATACAACAACCCATTTTTTGTATGTTGACATTATTTCTTTCCAACCCTACCGATGTCCGGATTGGGAGAATTTACGTGGCCGCATTGACGGATCCAGATTTGCTGTTTGCCGCCGAGGCGCGCCCGCTTTCGCTGGCCCGCGATCTCTACGCCGCGGTCAAGGACCTGCCGATCGTCAGCCCGCACGGCCACACCGATCCGCGCTGGTATGCGCTCAACGAGGCGTTTCCCGATCCGGCGCAGTTGCTGATCGTGCCGGACCACTACATTTTCCGCATGCTGTTCAGCCAGGGTGTTCGGCTTGAGGAGCTTGGCGTGCCGACGCGTGACGGTTCGCCGGTGGAAACCGACGGCAGAACGATCTGGCGGCGCTTCGCCGAGCATTATTACCTGTTCCGCGGCACGCCGACCCGGCTGTGGTTCGACCATGTGCTCGCCCATCTGTTTGGTATCGACGAGCCGCTGAATGCCAAGACGGCCGACCGCCACTACGACACGATCGCGACGCTGCTGCAGTGGGAGAATTTTCGCCCGCGAGCGCTGTTCGAGCGCTTCAACATTGAGGTCATCGCGACGACCGAAGGCGCGCTCGACGATCTCAGATGGCACCAGATGATCCGCGACAGCGGCTGGGACGGCCGCGTCGTCACCGCCTATCGGCCGGATGCGATCGTCGATCCCGACTTCGAAGGCTTTTCGGCCAATCTCGACCGGCTTGGCGAGATCACCGGCTGCGACACCGGCAATTGGGCCGGCTATCTCGATGCGCATCGCCAGCGGCGCGCCTTCTTCAAGAGCTTTGGCGCGACTTCCTCCGATCACGGCCATCCGACGGCCGAAACCGCCAATCTCTCGGATGCCGCCGCCGAGGAGCTGTTCAACCGCATCCGCCGGGGCTCGAACGACGAGCGCGAGCGAAAGCTGTTTCGCGCCCAGATGCTGACCGAGATGGCCAAGATGAGCCGTGACGACGGGCTGGTCCTGCAAATCCATCCCGGCTCCTGGCGCAATCATTCGCCGGCTGTCTTTCAGAAGTTCGGCAGGGACAAAGGCTTCGATATCCCGACTCGAACCGATTATGTGACGGCGTTGAAGCCGCTGCTCGACTGTGTCGGGCTGGAGCGCGATCTCACCATCATCCTGTTCACCCTCGACGAGACCAGCTATGCGCGCGAGCTGGCGCCGCTCGCCGGTGTCTACCCGGCATTGAAGCTCGGGCCGGCCTGGTGGTTCCACGACAGCCCCGAAGGCATGCGCCGGTTCCGCGAGATGACCACCGAAACGGCCGGTTTCTACAACACCGTCGGTTTCAACGACGACACCCGCGCCTTTCCATCCATACCGGCCCGCCATGATGTGGCGCGCCGGGTCGATTGCGCATATCTGGCGCGTCTCGTCGCCGAGCATCGGCTCGGCGAGGACGAGGCGCACGAGCTGGCGCAGGAACTTGCCTATACGCTCGCGAAAAAGGCGTACCGGCTCTAACGGCGCTTGCCGCCATCGTTCAAACGGGAGGAAACCAATGCTGCATTTTTCAAGACGGGCGGGAGCTACGCTACTTGCCGCCGCACTGCTGGCCGGAACGGCAAGCGCCCAGACGGTCCTGCGCTCGTCTGACACACACCCGGACGGCTATCCGACGGTCGAGGCGGTCAAATATTTCGGCGAGCTCGTGAAAGAGCGCACGGCCGGCCGCTATGTGGTCGAACTCTATCCTTCCGCGCAACTCGGCGAGGAAAAGGACACGATCGAGCAGGTGCGCACCGGCGTGATCGATCTCAACCGCGTCTCGATGGCGCCGTTCAACGGGCTCATCCCGGAGACCACCGTACCCTCGCTGCCCTACATCTTCCGTTCGGAAGACCATATGCACAAGGTCATGGACGGGGCGATCGGCGACCAGATCGCGGCGGCGTTCGACCAGGTCGGGCTGGTGCTGCTCGCCTTTTACGATGGCGGCTCGCGCTCCTTCTACAATTCGAAGAAGCCGATCAACACTGTAGCCGACATGGCCGGCATGAAGTTCCGCGTCATCCAGTCCGACATCTTCGTCGATATGGTGGCGGCACTCGGCGCCAACGCGACGCCGATGCCGTATGGCGAGGTGTATTCGGCGATCGAGACCGGGGTGATCGACGGTGCGGAGAACAATTTTCCGAGCTACGACACCGCCAAGCACGCGGAAGTCGCCAAATACTATTCGCTCGACGAGCACACGATGGTGCCGGAAGCCTTCGTCATGGCGAAGTCGAGCTGGGACAAGCTGACGCCGGAAGACCAGGCGATCTTCAAAGCGGCCGCCAAGGAGAGCGTCGCCAAGCAGCGCGAGCTGTGGACCGCCAAGGTCAAGGAATCGCGCGCCAAGGTCGAGGCGGCCGGTTCGCAGATCACGACGCCGGATAAGCAGCCCTTCATCGACGCGATGGGCCCGGTCTACGAGAAGCACGTCAAGGACGACAAGCTGAAGGCCATGGTCGAAGCCATCAAGGCCGTGCAGTGATCAAGCGGCGGCGCGGACATCCCGCGCCGCCGTCCTCTTGCGGAGAAAACCGGTGACTTCCAGCCCAAAACCAAGACCGCTCCTGTCCGGCGTCGCGCAAGTGATGTCGCGCGTCAGCACGGCGGCGCTGTCGATCGCCGGCATCGGGCTGGTGCTGATGACCGCCTTCGTCGCCTGGCAAGTGTTCGGCCGCTATGTTCTGAATCGTTCGCCGAGCTGGACCGAGCCGGGCTCGGTGATGCTGATGAGCTGGTTCATTTTCCTCGGCGCTGCCGTCGGCGTGCGCGAGAACTATCATCTCGGCTTCGACGTCCTGCTCTACGTGCTGCCAAAAGGCGGCAAGCGCTGGCTGCGGATGATTTCGGACCTCGTCGCGCTCGCCTTCGGCATCGGCATGATCTGGTATGGCAGCCAGCTGGTCGCATTGACCTGGGGCTCTGTCTTGCCGTCACTCGGCATATCGGGGGGCTGGGACTATGTCCCGCTTGTCGCGGGAGGCGCGCTCATCGTGCTCTTCACGCTGGAGCGCATCGTGCTTCGCCTCTCCGGCGCGCCGATCGACGATGCCCTCGATGAATTGCCGCCGGCCGAAGTCGCAGCCGAACTCGACACCGCCAACGTGAAGGTCTGACGCCATGGAACTGTGGATTCTCTTCGGCGTCTTCACCCTGCTGATGCTTATCGGCACGCCGATCGCTTTCTGCCTCGGCGTCGCAAGCCTGGCCACCGTCCTCTATATGGGCCTGCCGCCGCTGATCGTCTTCCAGCGCCTGAATTCCGGCATGAGCGTCTTTTCGCTGCTGGCCATTCCGTTTTTCATCTACGCCGGCGACTTGATGGTGCGCGGCGGCATCGCCAGCAAGATCGTTGCCTTCGCCGGCTCGCTCGTCGGCCATTTGCGCGGCGGCCTCGGGCAGGTCAACATCGCGACCGCTACACTATTCGGCGGCATTTCGGGCTCCGCGGTGGCGGAGGCAGCCGCGGTGGGCGGCCTGATGATCCCGCAGATGAAGGCGCGTGGATATGGAGCGGACTACGCCGTCAACGTCACGTCGATGGCTGCGCTGATCGCGCTGCTGCTGCCGCCGTCGCACAACATGATCATCTACTCGATCTCGGCAGGCGGAAAGATCTCCATCGCCGATCTGTTCACGGCCGGCATCATCCCGGGCCTGCTGCTGGCCCTGTCACTGATGGTCACCGCCTATTTCGTGGCGCGCTCGCGCGGCTATCCGACCGAGCCGTTTCCGGGCTTCACCGCGGTCGCGCATCTTTTCGCCGTCGCGGTGCCAGGCCTGCTGCTGATCGCGATCATCTTCGGGGGCGTACGATCGGGCGTCTTCACGGCCACCGAGAGTTCCTGTATCGCCGTCATCTATGCGCTGCTCGTGACTGTCTTCGTTTACCGGCAGATGACCTGGGAAGGGTTCGTTCATGCCACCCATGGCGCCGTGCGCACCACGGCCATGGTGCTGCTTATCATCGGCATGGCGGCGGCATTCTCGTGGCTGATGGCCTTCCTGAAAGTACCGGCAGCGCTGATAGCCTCCATGAACGCGATCTCGGACGATCCGCTGGTCGTGCTTCTGCTGCTCAACCTCTTGATGCTGTTCCTCGGCACGTTCATGGACATGGGGCCGACGATCATCATTTGCACGCCGATCTTCCTGCCCGTGGCGCAGGCCTACGGCGTCGATCCGGTGCATTTCGGCGTCATCATGATCCTCAATTTCGGCATCGGGCTGAACACGCCGCCGGTGGGCGCAGTGCAGTTCGTGGCGTGCGCAGTGGGCAAGATATCCGTCTGGGAATCGATGCGCTCGATCTGGCCGTTCTATGGCGCAGGCCTCGTGGTGCTGGCGCTCGTCACTTACATTCCAGCCATTTCGCTATGGCTGCCGAGCGTCTTCAAATAGGGGTTGCGACATGGCATCGGACACCGCAGTCGGGCTCCGCGTCGAACGAAGACCGAAGCTTTCGGAAACCGTCGTCGCCGCGATCCGCAAGCAGTTGCAGGCGGGCGAGATCCAGCCTGGGCAAAAGCTGCCGACCGAGGGCCAGTTGACTGAAACCTTCGGGGTCAGCCGCACCGTGATACGCGAGGCGCTGGCCAAGCTCGCCGCGGACGGCCTGGTCGAACCGCGCCAAGGCGCCGGCGTCTTCGTCACCGAGCATATCTCGACAGCGTTCGGTGCTCTGGCAGCAGAGATGGGCAGCAAGGATTCGATCGCCCTCAACGTGCTCGAAGTCAGGTTGGCCATCGAGATCGAATCCGCCGGGCTCGCTGCCCTCCGCCGTAACGCCGCACAGGAAGCGGCGATCCAGGAGGCCTTCTTCGAGTTCGAACGGCTGCTCCTCAACAGCGAGCCGACGGGACCGGCCGACCTCGCCTTCCACCGCGCAATCGCCAGCGCCACCAACAATCCGTTCTATGTCGAGATGCTCGATGTGCTCGGCCGGCGCGCTATCCCTTGCGATGTGACCTCGCCCTGGTCGACCGAATTCGCGCAGTCCGATGCCTACCAGCGCGGCCTGCAGCGCGAACACCTGATGATCCTCAATGCCATCTCGGCAGGCGATGCCGAGGCGGCACGGGAGGCGATGCGCGCGCATCTCGGTGCCAGCCAGCAGCGCTATCGCGAACGCCTGCACGCGCGTCAGGTGTTTTATGCCGACTCGGTCAAGGCCGCGGCAACTGAATAAGCAATTGAGGCAGCTCCATGGGACAGCAATGAATCACACTGACAATCATACGGATTTCACCTCGCGCTTTGCCATCGATCCTGTTTCTGCCGCGGCGATGGGCACGGACGAACTGCGTCACAATTTTCTGATCGAGGACTTGTTCCAGCCAGGCCGTATCAGCCTGACCTACACCCATTACGACCGCATGATCGTCGGCGGTGCCATGCCCGCCGGCGCGCCGCTGCCGCTGCAGGCGATCAAGCCAACCGGGACCAAGAATTTTCTCGACCGCCGCGAGATGATCATCGTCAACATCGCCGGTGCAGGCGTCGTGAAAGCCAGCGGCCAATCCTACGAGCTGCAGGCGCGCGACATGCTCTATCTAGGCATGGGCACCGATGAGGTGTCGTTCGCTGCGACCAATCCGGCTGAGCCGGCTAAGTTCTACCTGCTCAGCGCGCCGGCGCATCAGAGCCATCCCAACCGGCTGATCCGCATCGGCGATGCCAAGCGGCTCGATCTCGGCAGCCAGGCGACCTCCAACGAGCGCTCGATCTTTCAGTTCATCCATGCCGACGGCGTGAAGACCTGTCAGCTGGTCGTCGGCATGACCCAGCTTGCCCCCGGTTCGGTCTGGAACACCATGCCGTGCCATGTGCATGACCGGCGCATGGAGGCCTATCTCTATTTCGACCTGCCGGAGACGGCGCGGGTGTTTCACTTCATGGGCGAACCGGACGAAACGCGTCATCTCGTCGTGCGCAACGAGGAGGCGGTGCTGTCGCCGGGATGGTCGATCCATTCGGGCGCCGGCACCTCGAACTACGCCTTCATCTGGGCGATGGCCGGCGACAATGTCGACTATACCGATGTCGACCTGGTGGCGATGGAGGAGCTCAAGTGAGCGACCTCTCGGCCTTCAGCCTTGCCGGCAAGCGTATCCTCGTCACCGGCGCCAATACCGGCATCGGCCAGGGCATCGCCGTGTCGATCGCGCGTGCCGGCGGCGCGGTCGTCGGCGTCGGTCGCTCGGCGATGGACGAGACGGCGGAGAAGATTGCGGCGGCCGGCGGACGCTTCGAGGCGGTCCGCTGCGACCTTGGCGATGATGCCGCCGCCCAGGCGATGCTTGACCGCGTCTGGGACGATACGGGGCCGCTCGACGGCCTGGTCAACAATGCCGGCATCATCCGGCGTGCCGATGCGGTCGACTTGACCGAAGCCGACTGGGACGACGTCATCGGCGTCAACCTCAAGACGGTGTTCTTCCTCAGCCAGAGTTTTGCCAGGCGCGTGCTTGCCGACCCGGGACGGCGTGGCAAGATCGTCAACATCGCTTCGGTGCTGAGTTTTCAGGGTGGCATCCGCGTCGCCTCCTACACCGCCTCCAAACATGGCGTGCTCGGCATCACCCGACTGCTCGCCTGCGAATGGGCGGCAAAGGGCATCAACGTCAACGGCATTGCGCCAGGCTATATCGAGACCAACAACACCGAGGCGCTGCGTGCCGATCCCGACCGCAGCGCTTCGATCCTGGCGCGCATTCCGGCCGGGCGCTGGGGCGCGCCGGAAGACATCGGCGACGCAGCCGTCTTCCTGCTGGCGCCGGCGTCGAACTATATGCACGGCGCGGTGATGCCGGTGGACGGTGGCTGGCTGGCGCGATGAACAACAAAAGATGAGAGTTTGGCGATGACCGGAACCAAGATCTTCTCGCATGCCGGCGAGGGTGCGTGGACGCCGACGCCGGATGGCAACCGCAGGCGCGTGCTCCTGCACACGGACGAACTGATGATGGTCGAGTTCGCCTTCGACAAGGGCGGCGTCGGCGCGCTGCATTCGCATCCGCATGTCCAGGCGAGCTACGTCGCCGAAGGCCGCTTCGAGGTCACCATCGACGGCAGGACCGAGATCTTGGAAACCGGAAGCAGCTTCATCGTTCCTTCCAACCTGGTCCATGGCGTCAAGGCACTGGAGGCGGGACGACTGGTCGACAACTTTACGCCGCCCCGCGCCGATTTCCTCGACTGAGCTGCGGGCCCGAAGATCAGGCTGTCAGTTCTCGGAACGAAAAACCCGCGCCTCCGGAGAGACGCGGGCGTGTTGCCTGGGCGCTTGTGGCGCCGCGGTACTCAAAACATCACCGCAGAACCTGAACCTGCCGAATGATGGTGAAGATAGGATTAACCGCTCCGAGGCGGCGCGATATTCACAGCCAAGGCGAATAGGGGCTGGAACGACGGTCTGATATCGGCCAATGAGAGAGAAGTTCGCTTCAGGCGGTGCCGAGGACAGGACCAGAGGGGTCGATAAATGTTCGAATCTGCTGTCCAGGCAATCACCCGGCGATTCGCCGGGGAATTTCGGCAGGTCGTATCCGCGAAAGTTCTGTAATGCAGATTGCGGCGAGCATCCCGGCAGAGGATTCCAAGCGGCGCGTCCTGAAGGATGTCTTCGGCTTCGATGATTTTCGTCTCGGCCAGGCGGCCGTGATGGAGGCGCTGCTGGCCGGGCATCATGTACTGGCCGTCATGCCGACGGGTGCGGGCAAATCGCTCTGCTACCAGGTCCCGGCGCTGGTGCTGGGCGGGCTCACCATTGTCGTTTCGCCGCTGGTAGCGCTGATGCAGGACCAGGTCGCCGCATTGCGCCTTGCCGGTGTGGCGGCCGATACGATCAATTCCTCGCTCGACCGCGATGCCAATGTCGCTGCATGGCGCCGCGTCGCGGCAGGGCAGACACGGCTGCTCTATCTTGCGCCGGAGCGGCTGATGACCCCGCGGATGCTCGAGGCGTTGACCAAGCTCGATGTCCGGCTGATCGCCATCGACGAGGCACATTGCATCTCGCAATGGGGACCGGCGTTCCGGCGCGAATACGAAGAATTGTCGCGGCTGCGCGGCATCTTCCCCGATGTGCCGATCATTGCGCTGACGGCGACTGCGGACGAGACGACGCGCACCGACATTGCCGCGCAACTGTTCGACGGGCGCATCGATACCGTGGTGCTCGGCTTCGACCGACCGAACATCAAGCTAAGCATCGAGCCCAAGCAGGACAGCAAGCGCCAATTGCTGAATTTCGTGCAGCGCCATGCCGGCCGAAGCGGGATCGTCTATTGCCTGTCGCGCAAAAAGACCGACGAGATGGCGGCGTTCCTCGAGCGGAACGGCGTACGCGCGCTCGCCTATCATGCCGGCATGAGCAAGGACGCGCGTGAAGCGAATCAAAACGCTTTCATGACCTTGTCCGGGGTGGTGATGGTGGCGACCATCGCCTTCGGCATGGGGATCGACAAGCCGGACGTCGCCTATGTCTTCCACACCGACCTGCCGGGCAGCTTGGAAGCCTACTATCAGGAAATCGGGCGGGCGGGCCGCGACGGGCGGGCGGCCGAGGCGCATATGCTCTTCGGTCTCGGCGACATCCGTATGCGCCGGCTTTTCATCGACGACGAGGGCGCACCGGCGGAGCACAAGAGGCGCGCGCATGGCCGGCTCGATACGTTGATCGGCTATTGCGAGACGGCGCAGTGCCGCCGCCAGATCCTGCTTGGCTATTTCGGCGAAAGTGCTTCGCCTTGCGGCAATTGCGACAACTGCCTCGACCAGGCGCCGCATGCGGATGGCGACGCCGAGGCGCGGATCATCCTGGCAGCGATCACACAGACCGGCGAGCGCTTTGGCGCTGCCCACGTTGTCGATGTCCTGCTCGGCCATGAGACCGAGAAGGTCCTGGCCAGGAACCACCACAGGCTTGCCAGCTTCGGCACCGGTGTGGCGCATAAGAAGAGTCTCTTGCTGTCGCTGCTTCGCCAACTCGTCGCGGGAGGGTTCCTGACATTGGACTCAGCCGGCCATGGCGGCCTCGCCGTCGCCGAGAAAGGCCGTGAACTCGCCCGGGGCGAGGCTTCATTCCGGTATCGCGTGGACGCGCGCCAGTCATCGCGAGGCAAGATACGTCCTGTGGATACCGCAGCAGGCACGGAAGGTCTGGATTCGGCGCTGCTGGCCGCGCTCAAGGCGGTCCGGCTGCGTCTTGCCCGGGAACGCCAAGTGCCGGCCTTCGTGATCTTTTCGGATCGTACGCTGATCGATATGGCAGAACGCTGCCCGCGTGATCTGGACGCCTTCGCCGCGGTCAACGGCGTCGGCGCCGCCAAGCTCAAGGATTTCGGCGAGATATTCCTCGGCGCGATCGCTGCGCATCAGTCCGGTGTGGCGGGCTGAAGACCCACTTCAGTGACGCAATCAGCACCTGCTTCGTCTCGCCGCCGCAATCGCAGCCTCCTGCTGCCGCAAGCGCTCGATCTTCGCGCTCTGGCGGGCAGCGACGGTCGAGGCGACACGCTGCCCTCCCCACAGCCAGTCCGGAATGTTGGTGTGGACGACTTTGCCGCGAGCGATGGCTGTTGCCGACATCTCGTCAGCGACCGTGCCGATCGCCACGTTGAGCTCGACGCAACTCATCTTGTCGTATTTCGCAGCATCAAAGGATGCAGGCAAAGGCGATGCACAACTTCCGACAAACATCAGGCTGCATATCACAGGCGTGGCCGTGGAGATCGGCTTCATTCTCTTATCAAGCACGTTGATGCCGGACAGACGAATATCGGAGGATTCTCGACCTCGGGCCGCTAAGCACTCCCGAGGTTCCGCGTAACTGAAGCATGTGACCTCTACAACCCTCTGTCCTGACCGTCCTATTTGTCCTCGAAGAATTCCGAGAGAACCGCTGCTATCGTGTCGGGGTGCTCTTCTGGGAAAAAGTGCCCGCCTTGGACAGCGCGTCCTTCCACTCTGTCAGCCCATTTCCTCCAGATAGCCAGCGGCCCGCCTTCTTGCGCATACCAGTTCTCCAGGGCGCCTTCGCCACTCCATAGCGCCATTAGCGGGCACTCGATGCGACGACCGTTTGCCTGGTTCAGCGCGTCATGTTCACGATCGATCGTCGCAGCGGCGCGATACTCTTCGCAGATCGCATGAATATGCGCGGGATCGCGAAGCGCATCAACATAGGCGTCCCTGACCTCTTTGGAGACCATTTTCGTCGACGATCCCCATTGCGTTATTGCATCGTCGACGACTGCATCGGGAGCCGCGCCGATCAGACGTTCCGGCAGGGGCTCCGGCTGGGCAAGCAGGCTCCAGGGCCAGAAGCCGAGCGCCAGTCTGGCATCCGCCCGATCCCATGTTGCGGCGGTGGGGACGATGTCGAGGACGGCGATTTTGAGCACTTTGTCGGGATGGTCGAGCGCCAGGCGATAGGCAACCCGCCCGCCGCGATCATGCCCGGCAACCATGAACCGCTCAAACCCCAGTTGCTTCATGGCTTGAACCATGTCGCCGGCCATGGCGCGCTTGGCGTATTGGCTATGATCGGCAGAGGAAACCGGGCATCCGCTTTGGCCATAGCCTCGAAGGTCGGCGGCGACCACCGTGAAGCGGGGCGCCAAGGCTGCGGCGATATCCCTCCACATCAGATGCGTCTCTGGAAAACCGTGAAGAAGCAGCAGCGGCGGACCGGTGCCACCGACCCTTGCGAAAATGGTCGTATAGTCCAGTCGCAAGCTGGTGGCTCTGAAACCTGCAAACACCGTCAGCCTCCTCCGGCGCCGTCAGACAAACTCTCTAAGGGCGCTAACGGTCGCCTGAGGCGAAAACCCCGGCCGCGATGGCCAGGGTTCAAGCCGGCCAATTGCTAGAATCGAAACCAGACCCAGACGCGCCTGCGGAAGCACCGCCTGCGCCGATAGCCATTCCGCCAGTAAACGCGACAGACCCTTCTCCAAGCACGCCGGCGGCGCCGGCGCGGCCGGTGCCACCGGCGATGATAGACTGGTTGCAACTCTGCTTGAGTATCGTCGTCGAAGGTCTCGACGTCCGGCGCCTCGAGTTCATCGAGAATGCCGTTTCTGGCAGTTGGAACGCCGGCCACTGCGTTGATTGGCCGAACTGTGCTTGCAAGGGCCGCGGCCCCGGCAATGCCAAACATTCCTGTCAAAAATAGTCGCCGATCCATGGAAACCTCCCGATCTCAACCAGCGATAGAGCAAGGGCTAACGATGGGGAGATAGCGCGGTCGGTGCAAACGCCCAGATCCGCGCGGCGATTAGCCGTGGTCCGGTCGGCCGGAGGGTGTTGCCTTCTCGTCGAAGTGGGACGGCTACTTCGATCGACAAACACCGGACGCTTTTTTGAATTGATCGCGGCCGAGACACAAGGAACATCGAATGACGTCTGCGCCATAGCCACCCAATTCCACGCTACTGCTCTCGCTTTGGTCGTTGCGTTGCAAGAGGGCTTGACTGCCATCCTACCAGAAGGTAGGTAGGGGCATGGGCAACGTGTCTACTACCTCCGACGACATCCTGGCTTGTGCGCGTTCTCTGATCGTCGCTGGCGGCTACAACGGTTTCAGTTATGCCGACATCGCTGATGTGGTCGGGATTCGTAAGGCGAGCATCCATCACCATTTCCCAAGCAAGGTCGATCTGGTCCGAACGCTGGTTGCGCGGTATCGGGAAGAAGCTGAAGCGGGGATGGCGAATCTCGAACTTCAGGTCTCCGATCCGCTCGAACAGCTTCAGGACTACGCTGGCTATTGGGAAGTCTGCATCGCGGATGCCAGCGCTCCGTTTTGTATCTGCGCGCTGTTGGCAAGCGAGCTCCCCGTGCTGCCCGAGGAAGTTGGCCTTGAGGTCCGGGCGCATTTCCGCTCCCTGTCGGCTTGGCTGACATCCGTGCTGGAGCGCGGTGCGCGGCTCGGCCGATTCCAACTGATGGGTGCCCCTCGTGCCGAGGCTGAAGCGTTCATGGCGACTGTCCACGGCGCGATGCTTTCGGCACGGGCCTATGGCGATCCGAAGATATTCGCCGTCGTGACACGCCCGCTCCTGGAGCGGCTCGCTCCGCGTTCCCTCCAGATACAATCCTAAGACCTCAAATAACCATCGCCGTAACGGCTCTGCGACGTTCGTCGAGAGACCTACCTACTAGTCGAAAGGACATCCAATGACGGTTCACAGTAGCGATCTTTCCCGCGCCAGCCAGGAACAATGGCTCAAGCTCTATTACTTCGCACGGACGGCGGTCTCGGCTGTCTGGGTGGCGGCTGCCTTTACAGTGGGACAGAATTCCGGGGTGGTGGCGGCGGTTTTGCTCGTGGCTTATCCTGCATGGGATGCCCTCGCCAATTTTGTCGACGCATCGCGCAGCGGAGGATTGGGACAGAATCGCACCCAGACCATCAACGTCGTGGTCAGCGCGGCGACAACGCTCGCGGTCGTTGTTGCGCTGAAGATGAGCATGAATTGGGTGCTTGGGGTGTTCGGCCTATGGGCGATCCTGTCTGGCCTGCTTCAGCTCGGCACCGCGGTCCGCCGTTGGAAGAGCTCTGGCGCGCAGTGGGCGATGATCCTGAGCGGAGGGCAATCAGCACTGGCAGGCACGTTTTTCATCGCGCAGGCGCGGATGCCGATGCCGCCATCCATCACCAACGTGGCCGGCTATGCCGCAGTAGGCGCCCTCTACTTCCTGGTTTCGGCGGTGTGGCTGAGTGTGAGCCAATTGCGGGGGAAGGCTGCATAGCCCGCCATCTTGAGCCATCACCGACCCGATCAGAGGGCTGCCAGCTGCTAGTATCGGTTCGCCAAACACAACGACCCGCCGTTATCCTTAAGGACCGATATGTTTGGAATTTCACCACCCGGCTGGGGGCTAGCCGCTCATCCAAGGCATCTCGATCGCGCCGAACGATACAGCGATCCCGAGGGCCATCAGCGCAATGCCCAAAGCAACTTCGAAGCGGCGGCCGCGCTGCAGCAGCTTCTCGACGAAGACGACCAGCGTCAACAGCAGCATCCAGGCGACGCTCATGATGCCCACCGCGACCAGCACGGCAAACAGCGCCCAGCAGCAACCAAAGCAATAGAGCCCGTGCCGCAGCCCCATCTCGAGTGCGCCAACCCGCCCGTCGCGCCAATGCTGCGCAACGAAAGCGAGCGGCGAACGGCAATGGCTGAGGCAAATGTGCTTGAGGGTCGTGAATTGGTAGAGTCCGGCGACGCCAAGCGTGATACCGAGCGCGAGCGGCGCCCATTTCGAACGCTGAGGCGGATCGAGGCTGGTCGCAAACTCGCTTCCGAACTGGACCAGGACATACACGAGAAGGCCCGCCGCCGCCCAGACGAGCATGTAACCCGCGACGAATATCCACGTCGGGATGGCAACGTGCTGTTCGCGCATGGCCTGCGCCGCCGCGAACATAAAGATCATGGGCGCGGCCGCCGGCAGCATCATGGCAGCCATCATCACCGTCCATACAGCAAGAAAGGCGGCGGCGCCGGCGAGTGACCAGCCGTCGGCGGCAATTCCGGCCATCGCCATGCCGGCCATGCCTTCCATACCCTCCATCCCGCCGCGCACCGCAATGCCCATAGGCATATCCATGCTGAGGGTCAGCGCCCACGCCGCCGCTGTTAGCACGACGAGCGATGCGAGAAGGCCGAGCGGCATGCCACGCAAATTCCGGAGCCGCGACGATTTCCCGGGGAACGCGTCAGGCATCGGCACGTCCCTAGTTCGGGCCGGTCCAGTCGAACGGAATGTGTTTGCTCGAGCGCGCCGTGCCCGTCCAGTCGAGCCCGAAGCCTTTGGTGCTCACCTCGACCGAACGCCCCCAGGTGGCAACCTGGCCCGGGCCGACCTCCGAGCCCGGCGGGTTGATCGTCTGCACCCGCTTGCCGGGTGGTGTTGTGGGACCTGAAAGCGCTTCCGCATGCCCGACGACGAGGCCAGGAATCTCGACCCGCCAGGTGGCAAGGTCGCCCGCCACCTCGAAAGTGATCGGCACGAACTCCATGCCACGCATCTCGCCGATGTTGGCGGCAAAACCCGCCGGCCAGCCGCCAGCCTGCCCGCCGAAGATCGCCTGCAGGGCTTCACGTTGCCGCTCGTTCGCCTTCTCGTCGAGGTACATGCCCATCACGGCCTTTGCCTCGCCGGCCCATAGATTGCCTTCGAACTCGCCGAGCGCCACCAGCGACAGGCCGTCGAGCTTCACGTCGCCATACTGACCCTCGCGTACATGCCAGGCGAGCACGCCCTGGCAGTGATTGCCGGTCGGCCGCTGGGCGAACTCGCAAGGGCAAGGGATGTCGCAGCTGCAGATGTCGAACCAGTCGCCTGCGAGCCGCCATTGAGGCACTGCATTCATGGCTCTTCCTCCCGGAATGTAGCGCCATTTATACGTCGAAGGCGGGGCGCACTCCAGCAGTTAGTGCATCGCTCGCTGATTTTTGGTGGACTTGACGCCCCAGACACAAGTCACCGCGTTTTGATCAGAAACTGCTCGCAACAGAACCCAGCCGCCATCCAGTGCGACCACGGAAGTGGTTTCCTGCTCCGTTCCATGTGATCGATGAGGTCGTGGGTAGGTTCGCGACGGGTCGATCACCAAATACACGATCCAGCTGACGCTCGCTTGACCCACATTGCGAACCGACAACCTTCCGCAACACCGCTCGCTGGTCAACGACCTAGCGGGCCAAGGGTTAACGCCGGGCTGCAATTGAGCTCCGCGGCTTCACGAGCATTTATGGCTGAGTTCGGCAGGCCAAATCAAAAAATGAAGTTAGTATCACTGGCGGAGAGGGAGGGATTCGAACCCCCGATGGGCTTGCACCCATGCCGCATTTCGAGTGCGGTGCATTCGACCACTCTGCCACCTCTCCGCGGTCATGGTCCGCCGTTGCCGGCGCGGCGCACTAGATAACGGCTGGACAGGCAGGTTACAAGGGCCAATCTGCCCCGGCGCCGCAGGTTCCCGTCCGTGCTGCGTTCAAAGCTGCGGTGCCCGATGTTCCATGTTTGCCGGACTGGGCTCAGCCCATTCGCAGCTTGCCCGCGGCGCTTGCCTTGACTCAAGCCGAACCTTCGGTTAGGGACAGCGCGCAATCGGCGTGGAGGGATCTTCCGCGCCGCTTGTTTTTTTGAACCCGCAGACTGACAAAAAGACGGCCGAACCGCCTCAGGCGGTTCATCAAGGCCGACCGAACAGCGAAAGGCAAAAAATGTTCGCAGTCATCAAAACGGGCGGCAAGCAGTATCGCGTTGCCGCCAACGATCTCCTGAAGATCGAAAAACTCGAAGCCAATGTCGGCGACATCGTCGAAATCGGCAATGTGCTCGCGCATGGCGAAGGCGAGAACGTCACGTTCGGCGCGCCGTTCGTCGATGGTGCGATGGTCACCGCCGAAGTCGTCGAGCAGGGCAAGAACCGCACGGTCATCGCCTTCAAGAAGCGTCGCCGGCAGAATTCGCGCCGCAAGATCGGCCATCGCCAGCTTTTGACCACTGTCAGGATCGCCGAGATCCTGCTGGGTGGCGCCAAGCCGGCGAAGAAGACCGCCGCCAAGACCGAAGCGAAGGCCGAAGTTGCCGCCAAGATCGAGGCGAAGGCTGAAGCTGCGCCGAAGGCCGCAGCCAAGGCAGAGGCTGCGCCGAAGAAGGAAGGCAAGGCCGAGGCAAGTGAAGCCGCCGCACCGTTGTTCAAGGCGCCGAAGGGCGAGCCGGATGACCTGACGGTGATCAAGGGCATCGGCCCGGTTGCCGCCGGCCAGCTCAACGAACAGGGCATCACCACCTTCGCCCAGATCGCCAAGCTGTCCGACAAGGATGTCGCCAAGATCGACGAGCACATGCCGTTCAGCGCCGACCAGATCAAGGACTGGCGCGAGCAGGCCAAGGAATTGGCGAAGAAGTAGAACGAACCGGCGCAATCGTCGCCGGATCGGACTTGAAACGGAACGCGAACGCGTTCATAAGATCGTTTAGGCGCCTTGCGGCGCATCGGAGTAGTTAGATGGCACACAAGAAAGCTGGCGGATCGTCGCGCAATGGTCGCGACTCCCATTCCAAGCGGCTCGGCGTGAAGAAGTTCGGCGGCGAAGCCGTGATTCCGGGCAACATCATCATTCGTCAGCGTGGCACGACGTGGCATCCCGGCACCAATGTCGGCATTGGCACGGACCACACGCTGTTTGCGCTGGAAGCTGGCGCAGTCACCTTCAACAAAAAAGCCAATGGCCGAACCTACGTATCGGTGAACCCGATGACGAAGGCAGCGGAGTAGCCGGTTCCGCAAGAGAACACCGGCACCCATCTCGGGACCGGTGTCTGGCCAAGCCAGGAAATGGATCAGGGGAGATGGGTTTCCATCTCCCCTTTTTCTTGCCTGGAGGACTGACATGGTTGCCGAAGCGGAAGCGACAGACGACGAAAGTTACGCGATAGATTGCCCGGTCCTGGTCACCGAGCGGCTGGTCATGCGGGCCCCGCGTGAAAGCGACATCGAGCAATTGGTGGCGCTCGCCGATAACCGCCATGTCGCGGAAATGCTGGCCCGCATGCCGCATCCCTATGGCGAGGCCGAGGCACGCGCTTTCCTGGCTATGACGGCATCGCGCCGGGCCGGAATCGCCTATGCGTTGACGCTGGCCGGCACCGAGACCTTCGTCGGCTGTGCCGGGCTCAACACCACGGATCGCGGGCTGGAGCTCGGCTATTGGATCGGCGAGCAGTACTGGAAACGCGGCTACGCGACGGAGGCAGCGCACGCACTGGTCGACCTTGCCTTCCAGAGAACCACGATCCAGGTGCTGCACGCCTCGACGCGGGTGATCAATCCGGCCTCGCGCCGGGTCATCCACAAATGCGGCTTCCAGTATGCCGGCCAGGGCATGCTGAATTCGATCGTTGCCGGCCAGGTGCCGGTCGAGCGCTACCGCCTCGATCGCAAGACCTGGACCAGCCTCAGGAATTGGGTGCATTTTTGATGGATGCGGCTCACGCCATCTCGACCCAGACCGGCAAGTGATCCGAACCGGCCGCTTGCCGGTCGACCCACAGGCGCCTCAGCGATTTGGTAAGCGAGGCGCTGGTGAAGATGTAGTCGATGCGCTTGTGGCGGCTGGCATCGCCCGGCCGCTTGGGGTCGACCCAGGTGACGAGATCGGCGCCGGCCGCGCCGAGGCGCGCGGCGGCATCGACGGCGAGGTCGGCGGTCACCGGCATGCCGAATTCATGGTCAGGCTGGCCGGCGAGTTCGACGTGTTCCGGCGATCCGGCGAGCATGTTGAAGTCGCCCATGACGACGAAGGCTTCGGGACAAGGCAAGTCCGGTAAGCCGATCTCGGCGACGCCGGAGAGCCCACCGCCCTCGAGCGGGTAGTTCAACAGGCGTTCGCGCAGAAAGCGGATCTGGCTCAGGCGTTCGACCGGGCTGCGATGGTCGAGATGAGTGGAATAGAAGCGGACGAAGCCAAGCGGCGTTTCGATCAGCGCCTCCAGCGCGCCGCGCTGGAAGTTCATCGCCTCGAAACTGCGGCTGCGCGGCAAAAGGAGATTGCGCGACAGATGGATCGGCGTTCTCGACAGCACCATGTTGCCGAGCTGGAAGGTGGTCGTGATGGCGCGGCCGTTCTCCAGGCGCGATCCGGCGTCGGCTTCGAAATTGCTGCCGTAGACGGCAAAATAGTCGGGCAGCGCCTCGCCGAGCTCGGCCACCATGTCGCGGCCGCCATTCTTCGGGTTGCCGCGGGTGACCTCCTGCAGCGCGATCACGTCGGCGCCGCGCACCGCATCGGCGATGCGACCGACATCATAGCGGCCGTCGAGGCCCATGCCGTAGTGGATATTGTAAGTTACCAGCTTCATTCCGACATCTCGCGCTTGGAAAGCCGAAGATCGATTTTCGGCAAGGGTCAACCAAATGCTACGCGTCCAGAGATACGCGCGACGTTACAGTAGCAAAAACGGCCCTCGCCCTTCGACCCGCCTTGCTTTAGAGCAATCCCGCAAAGCCAATAGCAGAAACCATACAATCCGATGAAATTTCTCGATCAAGCCAAGGTCTACATCCGCTCCGGCGACGGCGGCGCCGGTTCGGTGTCGTTCCGGCGCGAAAAGTTCATCGAGTTCGGCGGCCCGGACGGCGGCGACGGCGGCCGCGGCGGCGATGTCTGGGTGGAGGCGGTCGACGGACTAAACACGCTGATCGACTATCGCTACCAGCAGCATTTCAAGGCCAAGACCGGGACGCACGGCATGGGCCGCAACATGACCGGCGCCAAGGGTGCCGACGTGACGCTGAAAGTGCCGGCCGGAACACAGGTCTTTGCCGAGGACAATGAGACGCTGATCTGCGATCTGACGGTCGTCGGCCAGCGCTTCCTGTTGGCCAAGGGCGGCAATGGCGGCTTCGGCAACCAGCATTTCAAGACCTCGACCAACCAGGCGCCGCGCCGCGCCAACCCCGGACTGCCGGGCGAAGAGCTCAATATCTGGCTCAGGCTGAAGCTGATCGCCGATGCCGGCCTGGTCGGGCTGCCCAATGCCGGCAAGTCGACCTTCCTGGCGGCCGTCACCGCGGCCAAGCCGAAGATCGCCGACTATCCCTTCACCACGCTGCATCCAGGCCTTGGCGTGGCCCGCATCGACGGGCGCGAATTCGTCATTGCCGACATTCCCGGCCTGATCGAAGGCGCGCATGAAGGCGTCGGCATCGGTGACCGCTTTCTCGGCCATGTCGAACGCACGCGCGTCCTTCTGCACCTCGTCTCGGCGCAGGAAGAAAATCCGGGCAAGGCCTACAAGACCGTGCGCGCCGAACTCGACGCCTATGGCAACGGGCTGACCGACAAGGTCGAGATCGTCGCTCTCTCGCAGGTCGACATACTCGATGCCGACGCACGCAAAAAGAAGGCCGCCTCGCTGAAACGCGCCGCCGGCCGCGCGCCGATGCTGCTTTCGGCGGTCACCGGCGAGGGCGTCGAGGCGGTGTTGCGCGCGCTGATGGCTGTGGTGGCGGAGGCGCGCGAAGCTGTCGCTGCGCCGGTCGAGACGCGCTGGAACGCATAGCCATGGCCGCGCAATCGCTGAAAAATTATCGGCGCATTGCCGTCAAGATCGGCTCGGCGCTGCTTGTCGACCGCACGACGGGCCTGAAGCGCGACTGGCTGGCCTCGCTTGCCGACGACATCGCCGTGCTGGCCAATGGCGGCGCCGAAATTCTCGTTGTGTCTTCCGGTGCGATTGCACTTGGCCGCACCATCCTCGGTCTCGGCAAGCGGGCGCTGAAGCTCGAGGAGAGCCAGGCGGCGGCCGCCGTCGGGCAGATCGCCTTGGCCGGCGCCTGGTCGGATGCGCTCGGCAAGAATGGTTTGAAATCGGGACAGATCCTGTTGACGCTCGGCGACACGGAAGAGCGCCGCCGTTATCTCAACGCGCGGGCGACGATCTCGACGCTGCTCAAGATGAAGGCGGTGCCGGTCATCAACGAGAACGATACGGTGGCCACCTCCGAAATCCGTTATGGCGATAACGACCGGCTGGCGGCGCGCGTCGCCACCATGATGGGCGCCGACCTTTTGGTGCTGCTCTCCGACATTGACGGGCTCTACACGGCACCGCCTGCGCGTGACCCGCACGCTCGGTTCATTCCGATCGTCGACCGCATCACCCCCGACATCGAGGCGATGGCGGGTGCCGCCGCTTCGGAATTGTCGCGCGGCGGCATGCGCACCAAGCTCGATGCCGGCAAGATTGCAACCGCCGCCGGCACCGCCATGATCATCACATCAGGCACGCGGCTGTCGCCGCTGCTGGCAATCGAGCGCGGCGAGCGCGCCACCTTCTTCCGGCCGAGCAGCAGCCCGGTCAAAGGTTACAAGACCTGGATCGCCGGGCAGCTCGAACCGGCTGGCCGGCTGACCGTCGATGCCGGCGCCATCGGCGCGCTGCTCTCCGGCAAGTCGCTGCTGCCGGCCGGCGTCAAATTGGTCAGCGGCAATTTTGCGCGTGGCGACACGGTGGCGATCCTGTCGCCCGAGGGCCGCGAGATAGCGCGCGGGCTGGTTGCCTATGATGCCGCCGATGCCGTAAGGATCGCTGGGCTGAAGACGACCGAGATCGAAACCGTGCTCGGCTACGAGGCGCGTTCGGCGATGATCCACCGCGACGACCTTGTGGTGAGCCATGCCGGTGGTGAGCAAGTAGTCGGTGACCAGGTTACATAGCGGAGGATGAGCCATGCTGACGCTGCATGAAAAATCCCGGGATGACACCGTCGCGCTGATGGCCGATATCGGCCGCCGCGCGCATGCCGCGGCCCGACCGCTGGCCATCGCAGCGGCCGAGCGCAAGCACAAGGCGCTGGTCGGCATGGCTCAGGCGATCCTTCGGCATGAGCAGGATATCCTCGACGCCAACGCAATCGACATCAGAAATGGCGAGGAGGCTGGCCTATCGGCAGCGTCGATGGATCGGCTGAAGCTCGATCCCGTCCGCATCCGCGCCATGGCAGACGGCATCAGCGAGATCGCCGAGTTGCGCGACCCAATCGGCGAAATCATTGCTGGATGGGACCGGCCGAACGGGTTGCACATCGAACGGGTGCGCACGCCGCTAGGCGTCATCGGCGTCATCTATGAGAGCCGGCCGAACGTGACCGCCGATGCCGGTGCGCTCTGCCTCAAGGCGGGCAATCCGGTGATCCTGCGCGGCGGCTCGGATTCAGCGAATTCTTCCGCCGCGATCCATGCCTGCCTGGTCGAGGGGCTGAAGGCAGCCGGGCTGCCGGAGGATGCCATACAATTGGTGCCGACCACCGATCGCGCCGCCGTCGGCGAAATGCTGAAAGGGCTTTCCGGCAATCTCGAGGTCATCATTCCGCGCGGCGGCCGCAGCCTGGTCGAGCGTGTGCAGAAGGAGGCGCGGGTGCCGGTCTTCGCCCATCTCGAGGGCATCTGCCATCTCTATATCGACCGATCGGCTGATCTCGACATGGCGGTCAAGATCGCGGTCAATGCCAAGATGCGGCGCACCGGGGTGTGCGGCGCTGCCGAGACGCTGCTGGTCGACAGTGCCGTCGCCGTCACGCACCTGGTGCCGATCCTCGAGGCCCTACGGGCGGCAGGATGCGAAATCCATGCCGATGCCGAGGTGCTGAGGCTTTATGCCGATGCCCAGCCCGCGACCGATGCAGACTGGGTGACCGAATATCTCGACGCGATCATCGCTGTGAAGCTGGTCGACGGCATTGGCGGCGCGATCGAGCATATCGAGACGTTCTCCTCGCATCACACCGAGGCGATCGTCGCCGAGGACGCCACAGCGGTCGACCGGTTCTTCAACGAGGTCGATTCGGCGATCCTTCTGCACAACGCCTCGACCCAGTTTGCCGATGGCGGCGAATTCGGCATGGGCGCCGAAATCGGCATCGCCACCGGCAAGATGCATGCCCGCGGACCGGTCGGCGTCGAGCAACTGACGTCGTTCAAATATCGTGTACGCGGGTCGGGACAGGTGAGGCCTTGAAGCTTTGTGTTCAAAGAACCTGAAGCCTTGCGCCCAGCCACCCCCCTCTGTCCTGCCGGACATCTCCCCCTCAAGGGGGGAGATCAGCTCTCGTTCGCGATTTCGCCAATTGCCGGGCGGGCAGAATTCAAGCTGTCATTGAAGCTGACAATCTCCCCCCTTGAGGGGGAGATGCCCGGCAGGGCAGAGGGGGGTGCCTGACGCATGCTTGCCTTGTCCGAACATGCCATATCCTCCCGTTACCTCAAGATGCCGCATGCCGGGAAAGGCGTGGCGGTCGGGCTGTTTGGCGGTTCGTTCAATCCGCCGCACGCCGGGCATGCGCTGGTCGCCGAGATCGCGCTCAGACGCCTTGCTCTCGACCAGCTGTGGTGGATGGTGACGCCCGGCAATCCGCTCAAGAACGCTGGTGAACTTGCGCCGCTGGCCGAGCGGCTGCAGCTGTCTGAAAAGATCGCCAAGAACCCGAAGATCAAGGTCACCGCCTTCGAGGCGGCCCACCACGTCCGCTTCACCGCCGACACGCTGGCGTTGGTCAAGGCGCGTAACCCCGGCGTCGATTTCGTCTGGATCATGGGGGCCGATTCGCTTCGCGACTTCCACCGCTGGCAGCGCTGGCGCCGTATCGTGATGACGTTCCCGATCGCGGTGGTCGACCGGCCAGGTGCGACGCTGTCGTTCCTGTCGTCCGTGGTCGCCAAGACTTTCGACTATGCCCGCGTCGACGAAGGCGACGCACCGCGGCTCGCCCGCATGAACGCGCCGGCCTGGACCTTCATCCACGGCCCGCGTTCGTCGCTGTCGTCGAGCGCGATCCGCAATGTGGCAAAGGGCTGAGCGGGCGGAAGGCAAGTCCAGCCATGTCGCATTTGCCGCTGCCTTGACCTGCTTGATGGGCGATCCTCGGTCATGACGATTCTCGAGCGCGACCAGGACAAGAACGGTCTAGGGCAGCCGGCGCCCTCGATCGCTATTGCCAGCATCCTCTTGTCGATGGCGCTGATCGCCGTCGGCAATGGGCTCATGTTCGCCTATATCCCAGTCCGGCTCGGCGCCGAGGGCTTCGATCCGACTTGGGCGGGGCTGATCGTCACCGGCCTTTCGGCTGGCGGCCTCGCTGGCTGCATCCTGACCGGGCCGCTGGTGCGGCGTGTCGGCCATGCCCGCGTGTTCATGGTACTGTCGGCGCTGATCGTGCTGTCCAACGCCGCGGTCGGCGCCGGGCCGCACCCATTGCCATGGATCGCTGCACGGGCGCTCTACGGCTTTGCCATATGCGGCCTGTTCATTGTCGCGCAGAGCTGGCTGAACGATGTCGTCGCAAACGCCATCCGCGGCCGGGTCATGGCTATCTTCTACGTTGCCTATGTCGCCGGACTCGGCGTCGGCTATTCGACGCTGGCGTTGATCGATATCCGCGCGGCCGATGCGCCGCTGATCGGCATTGCCTTCACCGCGCTGTCGATCCTTCCCGTCGGGCTGACGCGGCTCGCGCAGCCACCGGCGCCGCAAGCGGCGTCGGTGGCGCTCGGCCGCGCCTGGCGAATCTCGCCGGTCGGCGTTGCCGGCATGCTTGCCGTCGGCGGCCTGTCGATGACGATTTCGGGTTTTGCGCCAATCCATGCCACCGCCAGAGGCTACAGCCAGGCCGACGTCGCCTTGCTGCTTTCGGCAATGCCGGTCGGCACGCTGATCCTGCAGATTCCCCTCGGCTGGATTTCCGACCGCACCGACCGGCGCTTTGTGCTGATCGCGGCGTCGGCGCTTGCCGCCGCGGCGGGCCTGTTTGCACTGGGTTTCGACGGTGGCGCTCTGGCGACGCTGCTCGTCATCTACGTGGTCTGGGACGGCGCCTCGGAATCGATCTATTCGCTGGCCAGCGCCCATGCTGGCGACCGCGCCGGCAAGGACGACATGGTGGCGCTGTCGAGCTCGCTCTTGTTTGCCTGGTCGCTGTCCGGCTTCGTCGTGCCCGGCATTGTGACCGGGCTTTCCGCCATCTATGGCACGCAGGCCTTCATCTATGTGGCAATCGTCATTGCCGCCGCCTACTGCTTGTTCGTTCTCTGGCGCGTCGGCATGGTGCGGCCCGTGCCCGCCACCGAGACCGGCAGTTTCGCGCCGATGACGGCGCAGGCGCCGTTGCCTGTCGATCTCGCCTTCGCGCCCGAAGATCAGCGCGGGCGCGGAGAGCTTTGAGGGCCATCTGCGGGCTGGCTTCAAATGCTCTATTGCTGCGTGGCTGAGGCCTCCGGCTGCGGCGCTTGCGGCGCCGGCGCCGGAATTGAAAGGCCTTCGGCATCGAACGCCTGCTTGACACTCTTGGTGAGGTCGATCTGGGCGGCGAAGAAATCGGCAGCCGCCGTCCAGTAGCGCAAGGTGATGGCGACGGTGCTGTCCCCGACAGTCGCGACAAAGGCGATCGGCGCCGGCTGCCGCCTGACGCGCCGGTCGGCGGCGGCGACACCGAGCATGGTCTTTTGCGCGAAATCGATGTCGTTCCACGAGCCGATGCTGAGCGTGATGTCGCCGCGGCGCACACCATTGCGGGTGAAATTGCGGACCGGCTGGTTCCACAGGGTCGAGTTAGGTGCAAGCACGTAGACACCTTCGACCGTCCTCAGCGTTGTTGCAAACAGCCCGATCTCCTCGACGGTACCGGATATGGCGCCGACCTCGACATATTCGCCGATGCGGAACGGCCGCAGCGCCAGCAGCATGATGCCAGCGGCAATGTTCTGCAGCGTGCCTTGCAGCGCCAGACCGATGGCCAGGCCGGCGGCACCGATGGCGGCAATGATCGAAGCCGTCTGCACGCCGAACTGGCCGAGAACCATGATCACGACAAGCCCGAGGATGGCGTAGCGGACGACCTGCGAGAAGAAATGGCGGAGCGTTTCGTCGAAGCCGTGAACGTGGCCGAGGCCGGCATAGATCGAACGCTCGGCGAGGCCGGCGACGATGTAGCCGATGACCAGCAGGATGACGGCGCCGACCGCCGAAAGCGAGTAGGAGACGATCAGCGTGCTGAGTTGCGCCAGGCCGGATTGCACGGTGAGGAGGGCGTTCTGAGGATCGATCGGCATGTCGGGATTCCGGTTCGTGGATGAGCCGATAACCGCTGCGGGGCGAGGCGGTTCCGAATTTCTGGCCCGGAAAAGCCGCATATTCGGCCGTTACCGGGCCTCTGCTTGCGAGCGGTGTCTTGAAACTGCAACCTAACTCTGCCTATCTAAGCAGTGTCACCTGATTTGAAAGGTGATTTGGTTGTTCTTGCTGCGAAAGGAAATACACTGAGAACAGCACTGCGGAAGAAGGCCGACATCGTGCCTTCGCCGGCCGGGATCAGCGTAAGCGACGCCGTGTCCCGCGCCATCAAGACAGTCCTTGCCAGTCTGGAAGACTCCAAGGCTGAAAACATCGTCTCAATCGACATTCAGGGGAAATCGAGCCTCGGCGACTACATGGTCGTCGCGTCGGGCCGATCGCACCGTCATGTCTCGGCTGTCGCCGATCATCTCCTCAAGGCGCTCAAGGATGCCGGGCTCGGCACGGCGCGCGTCGAGGGGCTGGCTGGCGCCGACTGGGTCCTGATCGATTCGGGCGACATCATCGTCCATGTCTTCCGTCCCGAGGTCCGCGACTTCTACAATCTCGAAAAGATGTGGCAGGCGCCGGATCTTGAGGAAGAGACCCTCCACTGAGCCGTATTCGTCTTGATGCATGTCGTTGTGCGACACGCATCAGCGGCTCTCCGAGGCAGGGATGAAGATTACCGTTCATGCCGTGGGCCGAATGAAAGCCGGCCCCGAGAAGCAGTTGGCCGACCGCTATTTCGAGCGTTTCGCCAAGAGCGGCCCTGCCGTAGGCCTCGAATTCGCCGGGATCGCCGAGATTGCCGAAGGCCGCGCGCAGACGGCCAATGAGCGCCGGCGCGAGGAAGGCCAGAAGCTGCAGACGCACTTGCAACCGGGCACGGCGCTGATGCTGCTGGATGAGCGCGGCAAGAACCTTTCCTCCGAGGATTTCGCCGGCCGCATAAGCTTGCTGCGCGATGGCGGGCGCAAGGCGCTGGTGATCGCCATTGGCGGCGCCGACGGCCATGACCAGTCGCTGCGTGACTTGGCTGATCTGACGGTGTCGCTCGGCGCGCTGACCTGGCCGCATCAGCTGGTCCGCGTCATGCTGGGCGAGCAGCTTTACAGGGCGGCCACGATCCTTTCCGGCCACCCCTACCATCGTTCATGAAGCCGGTTCGATCAGCGAATTGACGCCAGCCGCCCGGATTTCTGCCCCAATGCTCATCGACAGTTTGGGCTCATAGGGGTTTGCGGATGGCGGCCGGGCTCGAACATGGTTGATGGTTCGTTAACGAAGCCGCGCATAGAGTTGGGCTTCAATGTCTGAAGACTGGAAATCACGAACGGGCTCCTGGCGCGTGCGCTACGGCATCGCAGCGGCGGTGATCGCGGTTTCGCTCGGGATCGCGCGGGCTGAGAACACGCTCGACCTGGCGCCGGACCCGGACCAGAGCCGCGCCGAATACGAAAAGGTATCGAAAGAGATCACGCTGTCGTCCGAGCGGCTGGCCAAGCTCGCCGCCGACATAGCGGCGGTCAAGAAGGACCATGCCTCGATCACCGCGGCACTGATCCAGTCGGCGATGACCGAGCAGAAGCTCGGCCAGGACATCGAGGACATTGGCGGCAAGCTGGAAGGGCTGAAGGCGCAGGAGCAGAAGATACGCGCCTCACTGGCCGCCAGACGTGACGTTCTGGCCGAAGTGCTCGGCGCGCTGCAGCGCATGGGGCTCAATCCGCCGCCGGCGATCCTGGTCAAGCCGGAGGACGCATTGTCGTCGGTGCGCAGCGCCATCCTGCTCGGTGCCGTGGTGCCGGAACTGCGCCAGCAGACCGACATGTTGCTGGCCGATCTCAAAGAGCAGTCGCGGGTGACGGCCTCGATCGAGGCCGAGCGAGCGCGGCTGACGGCAGCGGTCGGCGAGCAGGCGGCGGAAAAAAAGCGGCTCGGCATGCTGCTCGAAGCCAAGCAGAAGCTCGCCGCCGATACGCAAACCGCGCTGGCCGCCGAAAAGCAACGGTCCGCGACGCTGGCGGCCAAGGCCGGCAGCCTGAAAGAGCTGATCGCATCGCTCGAGGCCGACAGGGCCCGCAAGGCGGCGGATGCGGCCAAGGCAGCCGAGCAAAAGACGGTGGACGCCGACAAGGGCCCGGCATCGGCCCCGGCGCCAACGGAACTGGCCTCGCTGCCGGTGCCAGAGAGCAACAGGCTCACCGCTGCTGCGCCGTTTTCCGCGCTTCAAGGGCAGATCGCGCTGCCGGTCACCGGCAGGATCAAGCGGCGCTTCGGGGCCAACGACGGTAACGGCGCGGTGATGCTCGGTGACATGGTTGCGACACAATCGGGAGCCATCGTCACAGCGCCGGCGGATGGAAACGTGCTTTATGCGGGGCCTTTCCGCTCTTACGGTCAACTCTTGATCCTGAATGCGGGTGACGGCTATCATGTCGTCCTAGCGGGGATGAGCAGAATCAGCGTCGCGTCTGGCCAGTCGGTGCTCGCAGGTGAGCCGGTCGGCGCGATGGGAGAGGCCCGGGTGGCGAGCACCTCGGCATCGAAGAATGGAAATGCCACGCCGGAGCTCTATGTCGAGTTCCGCAAGGATGGAAAACCCGTCGATCCGGCCCCATGGTGGGCGGACCGTTTTTCTGGAAGGACGTGAATGATGCGGAAACTGTCGCTTCTGTTTGCCGGTGCGCTGATGGGTGCATCGGCGATGAGCCTGGTCTATGGCGCGCCCGGCTCGACGGCGAAGGCTGCGGGCTCCGAGACCTATAAGCAACTGGCGATCTTCGGCGATATCTTCGAACGGGTGCGGGCGAATTATGTGACGCCGCCCGACGACAAATCGCTGGTTGAAAATGCCATTAACGGCATGCTGTCCTCGCTCGACCCGCACTCCTCCTACATGAATGCCGAAGAAGCGCAGGACATGCGCGTGCAGACCAAGGGCGAGTTCGGCGGCCTCGGCATCGAGGTCACCATGGAGAACGACCTGGTCAAGGTGATCACGCCGATCGACGATACGCCGGCCGCCAAGGCAGGCGTGCTCGCCGGCGACTATATCGCCAAGATCGATGGCGAGGAGGTTCGCGGCCTGACGCTCAACGACGCCGTCGAGAAGATGCGCGGGCTGGTCAACACACCGATCAAGCTCACCATCCTGCGCCAGGGCGCCGACAAGCCGATCGAACTGACGGTCGTGCGCGACATCATCAAGGTCAAGGCGGTGAAGTTCCGGGTCGAAAACGACATCGGCTACATGAAGATCACCTCCTTTACCGAAAAGACCTATGACGACCTCGAGAATGCCATCGACACCATCAAGAAGCAGGTGCCGAACGACAAGCTCAAGGGCTATGTGCTCGACCTGCGCCTCAATCCGGGCGGTTTGCTCGACCAGGCGGTGAGTGTGTCGGATGCCTTCCTCGACCGTGGCGAGATCGTCTCGACGCGCGGCCGCGATCCGAAGGACGTCACCCGCTTCGACGCGCGGGCCGGCGACGACGTCGGCGGCAAGCCGCTGATCGTGCTCGTCAATGGCGGCTCGGCCAGTGCCTCGGAAATCGTCGCCGGCGCGCTGCAGGATCTGCGCCGCGCCACGGTGGTCGGCACGCAGTCCTTCGGCAAGGGTTCGGTGCAGACCATCATTCCGCTTGGCGAGAACGGGGCGCTGCGGTTGACGACGGCGCTCTATTACACACCGTCCGGCAAGTCGATCCAGGGCAAGGGCATCACGCCCGATATCAAGGTCGACCAGCCGCTGCCGGCGGAACTGCAGGGCAGGGACCTGACGCGCGGCGAATCGGACCTCAAGGGCCATATCAAGGGCGCCGACGAAGGCACGACCGGTTCGGGCTCGGCAGCCTATGTGCCGCCGGAACCGAAGGACGATTTGCAGCTCATCTATGCCGAGCAGCTGCTGCGCGGCCAGAAGACCGATCCGGCGTTCCCACCGAATCCGCAGAAGGCCGTGTTGAACCAATAAGGGCAGGCAAGCCGGGCCAAACAGGTCTGGCTGCCTGAGCGAAGCGATGCGATGCTGCCGGGGCCGCGAGGCTCCGGCAGTTTGATTCGGGGCCGCGGCCGGCATGCTGCGCGTCCAGTGAAGCGAGGGGACGCGCCGACATTTTGGATTTGCGCCTCCGGAGGTTTCACTTCGGAGATGCGCGCCGGGGGTGCGGGCTTGGCTGATATCGGCAAGGACATAGAACGACCTCTCGGACAGGCGATCCGGGCGCCGCGCCCAGGCAGCAGGATCAGCGCCGGTGCAGTCGCGGCCGCGCTCGTCGTGCTGGCCGTGGTCGGCGTTTCCGGCGCGATCGCCTTGCGCGACAAGCCGTTCCGCAAGCCGCAAGAAGTCGCCGTTTCGACGCCGAAGATGCCGGCAGCGGCGGATCCCGCCGCGGCGCCGGCCAAGGCGACGCCCGCAACGGAAGCGCCAAGCAACGCAAGCGAACAGAAGACGGGCGAACAAACGACAAGCGGGAAGATGGGCGGTCCGCAGATCATCCATGTCCAGACCGAAGAGGGCGACGGTCCGCCCAAGGCGGCCATTGTCATCCGCGACCCTTCGACGATCGGCCAGAACCTCAGGATCGCGCACATTCCCGACAAGGCGCTGATCGAGGCCAGCGAGACCGGTCCGCTGCCGATCCGCGCCGCCGACGGCCGGCGCCCGTTCGATGTCTATGCGCGGCCGTGGTCCGGCGCACGCGGTGCACGCGTGGCGCTCGTCATCGGCGGGCTTGCCGTGTCGCAGACCGGCACGCAGGCAGCCATCGCCAAGCTGCCGGCGGAAGTGACGCTGGCCTTCGCGCCGCAAGGCAACAGCATCGGCCGCTGGATGCAGGTGGCGCGGCAAGGCGGCCATGAGGTCATCATGCAGGTGCCGCTCGAGCCGTTCGACTATCCGAACGTCAACCCCGGCCGTAACACGCTGACCGTGGCAGCGGCGCCGGACGAGAATTTGAAGAATTTACGCTGGGCGCTGTCGCGAACGACCAACTACACCGGCGTCATGAACTATATGGGCGCCCGCTTTTCGGCCGACGCGACGGCGATGGGGCCGTTGATGGCCGAGCTTGGCAAGCGTGGTCTGGCCTATGTCGACGACGGTTCGTCGGCGCGCAGCCTGGCATCCGAATTGGCGCTGAAGGACGGCGTGCCGTTCGTCGGCGGCGATACGGCGATCGACGCGGTGCAGGACCGCGGCGCCATATTGAAGAAACTGGATGGGCTGGAAGCGACGGCACGGGCGAAAGGCTTTGCCGTCGGCATCGGCTCGGCCTTCGACCTGACAGTCGATACCGTGTCGTCCTGGGTGACCGAGGCCAAGAAGCGCGGCATCGAGATCGTGCCGATTTCGGCGGTGGCCATAGATCCGGAAAAAGGCTGACATGGCAAAGAACAAGCTCGTTGACGCCGAGACACTGCCCTACCGGCCCTGCGTAGGGGTGATGGTCCTCAATGGCGATGGCATGGTCTGGGTCGGCCATCGCATTGCCGAGCCGGACAGCGAATTCGCTGGAACCACGCAGCTCTGGCAGATGCCACAGGGCGGCATAGACGATGGCGAGGAGCCGCTGCCCGCGGCGGAGCGCGAGCTTTACGAAGAGACCGGCATGCGCTCGGTGTCGCTGCTGGCCGAGGCGCCGCACTGGATCAAATACGACCTGCCGGCCCATCTGGTCGGCGTCGCCTTCAAGGGACGATATCGCGGCCAAACGCAGAAATGGTTTGCCTTCCGCTTCCACGGTGACGAAAGCGAGATCGAAATCAATCCGCCGCCGGGTGGCCACAAGGCCGAGTTCGACCGGTGGGCGTGGCGGCCGATGCTGGAACTGCCCGGTCTGATCGTGCCGTTCAAGCGCAAGGTCTACGAAGACGTGGTGGCAGCGTTCCGGCACCTGGTGGCGTAGCCGCCGGCCTTCCGCTAAAACAGGTCGGCATGACCGACATCTCCAGCAAATCCCTTCCGCAGACCGTCTCTCTACCGCAGGCCGGCGCCCCGAGTGAGCCGATCAGCGAAGCGGCGGCGGGGGCGATCCTGACCGTCGATCTTGGCGCCGTCCGTGAGAATTACCGGCGGCTGAAGGCGCGTCTGGGCGGCGTCAGCTGTGCCGGAGTGGTCAAGGCCGACGGTTACGGGATTGGCGCGGCGCCGGTGGCGGCGGCGCTGATGGCTGAAGGCTGTGATATTTTCTTCGTCGCGCATTTGGCCGGCGGCGTCTTGCTGCGCAAGGCGCTCGGCTCAGACCCGGCCATCTACGTGCTGAACGGCATTCCGCCAGGTGCGGAACGGGAAGCGGTTGCGGCGGGGCTTTGCACTGTCGTCAACAGCGCCAGCCAACTTGCGGCATGGCGCGAGATGGCCGGGCGGGTGGGCCATAAATTGCCTGCCGCCGTCCAGGTCGACAGCGGCATGTCGCGGCTCGGCATGGCGCCCGAGGAGGTGAAAGCCATCGCGCAGGATCCGCAGGCTTTCGATGGTGTCGAACTGACCTTCGTGATGAGCCATCTCGCCTGCGCCGACGAACCCGAGCAACCGGCCAACGAGCAGCAACGGCTGGAATTCGAACGGCTGCGCCGGATGCTGCCGGGAGCGCCGGCGTCACTTGCCAATTCATCAGGCATTTTTCTCGGGCAGCGCTATCACTACGACCTCGTTCGTCCGGGTGCCGCTCTCTATGGCATCAATCCGACGCCGGCGAAGGACAACCCGATGCTGCCGGTGGTGCAATTGCAAGCCAAGGTCATCCAGACGCGGATGCTGGAGGCCGGCGCCGGTGTCGGCTACGGCCACACTTTCCACACCAAGGCCCCGCTTGCCGCGGCGACGATTTCGCTCGGCTACGGCGATGGCTGGCATCGACGCGCCGCTTCCGCTGCCTGGTTCGAAAATGTGCGGCTGCCCTTCATCGGCCGGGTTTCGATGGATTCGATCATCCTCGACATTTCCGCATTGCCGCCCGGCAAGCTGAAGGCCGGCGACCTCGTCGAACTGATCGGGCCGTCGTCGCAGACCGTGGACCAGGTAGCCGGCCAGGCCGGCACCATCGGCTATGAGGTCTTGACCAGCCTCGGCCACCGCTTCCACCGGCGCTATGTGAATGGCTAGGACGCAAGCTTGTTGTCCTCACGCATGTCGTTTCCCTCAGCATCGGCACTTGGCGGACGCCGCAGAATCCGGCAGACAGAAGGCGGCGATGATCCCGGACCCGAACCCTGACGAGACGCCGTTGCGGAGAACTAAGCGATGAAGATCTTCGTGCTGGGCGGCGGTGTGATCGGGGTCACCACCGCCTATTTTCTTGCCGAGGCCGGCCATCAGGTGACGGTGATCGACCGCCAGAAAGGCCCGGCGCTGGAAACCAGCTTTGCCAATGCCGGCGAGATCTCGCCCGGCTATGCCTCGCCCTGGGCCGGGCCCGGCGTTCCGCTGAAGGCCGTCAAATGGCTGTTGATGAAGCATGGTCCGCTGGTGGTGCGGCCGGCGCTCGATCCGCATATGTGGATATGGCTGGTCAAGATGCTGCGCAATTGCACGGCTGAACGCTACGCGCTGAACAAGGCGCGCATGGTGCCGCTGGCCGAATACAGCCGCGACACGCTGAAGGCGCTGCGCGAGGCGACCGGCATCGCCTATGACGAGCGCGCCAAGGGTACGCTGCAGCTTTTCCGAACGCAAAAGCAGCTCGATGGCGTCGGCGGCGACGTCGAGGTGCTGAAGACCTATGGCGTCCCTTATGAGGTCCTCGACCCCGACGGCTGCATTGCTGCCGAGCCCGCGCTGGCTGGCGTGCGCGAGAAATTCGTCGGTGGCCTGCGGTTGCCCGGCGACGAAACCGGCGACTGCAAGATGTTCACCGACAGGCTTGCGGAGCTTTGCGCGGCACGCGGCGTCACCTTCGAATACGACACGGAGATACGGCGCGTCGTCAAGAAGCGCGATCGCATCACCAACATCAGCACCAGCAAGGGCTGGATGGTCGCTGACGCCTATGTGATGGCGATGGGCAGCTATTCGGCGCGGTTCATGCGCATGCTGAAGCGGCCCATCCCGGTCTACCCTGTCAAGGGCTATTCGATCACCCTGCCGATCAAGGACGCCGCCGCCGCGCCGGTCTCGACGGTGATGGACGAGAGCTACAAGGTGGCGATCACCCGCCTCGGCGACCGTATCCGGGTCGGCGGCACGGCGGAAATCTCCGGCTTCGACATGCGGCTGCACGAATCGCGGCGCCGCACGCTCGAACATTCGGTCGGCGACCTTTTCGCCGGCGGCGGCGACATGCGGTCGGCCACCTTCTGGTGCGGGCTGCGGCCGATGACGCCGGACGGGCCGCCGCTGATCGGGCGCACCGATTTCTCCAATCTCTATCTCAACACCGGCCACGGCACGCTCGGCTGGACCATGGCCTGCGGCTCGGCCAAGGTTCTGGCCGACATCATCTCCAGCCGGGTGCCAGACATCGACGTCGGCGATCTCGGGCCGGGACGATATGCCAAGTAAGACCCCCAGCAGCTAAGACAGCCAGCGGCCGATAGATCTCACGCGAACAATCCCCGATCCCGTTCGACGGCCTTGGTGATGAAGCTCGCGACGATCTGAACGCGGCGCAGCGGCCTGACCGATTCATGATAGACCAGCCAGTAGGCGCGGCGGATGGGTGCGACGATATCGAGAGGCACCAACTCCGGCATCGAGTGGGCAACGAAGGTGTGCAGTATGCCGATGCCGGCGCCGGAACGCACCGCTTCGGCCTGGCCGAGCGCCGAGGAAATGGCGAAGCTGGTGCGCCAGTCGGCGCTGAATTCGGCCGCGTAGTCGAGCGAGGGACTGACGATCAGGTCCGGCACGTAGCCGATCAGCGTGTGCTGGCCCAGCTCGGCGGCGCTTCCGGGCAGGCCATGCGTGTCGGCGTAGGCCCGCGACGCGAACAGGCCGAGCGTGTAGTCGACCAGCTTTCCCGCCACCAGCCGGCCTTCCGTCGGCCGTTCGACGGTGATGGCAATGTCGGCCTCGCGCCGGGACAAAGAGAAGGAGCGCGGTACCGGCACCAGCTGGATGGTGAGCTCGCGGTGCAGAGCGGTCAGCGCGCCGAGGCGCCTGGCCAGGAAGGCGACGCCAAAACCGTCCGGCGCGCCGATGCGCACGGTGCCCGAAACGTCGTCGCCTTCGCCTGAAACGGTCGAGCGCGCGGCGATCATGTCGCCCTCCATGCGTTCGGCGATTTCGAGGAAACGTTCGCCTGCCGGCGTCAGCTCGCTGCCGGTGGTAAGCCGGCGAAACAGTTTTGTCCTGAATGCATCCTCGAGGGCGGCAATGCGGCGCGAGACGGTCGCGTGATTGAGCTCCAACCGCCTGGCGGCGCCGAGGATCTGGCCGGCGCGCGCCACGGCAAGGAAGATGCGAACGTCATCCCAGTTCATGGGGATGGTCCGTTTCGATAGAGAGCGCCGTGTTCCCGCCCACCCCCCTCTGGCCTGCCGGCCATCTCCCCCGCAAGGGGGGAGATCGGATGTCCGGTCGGCTTTCGCCAATCTCCAACGTCGCAAAAAGGGCGGTAAGGCCGAAGTCGCCAATCTCCCCCCTTGCGGGGGAGATGTCCGGCAGGACAGAGGGGGGTGTGAAGAAACTCAACTCAGCAATCCAAGCGATAGGAGTACACTCCCTACCATTTGCGCCATTTGATGCACAATCGCGCGCCGCTATCTATTTTCTGCACAACGGTTGCGTTTTCACTCGCGTTGCCATCGCTCCCGCAAAGGCGGACAATGCCTCATCACGAACCAAGGAGAGAAACCATGATCGAATACGGTCATTTCATTGGCGGCAAGCGTGTCGCCGGGACCAGCGGCCGCAAGCAGGACGTCATGCAGCCGATGGACGGCACGGTGCGTGGCACGGTGGCGTTGGCTTCGCAGGCGGAATTGCGCGCAGCGGTCGAAAACGCCAAGGCGGCACAGCCCGGCTGGGCGGCGACCAATCCTCAGCGGCGCGTACGCGTCCTGATGCGGTTCCTCGAGCTGGTCGCCAAGGAGTATGACGCGCTGGCCGAGATGTTGGCGCGCGAACACGGCAAGACCATCGCCGACGCCAAGGGCGACATCCAGCGTGGCCTCGAAGTGGTCGAGGTCTGCATCGGTGCGCCGCATATGATGAAGGGCGAGTTCACCGATGGCGCCGGCCCCGGCATCGACGTCTATTCGATGCGCCAGCCGCTCGGCGTCGTCGCCGGCATCACGCCGTTCAATTTTCCAGCGATGATCCCGTTATGGAAGATCGCGCCGGCCATCGCCTGCGGCAATGCCTACATCCTCAAGCCGTCGGAGCGCGATCCGGGCGTGCCGATGCGGATTGCCGAACTGTTCATCGAGGCCGGCCTGCCGGCGGGCATCCTCAATGTCGTCAACGGCGACAAGGAAGTGGTCGACGCCATCCTCGACGATCCCGACATCAAGGCTATCGGTTTCGTCGGCTCGACACCGATCGCCCAGTACATCTATTCGCGCGGCTGCGCGGCCGGCAAGCGCGTGCAGTGCTTCGGCGGCGCCAAGAACCACATGATCATCATGCCCGATGCCGACATGGACCAGACCGTCGACGCGCTGATCGGCGCCGGCTACGGCTCGGCCGGCGAGCGCTGCATGGCGATCTCGGTGGCCGTCCCGGTCGGCAACGACACCGCCAACCGGCTAATGGAAAAACTGGTGCCGCGCGTCGAGAGCCTGAAGGTCGGTCCGTCGACGGATTCTTCCGCCGATTTCGGCCCTCTGGTCACGGCGCAGGCGCTGGAGCGGGTCAAATCCTATGTCGACACCGGCGTCAAGGAAGGCGCCAAGCTGGTGGTCGATGGCCGCGGCTTTTCCATGCAGGGCTACGAGAACGGCTACTATATGGGCGGCTGCCTGTTCGACAACGTGACTGCCGACATGCGCATTTACAAGGAAGAGATCTTTGGGCCGGTGCTGTCGGTGGTGCGCGCGCCGACTTACGAAAACGCCATCAAGCTTGCCAACGAGCACGAGATGGGCAATGGCGTCGCCATCTTCACCCGCGACGGCGATGCGGCGCGGGACTTCGCCTCACGAGTCCAGGTCGGCATGGTCGGCATCAACGTGCCGATCCCGGTGCCGATCGCCTACTATACGTTTGGCGGCTGGAAGGCGTCCTCGTTCGGCGACCTCAACCAGCACGGGCCGGACGCGTTCCGCTTCTACACCAAGACCAAGACTGTGACGTCGCGCTGGCCGTCCGGCGTGAAGGACGGCGCCGAGTTCGTCATCCCGACGATGAATTAGCCGGACGGTTTCCTGTCTGCGCGTCCTCGCTTCGGCTGCGGGCGCGCGGGCCGGTGTGAAGGACGGCGCCGAGTTCGTCATCCCGACGATGAACTGATCCAAATCGCAGAAAGCAAGAAAAGGCCCGGGCTTGGAGCCCGTGCCTTTTTTGTCGCCGTCTTCATCGGCATGAACACGAATGTGATGGAACCAAGAAGGCAGCAATCCTCTTAGGTTGCAGTCCTGCCGCGAAGGAGGAGCTGGCAGATCAACCAACGGCGCTGGTGACGGCTCCGGGGGATATCGTCCGGCGCAAAGGAGATGTCAGATGACACGTCTCATGGCGATCATAGCTTGCGCGGCAACGGCGGCGCTTTCCGCCATCCCGGCAATGGCTGCCGAGCAATGCGCGGCACGCGCCGATATGGTCAAGGCGCTCGGCGAGAAGTTTCATGAAAACCCGAGCGCGGTTGGCGTCGTCAATCCGAATGTGGTGCTTGAAGTCTTCGTTTCCGACAAGGGCACCTGGACCATCCTCGCCAGCGATACAAAAGGTCAAAGCTGCGTGATTTCAGTCGGCGAAGGCTGGGAGAGCGCGATGACGATAGCGGCGCTGCCCGGTACCTGAAGTAGGCCTTTCCTATTCACCTGGCCGCAGCCTCGGCACGACAGCCGGGCTGCGGCCCTGTTCTCGGCGACCTTGAAACGGATCTCCCCGCGCCCACTTGAGGCGCGCACGGCTTGCTATTTTTCGTTAGCGATACCATATATGGAACATAGCGAGAACATCCAGAATCGTTCCCGCTGGCGGCAGACCGGAACACGGAAAGGAGCGACGCGATGATGACGTCGGAACCGGCCTGGATCGCTCCGGCAAAATGAGGCCGTCAATCACCTCCCTTTGCCGGATCGTGATGGCAAAGGAGGTGCCCTATGGCACGCAAATCGCTGTTAGGATGGGTGAAGACCGTAGCTTTTGCTGGCTTATTCGCGGTGGGTACGAATGCCGCAAGCGCCCAATATCAATACTGCGTTGAACATGGCGACCTCGTCGCCCACCTGGCCGAGAATTTCCAGGAAAGACAGTTTGCTCTCGGACTGATCGGTCAGGAGGCGGTCATGGAAGTTTTTGTCGCCGATAGCGGAAGCTGGACGGTCATCGTGACCGACGTCGCCGGCAGAAGCTGCATTGTCGCAGCCGGCGAAAATTGGGAAAGCGTGGACGCCCTGCCCGGCCAAAACTCATGAGGGAGCGGGCGGCGTCAGCGCGTAGCAGCTGCCTCAGCGTGGCCGCGCAGCAACGCCATCAGCCGCTTGGCGTCCTTGGCCGCGGCCTCTTCGTCGCCGGCGAGGATCGAGCGGATCAATGCGACATGGTGCTCGGCGGATTCGGCCAAGCCGGTATCGGCCTTGTAGCGGAACCAGAAGCGGCGGCTGTGGGTTTGCAAGGGCGCCGCCAGGCGCGCCGCGAACGGGTTGTCTGCAGCCAGCGCCAGCGCCTCATCAAGCGCCTTGTCGGCTTGGATGAAGCAAAGAACATTTTCCGAAATCACGGCCTTTTGCATGGCCAGCGCTGCGTCATGAAACAGGTCGGCGGCCTCGCGGGTGACGAAGCGGGCGGCCGAGCGGGCAAGCACGACCTCGACGCCGCGGCGGGCGTCGAGGACGCGCAGCCAGTCGCCAGGGTGAAGCGGGGCAATGGCAATGCCGGCACGCGGCCGGACCTCGAGCAGCCCCTCCCAGGCCAGCCGCTGGATCGCTTCGCGCACCGGGGTGCGGCCGAGGCCGAGCCTGTCGATCAGCGCCCCCTCGGTGATGAAGCTCGCGGGCGCCAATTCGAGCGTCACGATCATATGCTCGAGCCTGCGGTAGGCCTTCGCAGTCGCCGGCTCGGAGCCTGGGTTGTCATATACCAATGCGGCGTCTCCTGATATATTTTTGATATATCATATCAGATTCAACGTTGACAGCCGGCGTCTTAAGAAATATACGACTGATATATCAGATGGAGCGACCGACATGTGGGCCGGAGTTTTCCCCGCCGTTACGACCAAATTCACCGAGGATGATCGCCTCGACCATGCCGAGATGGAGCGCTGCTTTGCGCTGCAGATGGAGGCCGGCTGCGACGGCATCATCGTCTGTGGCTCGCTTGGCGAAGGACCGATGCTGTCGCATGACGAAAAGATCGAGGTGCTGAAGACCGCGCAGAAGATCGCCGGCAACAAACCGGTGCTGTTGACGGTCAACGAAGCCGGCACACGCGAGGCGGCGACGATCGCGCGCCGCGCCGCAAAAGAAGGCGCCAACGGTTTGATGGTGGTGCCGAGCCCGATCTACCATACCAATACCGAGGAGACGGTCGCGGCACTCAGCGCCGTCGCCGCGGCCGGCGACCTGCCGGTGATGATCTATTCCAACCGGCTTGCCTACCGCGTCGACGTCACTGTCGACCAGATGGAGGAACTGGCGAAGGACCAGCGCTTCGTTGCCATCAAGGAGTCCTCCGACGACATCCGCCGCTCGACCGAGATCATCAACCGCCTCGGCGACCGCTATGACCTGTTCACCGGCGTCGACAATCTTGCCTTCGAGGCGCTGTCGGTCGGCGCCATTGGCTGGGTGGCGGGCCTGGTCACCGCGTTCCCGCGCGAGACAGTCGCCATCTATCAATTGATGAGACAGGGCCGCCGCGAGGAGGCGTTGAAAATCTACCGCTGGTTCCGGCCGCTGCTCGACCTCGACGTCTCGACCTATCTGGTGCAGAACATCAAGCTCGCGGAGGTCTTCGCCATCGATACCAATGACCGGGTGCGCATGCCGCGTCAGCCGTTGGCGGGCGAGCGGCGCAAGGCTGTCGAAAAGACCGTCAGGGACGCGCTGGCGGTGCGGCCAGAGCTGCCGGCATTCTGATCCAGTCCCTTCGAGGGTATTTGCAGATGTGCAGCGCGGCGCATGGCAATGAATGATAATGCTACGCTCGATGTTGCCATCATTGGTGGCGGCATTATCGGCATCTGCGCCGCCGGCTTTCTGGCCGAGGCGGGGCGAAACGTCACGATTTTCGATCGGACGGGGATCTGCGAGGAAACCAGCTCCGGCAATGCCGCTGCCTTGGCGTTCTCCGATGTGCTGCCGCTGGCTCACAAGGGCATGATCAGGCAGTTGCCGAAATGGCTCGCCGACCCGCTAGGCCCGCTCAGCATTCCGCCCGCCTATCTGCCGAAGCTGTTGCCCTGGCTGGTCCGCTTCTGGCGGGCCGGCCGAAGCGACCGCTATGAAGCCGGCCTTGCCGCGCAGGCTGGGATGATGAAGCTCGCCGAGGCGGAATGGATGGGCTTGCTCGACCGTTCCGGCACACGGCCGATGCTGCACGAGGACGGCTCGCTCGAACTCTACGAAAGCGAGGCCGAGTTCAAGGCGTCGCTGCCCGGCTGGGCGGCAAGGCAGCGCTTCGGCATCGGCTTCAACCATGTCGAAGGCAGCGCTCTCGCCGCCTTGCAGCCCGGCCTGTCGCCGCGCTTCGCCAGGGGCACGTTCGTGCCGGGGTGGAAGACCGTCGCCGACCCCAAGCTGCTTGGAAAGGCCTTATGGGCCTATGCCGAGAGGTTGGGCGCGGGGTTCGAAAAGGCCCGGATCGAGCGTATCGAGGCGGGACAGGGCGACGCGATCCTGACCATGGCCGACGGTACGACGCGTCGGGCAAAGCATGTCGTCATCGCTGCCGGGGCCTGGTCGCATCTGCTGGCAAGACATCTCGGCGACGGCATCCCGCTGGAGACCGAGCGTGGCTACAACACGACGCTGCCGAAGACTGCGTTCGACGTAAAGCGGCAATTGATCTTCTCCGGGCATGGCTTTGTCATCACGCCGCTCGAGACCGGCCTTCGCGTCGGTGGCGCGGTCGAGCTCGGCGGCCTCGAAAGGCCGCCCAATTATGCGCGCTCGAAAGCACTGCTCGAAAAGGCGCAAAAATTCCTGCCAGGGCTGGATCCGGCCAATGGCCGCGAATGGATGGGGTTCCGGCCGTCGCTGCCGGATTCGTTGTCGGTGATCGGGCGGTCGCAAAAAACGCCGTCGGTGGTGTATGGCTTCGGCCATGGTCATCTCGGCCTGACCCAGGCCGCGGCGACCGGACGCTTGATCCGTGAGCTCGTTCTCGGGCAGGGTCCATCGCTCGATCTCGGTCCGTTCAGTCCGCAACGGTTTTGAGATCGAAGACATTCAGTTGGGAGCCGGCATGGCCAAGAATTCCTTCTTCTGCATAGACGGCCACACCTGCGGCAATCCGGTGCGGCTGGTCGCCGGCGGCGGACCGCTGCTCAACGGCTCGACGATGATGGAGCGGCGAGCGCATTTCCTGGCCGAATATGACTGGATCCGCACCGGGCTGATGTTCGAGCCGCGCGGCCATGACGTGATGTCCGGCTCGATCCTCTATCCGCCGACGCGCGAGGATTGCGACATCGCCATCCTGTTCATCGAAACCTCCGGCTGTCTGCCGATGTGCGGCCACGGCACAATCGGCACTGTGACCTTTGCCGTCGAACATGGGCTGATCAAGCCGAAGACGCCGGGCGTGCTCAGGCTGGATACGCCGGCGGGCCTGGTCGTCGCCGAGTACAAGCAGGTCGGCGACTATGTCGAGGAGGTGCGCATCACCAATGTGCCGTCCTTCCTCTATGCCGAGGGACTGACGGTCGAATGCCCCGGGCTCGGCGAGATCAGCGTCGATGTCGCCTATGGCGGCAATTTCTACGCCATCGTCGAACCGCAAACGAACTATCGCGACATGGCCGACCATTCGGCGGGCGAGCTGATCGCCTGGAGCCCGGTGGTGCGGCAGCGGCTCAACGAGAAATATTCCTTCGTCCACCCGGAGAATCCCGGCATCGACAAGCTGTCGCACATATTGTGGACCGGTGCGCCGACCAACCCGCAAGCCGATGCCCGCAACGCCGTCTTCTACGGCGACAAGGCGATCGACCGCTCGCCCTGCGGCACCGGCACCTCGGCGCGGATGGCGCAGCTTCACGCCAAGGGCAAGCTTGGGGTTGGCGACGACTTCGTCCATGAATCGATCATCGGCTCGCTGTTCAAGGGCAGGGTGGAAAAAGAGGTCACCGTCGCCGGCAAGCCGGCGATCATTCCGTCGATCGGCGGCTGGGCACGGATGACCGGATTGAACACGATCTTCATCGACGACCGCGACCCGTTCGCGCACGGCTTCGTCGTCAAATAGAAAAAACGCTGACGCAGGGGAAGAAAGAGAGCGTAAACGGATTGCGATCAACGACGCAACGATCCCGCTCATCAACTTATTTTGACGGCGATTTCTTCGAAACGAGGCGCATGGTGCGGTTGAATCGTCAAAGACATTGCGTTAGGCCAATGGTAGGGTCCGCGATGGTCCAGGGGCCGGACGGGAATAAAACGGGCAATCGGACGGCGTGCGGCGAAAACACGCATAGCCATCGAAAAATCACGTTGCAATCCGGGCTCGAAACTTTACGACTAGGGGAAATACGAAAAGGAATGCGTCTGCATGGGCGACATTCCAGGGGAGCCACGACAGCATGCAGTATTTTGTCCAGCAGCTTATCAATGGGCTGACGCTGGGATCGATCTATGGGCTGATAGCGATCGGCTATACGATGGTCTACGGCATCATCGGCATGATCAATTTTGCCCATGGCGACATCTTCATGGTCGGGGCATTCACCGCCCTCATCGTTTTCCTCATTCTCGGCGCATTGTTCTATTCCTTGCCGGTGGTGATCGCGCTGCTGATCATGATGATCGTCGCGATGCTGCTGACCAGCCTGTATAATTGGACGATCGAGAAGGTGGCCTACCGGCCTTTGCGCGGTTCGTTCCGGCTGGCCCCGCTGATCACCGCGATCGGCATGTCGATCGCCCTGTCGAACTTCGTCCAGGTGACGCAAGGGCCGCGCAACAAGCCGATCCCGCCGATGGTGTCCACGGTCTACAACATCGAGGGCATCAGCGTATCGCTGAAGCAGATCATCATCGTCATCGTCACCGCGCTGCTGCTGGCGCTGTTCTGGTATTTGGTCAACAAGACCTCACTGGGCCGGGCGCAAAGGGCATGCGAGCAGGACCGCAAGATGGCGGCGTTGCTTGGCATCGACGTCGACCGCACCATCTCGATCACCTTCGTCATGGGTGCGGCCCTTGCTGCCGTCGCCGGCACGCTGTTCCTGATGTATTACGGCGTCATCGCCTTCTCCGACGGTTTCACGCCCGGCGTGAAGGCGTTCACCGCGGCGGTGCTCGGCGGCATCGGCTCGCTGCCCGGCGCCGTGCTCGGCGGGCTGATGATCGGCTTCATCGAAAGCATGTGGTCGGCTTATTTCTCGATCGACTACAAGGACGTCGCCGCCTTCTCCATCCTGGCGATCGTCCTGATCTTCCTGCCTTCCGGCATATTGGGCCGGCCAGAAGTCGAAAAGGTCTGAGGTCATGGCGGTCACTGTATCTCCGGAGCGCGGCGTCGTCGCCACCCCAGTGCAACGCGCCACGCGCGAGGCGCTTTATGCTGGTGCCATCGCGCTCGGCCTGTTCGTGCTGTTCATCGGCCTGCGGACCGATCAGAACATCTCCAACGAGCTGATCCTCGTACAGCGCTGGGGCCTGCTCGCCGCCGTGGTGATCGCCACCATGCTCGGCCGCTTTCTCTACGTTGCCTACGGCCAGCCCTTCCTGGCCAACCAGAAGATTGCCGACATCGCCACCGGGCTGTTGCCGGAAAGCGTGGCGACGCGGTTCTTCCGGTTGCCGTATTTCATTGCTGCCGTCGTCGTAGTGGCTGTGCTGGCGCTGCTGGCCGGCTCGCTCGATGGTTTGCTGGGGCCGGGTCTCGCCGGTTATGCGCGCTTCGCGCGGGCGCTGGCGATCATCTATGCGCTGGCCTCGGTGCTGTTCTATTTCCGCACCTTCATCCTCGCCCATTTCTCGGCGTTGGGCATAACCGCACTGGCGCTCTACCCGATCATCGTCGTGGCGGTGCTTGCCGTGTACGCAGGGTCGATGGCCGGCGGGTTCCAGGGTTCACTGAAATGGGTCGACAATTTCGGCATCCAGATCCTGATCTATGTGATGCTGGCCTGGGGGCTGAACATCGTCGTCGGCCTCGCCGGCCTGCTCGATCTCGGCTACGTCGCCTTCTACGCGGTCGGCGCCTATGCCTATGCGCTGCTCGGCACGCATTTTGGCCTGTCGTTCTGGATCCTGCTGCCCGCCGCCGGCGCCATGGCCGCCTTCTGGGGGGTATTGCTCGGGTTTCCGGTGCTGCGTCTGCGCGGCGATTATCTGGCGATCGTGACGCTTGCCTTCGGCGAGATCATTCGTCTCGTGCTGATCAATTGGCGCGAGGTTACGAACGGCTCGGCCGGCATCTCCGGCATCCCCAAGGTCACCTTTTTCGGCCTGATGACGTTCAACGTTTCGGATCCGAATTATATCGCCAAGGTGTTGGATATCGCCACATCGAGCGCCTACTACAAGATATTCCTCTACTATCTGATCCTGGGGCTCTGCCTGCTCACCGCCTTCGTCACGATAAGGCTAAGGCGCATGCCTGTCGGCCGCGCCTGGGAAGCGCTGCGCGAGGATGAGATCGCCTGCCGCTCGCTCGGCATCAACACCACCACCACCAAGCTCACTGCCTTTGCCACCGGCGCCATGTTCGGCGGCTTCGCCGGCTCGTTCTTCGCGGCACGGCAAGGTTTCGTCAGCCCCGAATCCTTCATCTTCCTGGAGTCGGCCATCATTCTGGCTATGGTCGTGCTTGGCGGCATGGGTTCGCTGGTTGGCATCGCCGTCGCCGCCATGGTGATGATCGGCGGCACGGAGGTGCTGCGCGAACTCGATTTCCTGAAGCAGGTCTTCGGCCCCGACTTCACCCCGGAACTCTACCGCATGCTTTTATTCGGCATGGCCATGGTCATCGTCATGCTGTGGAAGCCGCGCGGCTTCGTCGGCAGCCGTGAACCGACAGCCTTCCTCAAGAAGAGCAAGGCCGTATCCGGCTCCTTCACCAAGGAAGGCCACGGCTGATGAGTGATACGAACCCATCTCCCATGAACGATGCCATCCTGCAGGTCGACCATCTGTCGATGAAATTCGGCGGTCTGGTCGCCATCGGCGATCTCTCCTTCCAGGCCAAGCGCGGCGAGATCACCGCGCTGATCGGACCGAACGGCGCCGGCAAGACCACGGTGTTCAATTGCATCACCGGTTTCTACAAACCGTCGGAAGGCATGCTCACGCTCAATAGGCGCGACGGCTCGAGCTATCTGCTCGAACGCCTGCCGAACCATGAAATCCCGGCACGCGCCAAGGTGGCGCGCACCTTTCAGAACATCCGCCTGTTCTCGGGCATGACGCTGCTCGAGAACCTGCTGGTAGCCCAGCACAACAAGCTGATGAAGGCGTCCGGCTACACCGTGCTCGGCCTGTTCGGCTTCAGCGGCTACCGGAAGGCATCGGCCGAGTCGGTCGAACTGGCCAGGCACTGGCTGGAGAAGGCCGATCTCGTCGACCGTGCCGACGACCCGGCCGGCGACCTGCCCTATGGCGCGCAACGACGCCTCGAGATCGCGCGGGCGATGTGCACGGGTCCGGAGTTGCTCTGCCTCGACGAGCCGGCTGCCGGCCTCAATCCGAAAGAATCAATGGCGCTCAACGCGCTGCTGATGGACATCAAAGACAACACCGGCACCTCGATCCTGCTGATCGAGCACGACATGGCGGTGGTCATGCAGATTTCCGACCACGTCGTGGTGCTCGAATACGGGCGCAAGATATCGGACGGCAGCCCGCATTCGGTACGCACGGACCCGCGCGTCATCGCTGCCTATCTCGGCGTCGAAGACGAGGAAGTCGAGACGGTACTGACCGAAGTCGGCGACGAGGACGTCATCGAGCAATTGGACACCGGTCCCGATTCCGCGCACGGCCCAGGCACATCGTCTTCGTATCTCGCCGGACCGGTGACCGATACGATCGGCCACAGCGAGGGCGAGCGCGTGACCGTGTCGAAAGGCGCCTCGAAAGCCGGGCAGTTCGATGCAAAGTCGAGTGCCGCGGCAAGCAAGGCAGCAGCGCAAGCCGCCGCTCCCCCGGCCAAGGCGGAACCCGCTGCAGCTAAGCCGACCGCGAAACCCTCCACGGCTAAGGCGCCGGCCAAGTCGAAGGTCGCGGGCGTTTCGAACCGGCTCACAGCGCCACGTGGCGGCGAGGCCGACAATCTGACCCGCATCAAGGGCATCGGCACGGTCAACGAGAAGAAGCTTAACCAGCACGGCATCTTCCATTTCGACCAGATCGCGGCATGGAAGAAAGCCGACGTCGCGGCCGTCGAGGCCTATCTCGCCTTCGACGGACGCATCGCCCGTGAGGACTGGGTTGGTCAGGCCAAGCTTCTCGCCGCCGGCAAGGAGACGGAATTTTCGCGCCGCGTCGACGCCGGGAAAGTGGAAACGAGCCACGCTTCCGGGAAAACTGCGAAAACAGTTGCCGGCAAGACTGCTGCCGCACCTGCGGGCAAGCGCGGAGGGCGCAAGTGATGGCCGGCACAACGCTGCTCGATATCAAAGGCGTCCAGACCTACTACGGCAACATCAGGGCGCTGAACGGTGTCGACGTCACCGTCAGGCAGGGCGAGATCGTGGCGCTGATCGGCGCCAACGGCGCCGGCAAGTCGACGCTGATGATGACCATTTTTGGTGCTCCGCGGGCCCGGGCGGGCACGATCACCTTCGCCGGCACCGATATTACCCAGATGCCAACGCATGAGATCGCGCGCATGCGGATCGCCCAGTCGCCGGAGGGCCGGCGCATCTTCCCGCGCATGACGGTGATGGAAAACCTGCAGATGGGCGCCAGCCTCGACGGCCTCAAGCATTACGACGAGGACGTCGAGAAGGTGTTCACGCTGTTTCCGCGCCTGAAGGAACGCATCGCCCAGCGCGGCGGCACCCTGTCGGGCGGCGAACAGCAGATGCTGTCGATCGGGCGTGCGCTGATGGCACGGCCGAAGCTGCTCCTGCTCGACGAGCCGTCGCTCGGCCTGGCGCCGCTGATCGTGAAGCAGATCTTCGACGCCATCCGCGAGTTGAACCGGACCCAAGGGCTGACAGTGTTCCTGGTCGAGCAGAACGCCTTCGGCGCGCTGAAGCTCGCGACGCGCGGCTATGTCATGGTCAACGGCAATGTGACGATGAGCGGCACCGGCAAGGAGCTGCTCGCCAATCCGGAAGTGCGCGCCGCCTATCTCGAAGGCGGCCACCACTGAGTTCAGGAGACTTCATCATGCAGGGCATTCTCTACGAGGAACCCTCGATCTGGCAGTTCTTCTTCGTCACCTGCCTGCTCGGCGGCTGGGCGGCATGGATGACCGGCAAGGCCAGCGCCCAGACATGGCGCAGCTTCCTCCAATTGTTCGCCTACATGCTCGGCCTTGGCATTGGCGTAAGGTTCATTCATCACGCGCTGTTCGGCGGCACGATGTTCTCGCTGCATTACTATATCGTGGATACGATCGTACTGATGATATTGGGCTTCATCGGCTATCAATACACGCGCACAAACCAGATGGTGACACAGTATAATTGGCTCTATGAAAGAGCATCGGTTTTGAGCTGGAAGCCGAAAGGTTGACGTTCATGATTAACGCCGTTTCGGGGATGAATCGGCGTGACAAGTGCCTGAAAATCGGCAAAGTACGTTTTCTGCGAGTAAAAGTGGGCATCGCATGAAAGCATCATCCAACGCCCACTCCGTAAATGGGAGCGTTTTACATGAAAAAATCACTTTTGTCCGCCGTCGCCCTGACCGCGCTGATCGCGTTCAGCGGCAGCGCGTGGGCTGACGTCCTGGTTGGCGTCGCCGGTCCGATCACCGGTCCGAATGCCGCCTTCGGCGCGCAGCTGCAGAAGGGTGCCGAACAGGCCGTCGCCGACATCAATGCGGCCGGTGGCATCAATGGCGAGCAGATCAAGCTCTCGGTCGGCGACGACGTCTCCGATCCGAAGCAGGGCATCTCGGTCGCCAACAAGTTCGTCGGCGACGGCGTCAAGTTCGTGGTTGGCCACTTCAACTCGGGCGTCTCGATCCCGGCGTCGGAAGTCTACGCGGAAAACGGCATCCTCGAGATCACGCCGGCCGCGACCAATCCGAAGTTCACCGAACGCGGCATGTGGAACACGTTCCGCACCTGCGGACGTGACGACCAGCAGGGCAGCATCGCCGGCGCCTATCTCGCGGCGAACTTCAAGGATGCCAAGATCGCGGTCATCCACGACAAGACGACCTACGGCCAGGGCCTTGCCGATGAGACCAAGAAGGCGATGAACGCAGCCGGCCTGACGGAAGTCATGTACGAAGGCGTCAATGTCGGCGACAAGGACTTCTCGGCGCTGATCGCCAAGATGAAGGAAGCCGGCGTTTCCATCATCTATTGGGGTGGCCTGCACACCGAAGCCGGCCTGATCATCCGCCAGGCGGCTGACCAGGGCCTCAAGGCGACGCTGGTTTCCGGCGACGGCATCGTGTCGAACGAGCTGGCCTCGATCGCTGGCGACGCAGTTGCGGGCACGCTGAACACGTTCGGCCCGGATCCGCGTCTGATCCCGACGAACAAGGAACTCGTCGAGAAGTTCCGCGCGCAGGGCTTCGAACCGGAGGCCTACACGCTTTACTCCTACGCCGCCATGCAGGCGATCGCCGAAGCAGCCACCGTTGCCAAGTCGAACGACCCGCAGGAAGTTGCCAAGGCGCTGCATGAGAAGGGTCCGTTCAAGACCGTTCTGGGCGACCTCTCCTATGACGCGAAGGGCGATCCGACGTTGCCCGGCTACGTCATGTACGAGTGGAAGAAGGGCGACGACGGCAAGTACACCTACATCCAGAAGATGTAAGCCTGTCGACGACGATAATTTTGGAGATGCCCGGCGCTTGCGCCGGGCATTTCCGTTTTGACGGTATCGAGTTGATTTAAATCGGTTTAGCCGCTGCCCGATTTTGTTTGCACTGCAGCATTTTCGCGCTAATCATGTCCGGCAGTTCCCTTCCCCGTGTCCGGAGCCCTGTCCTTGGCAATCTCGAAGATCCTTGTCGCCAACCGCTCCGAAATTGCCATCCGCGTCTTCCGCGCGGCTAATGAACTCGGCCTCAAAACCGTGGCGATCTGGGCGGAGGAAGACAAATACTCCCTGCATCGCTTCAAGGCCGACGAAAGCTACCAGGTCGGGCGCGGGCCGCACCTGACCAGGGATATGGGGCCGATCGAAAGCTATCTGTCGATCGAGGAGGTTATCCGCGTCGCCAGGCTTTCGGGCGCCGATGCCATCCATCCAGGCTACGGCCTGCTGTCGGAGAGCCCGGAATTCGCCGAGGCCTGCGCCACGGCCGGCATCATCTTCATCGGGCCAAAGCCGGATACGATGCGCAGGCTGGGCAACAAGGTCGCCGCCCGCAATCTCGCAATCGAAGTCGGTGTGCCGGTAATTCCCGCCACCGATCCCTTGCCGGACGACATGGCGGCGGTGAAGGAACTCGCCAGGACGATCGGCTACCCGGTGATGCTCAAGGCGTCCTGGGGCGGCGGCGGCCGCGGCATGCGCGCCATCCGCTCCGAGGCCGATCTCGCCCGCGAGGTGATGGAAGGCAAGCGTGAGGCGAAGGCGGCTTTCGGCAAGGACGAGGTCTATCTCGAGAAGCTGATCGAGCGCGCCCGCCATGTCGAGGTGCAGGTGCTGGGCGACACGCATGGCAATGCGGTGCATCTGTTCGAGCGCGATTGTTCGATCCAGCGCCGCAACCAGAAAGTGGTCGAGCGGGCGCCGGCTCCCTATCTCGAAATGTCGCAGCGCGAGGAGCTTTGCGCCTATGCGCTGAGGATCGCGCGCGAAACCAGCTATATCGGCGCCGGCACGGTCGAGTTCCTGCAGGATGCCGATACCGGAAAATTCTATTTCATCGAGGTCAATCCGCGCATCCAGGTCGAGCACACCGTCACCGAACAAGTGACCGGCATCGACATCGTCAAAGCACAGATCCACATACTCGACGGCTTTGCCATCGGCACGGCGGAATCGGGCGTGCCGACGCAGAAGGACATCAGGCTCAACGGGCACGCGCTGCAGTGCCGCATCACCACTGAAGACCCCGAGCATAATTTCATCCCCGACTATGGCCGCATCACCGCCTATCGCGGCGCCACCGGCTTCGGCATCCGCCTTGATGGGGGCACCGCCTATTCGGGCGCGGTCATCACCCGCTTCTACGATCCATTGCTGGAAAAGGTGACGGCGTGGGCGCCGACGCCGGCCGAGACCATCGCCCGCATGAACCGGGCGTTGCGCGAATTCCGAATCCGGGGCGTGGCGACCAATCTCACCTTTCTCGAGGCGATCATCAATCACCGGAGCTTCGCCGACAATTCCTACACCACCAAGTTCATCGACACGACGCCGGAACTGTTCGCCAGCGTGAAGCGGCAGGACCGCGCGACCAAGCTGCTCAACTATCTTGCCGACGTTTCGGTCAATGGCCATCCCGAGACGCGCGGCCGGCCGCAGCCAAAAGCAGATGCGGCGCCACCGGTGGTGCCATATCTCAACGGCAATGTGCCTGACGGCAGCAAGCAGAAGCTCGACGTGCTCGGGCCGGAGAAATTCGCGGCGTGGATGCGCGAGCAAAAAGAGGTGCTGGTCACCGACACGACAATGCGCGACGGGCATCAATCCTTGCTCGCGACGCGTGTGCGCACCTATGACATCGCCGGCATCGCCGGCACCTATGCGCGCGCTCTGCCGCAGCTTTTGTCACTCGAATGCTGGGGCGGCGCAACATTCGACGTCGCCATGCGCTTCCTCACCGAAGATCCATGGGAGCGGCTGTCGCTGGTGCGCGAGGCAGCACCCAATCTTCTGCTGCAGATGCTTCTGCGTGGCGCCAACGGCGTTGGCTATACTAACTATCCCGACAATGTCGTCCAGCATTTCGTCCACCAGGCCGCTGCTGGCGGCATCGACCTGTTCCGCGTCTTCGACTGCCTGAACTGGGTCGAGAACATGCGTGTGGCCATGGATGCGGTCGGCGCCGAGGGCAAGCTGATCGAAGCGGCGATCTGCTATACCGGCGACATACTCGATCCGGCGCGGGCGAAATACGATCTGAAATACTATGTCGGCCTGGCCAGCGAATTGCAGGCGGCGGGCGCCCATATCATTGCCGTCAAGGACATGGCGGGGCTTCTAAAGCCGAGTGCTGCCCGCGTGCTGTTCAAGGCACTGCGCGAGGCGACAGACCTGCCGATCCACTTCCACACGCACGACACATCCGGCCTGTCGGCGGCCACCGTGCTGGCAGCGGTGGAGAGCGGTGTCGACGGCATCGACGCGGCGATGGATTCGCTATCTGGCAACACCTCGCAGCCATGCCTGGGTTCGATCGTCGAGGCGCTGAAGGGCACCGAGCGCGATCCGGGCCTCGACCCGCAATGGATCAGGAATATCTCGTTCTACTGGGAGGCGGTGCGCAACCAGTACGCCGCCTTCGAAAGCGACCTGAAGGGGCCAGCATCGGAGGTCTATCTGCACGAAATGCCTGGCGGGCAGTTCACCAACCTCAAGGAACAGGCGCGCTCGCTTGGGCTGGAGACGCGCTGGCACGAAGTGGCGCAGACCTATCACGACGTCAATCTGATGTTCGGCGATATCGTCAAGGTGACGCCGTCGTCCAAGGTCGTCGGCGACATGGCGCTGATGATGGTCAGCCAGGACCTGACCGTCGCCGACGTCGAGAATCCGGCGCGGGACATCGCCTTCCCGGATTCTGTGGTGTCGATGTTGCGCGGCGACCTCGGCCAGTCGCCGGGCGGCTGGCCAAAGCCATTGCAGAAGAAGGTGCTGAAGGGCGAAAAGCCGATCACGGTGCGGCCGGGTTCGCTGCTCAAGGCGGCGGACCTCACGGCCAGCCGCAGGGAGGTCGAGGAAAAGCTCGAGCGCAAGCTCAGTGAGTTCGAGTTCGCGTCGTGGCTGATGTATCCGAAGGTGTTTTCGGATTTCGCCGCCGCGCAGGAGACCTACGGGCCGGTCAGCGTGCTGCCGACGCCGACCTATTTCTACGGCATGAAGCCGGAAGACGAGATTTTCGTCGACATCGAAAAAGGCAAGACGCTGGTGGTGCGCTGCCTTGCCATGGGCGATGTCGACGAAAAGGGCATGGTCACCGTGTTCTTCGAGCTCAACGGCCAGCCGCGCCGGGTGAAGGTGCCGGACCGGGCGCATGGCGCCTCCGCTGCCAAGGCACGGCGCAAGGCGGAGCCGGGCAATGAGGCGCATGTCGGCGCGCCGATGCCTGGCGTCGTCTCGGCGCTTGTGGTCGCTGCCGGCCAGGCGGTGAAGGCCGGCGACGTGCTGCTGTCGATCGAAGCGATGAAGATGGAAACGGCGTTGCATGCCGAACGCGACGGCACCATAGCCGAGGTGCTGGTCAAGGCCGGCGACCAGATCGATGCCAAGGATCTGCTGATCGCGTTCGGGTGAAATAGGCCGGCATCAGAGAGCCTTGTCGGCGCCTGGCAGCAGCCCCTTCATGCCGCATCGATAGCACCTTGACCCGCCGCGCCCGGTCGGGCATCGAACCGCTGCAATTCGCCGCTCGGGTCCCCGTGAGTCGCGGCGAGAAACGACGCGGAGTGAAGAATATGGCCGACGACATCACCGAAACCAGCCAGACTGTTGCCGCCGGCCAGCTGCGCGCCTTCATCGAACGCATCGAGCGGCTCGAGGAAGAGAAGAAGACGATTGCCGACGACATCAAGGAAGTGTTCGCCGAGGCCAAGGGCACCGGCTTCGACACTAAGGCGATGCGGTCGATCATCCGGCTGCGCAAGAAGGACCAGGCCGAGCGGCAGGAAGAGGAGTCCATCCTCGATCTGTACAAGGCCGCGCTTGGAATGGTGTAGGCCGATAACAGCCTTGGGCGCCGGTTGCGGCGCCCCTCGACGGTTCGAACCATGAGCGAATTCGATTTTGGCGCCCGCCGCGCCTCTGAATTCCGCCAACGCAGCTTCTGGACGCTGTTCGCGGAACGGCATCCGGATGAAAGGGCTCTGCTGGCGAGGCGTGGACCGTGGTTCTGGCAGCGTGGGCTGCCCGACTTCGCATTGGTCCTTTCCATGTACGTCGCGCCTGCGCAGAATCATGTCGGCGTCTTCTTCGGCCGCAACGAGAAGTTCGGTGCCACGCAAGCCTGGTCGCGGCTGAAGCCGTTCCAGCCGGCCATCGAAGACAGGCTGAAGCTCAGGCCAGAACAAAGTTGCGACGGCCTCGGCATCAATTCGATGTGGCGGGTGAATTGTTTTGCCGAAGACAATTGGCCGGCGATGACCGACTGGCTGGTGACGGAAGCCTCGCGTTTCGAGCGCGCGATTGCCGAAGTTCTGGGTCAGGAATAAAGCAGGGTTTCCAGACGCAATCCTTGTGGAAGGGTTGCGCTGGTGAGCAGAGCGAGGGAGCCGGTGGATCGATGACGATCATGTCGCGCGTTGCCGCCTTCTTCCGCTCACGCTGGCTCGGCGGCGTGCCGCTCGATCGGCTGTTCTGGCGCGACCTGGTTGTTGTCGGCACAGCGATCAACGTCGCGTCGTCGGTGGTGGCGCTCATTCTGCTCGGGCTGAAGCTGCCGCTTGCGCTGGTTCTGGCGGTGCATTTCGCGCCGGTGCCCTACAACATCTTCCTGACTTTTGCCGTTTGGCGAACTGCCGGAAAATCAAGTGGCGCCAAGGCCTCGCTGATGACGCTTGGCGCCACGTTGTGGCTGATCCTGGTGGTCGTGGCCTGACGATCAGGCGGCCGGCTCGAATTTGAGCGCCACGCCGTTGATGCAATAGCGCAGACCGGTCGGCGGCGGGCCGTCCTCGAAGACGTGGCCGAGATGGCTGCCGCAGCGGGCGCAATGGCATTCGGCGCGGACCATGCCGTAGCTGCGGTCGACGGTGGTCTCGACCGAGCCCGGCACCGGATCGTTGAAGCTCGGCCAGCCTGTGCCGCTCTCGAATTTCAGCTTGGATTCAAACAAGGGTTGGTCGCAGCCGACGCAGGAGAAGGTGCCGGCGCGCTTCTCGTGCAGCAGGGCGCAGCTTCCCGGCCGCTCGGTGCCGTGGTTGCGCATCACCGCATATTGCTCAGGCGTCAGCCGGGCGCGCCATTCGGCGTCGGTGCGGGTAACGGGGTAGGTGTGGCTGTCCATTTTCTCCTCTTAGCTTAGGTCGCTATTTGGGTTGCCTTCCCAACTTCGCCTGAAATAGGGATTTGTTACCGCGTTTGCCCGTATTTCTATCCTGTCGCGAAGAATTCCTCAGGCGATGGCGGCGAGATAGCGCGCAACCGATGCTGAAAATGCCGCCTTTGCATCTCCGATGACGTTCTGGTTCCACCACGCGCCATAGATATGGTCGAACGCGAAAGGCTCCAGCGCGGCCTTGATGCCGAGCACTTTCGAAGCGTTGAGCGGGATGTAGTTCGGGTAGCTGTACATGAAGCTGAGATGGCGGCGAGTCGGCGTCACCTGCACGATGTCGCCGGCCAGGATGGCATTGCCGCCGTCGCGCTTCCAGTGCAGCACCTGGCCACCGGCAAAGTGGCCGCCGCAGCGGATGAGCGTCAGCGACGGGTTTATGGCGCGCGTCTCGCCTTGCCAGCTGATGATCGCCGGATGCGGCCGCATGATCCACTGACAATCATCGGCGTGCAGATAAATCGGCACGCCGCCAAACGCCTCGCTCCACTCGACCATTGCCGAATAATAATGGCAGTGCGAAATGGCGATCGCGGCGAGGCCGCCCCGGCGGTTGATCTCGGCCACCGCCTCGTCGCTGACCATCGAAATGCAGTCCCACAGCACATTGCCGTGCGGCGTTTGCGCCAGCAATGCCCGCTGGCCGATGGCGAAGCGCGGCTCGATGCCGAAGGCGAGCACGCCGGCGTCGTCTCTCATCGCGAGCCGATGGCCGGCGGCGAGCTCTTCCGGCGTGGTCCAGGCCTGGCCCTCCCAACGCACATATTGCCGCTCGTCCTCGCAGATCGGGCAATGTCGCGGCGGCGTCGCTGTCGCCGCGAACTGGACACCGCATTGCAGGCAAAGGAAACAGGTCGACCTTCCTGTTTTGCGTGGATCCATTCAGTGCTTCCTTGAAAGTTGCTTCGTCGCGGCTTCGAGGCCGGCGAGCGTCAGTGGAAACATGCGGCCGTCAAAAATATCGCGGATCATGGCAATCGAATGGGTAAAACCCCAGTTCTTCTCGGCTTCCGGGTTGAGCCATATGGCATTTGGCCATTGCTGCAGCAACCGCCCAAGCCAGACGGCGCCGGCCTCCTTGTTCCAGTGCTCGACCGAGCCGCCGGGATGGGCGATCTCGTAGGGGCTCATCGAGGCGTCGCCGACGACGATCACCTTGTAGTCGGGGCCATATTTATGCAGGAGATCGAAGGTCGGAATCACCTCGGCATGGCGGCGGCGATTGTCCTTCCACACGCCCTCGTAGAGGCAGTTGTGGAAATAGAAATATTCGAGCTGGCGGAATTCGGCGCGGGCAGCCGAAAATAGCTCCTCGACGCTCCTGATGTGGTCGTCCATCGAGCCGCCGACATCGAAGAACATCAGCAGCTTGACCGCATTGCGACGTTCGGGTTGTGTCTTAACGTCGAGATATCCGTGCTCGGCGGTGGCGTGGATGGTCCCTGGCAGGTCGAATTCCTCTTCGGCGCCTTCGCGCACCCAGCGGCGCAAGCGCTTCAGCGCGACCTTGATGTTGCGGGTGCCGAGCTCGACGGCATCGTCGAAGTTCCTGAACTCGCGTTTGTCCCAGACTTTTACCGCGCGGCGGTTGCGGCTTTCGTGCTGGCCGATGCGCACGCCTTCGGGATTGTAGCCATAGGCGCCGAAGGGCGAGGTGCCGCCGGTGCCGATCCATTTCGAACCGCCCTGATGTCGGCCCTTTTGCTCCTCCAGCCGCTTCTTCAGCCTCGCCATCAGCTTTTCGAAGCCGCCCAGCGCCTCGACCAGCTTCTTCTCCTCATCGGTCAGGTGCTTTTCGGCGAGCCTCCGCAGCCATTCCTCCGGGATGTTTGCGACATCGACCGGGTTTTCGCCAGCCCGCGCCTCGACACCTTTGAAGATGTGCGAAAAGACCTGGTCGAAGCGGTCGATGTGGCGCTCGTCCTTCACCAGAGCGGCGCGGGCGAGATAGTAAAAGCCCTCAACATCATAGTCGACCAGCCCGGCCTCCAGCCCCTCCAGCAGCGACAGATATTCGCGGAGCGAGACCGGAACCCGCGCTGCCTTCAGTTCGAGGAAGAAGGGGATGAACATCTCACGGTCTACAGCAGATCATACTCGATGAAGCCGGTCCTGCGCGCCACATGGTCGTAGAGCTTGCGTGCGGTGGTGTTGGTCTCGTGCGTCATCCAGTAGACGTTCTTGACGCCGATCTTGCCGGCTTCCTGCCTGACCGCTTCGATCAGGGCGGCGCCGACGCCCTTGCCGCGCACATCGGGGTCGGCAAACAGGTCCTGCAGATAGCAGTTGTTTATCTCCGACCAGCAGGAGCGATGGTAGAGATAGTGCGTCAGGCCGACGGCCTTGCCGTCGAGGGTGGCGATGAAGCCTTTCGGCTCGAACTCGCCCGCCGTGAACAGCCGCTTCCAGGTGACGGCGTAAACCGCTTCCGGCAACTTGGTTTCGTAGAAGGTGAGATAGGCGGTCCACAGACGCCGCCAATCGGCATGGTCGGATTGCGCCAATGGGCGGACGGTGATCTCGGTCATTTCATTTCCCTCTGAACTCGGCAACCCGAAGCTGCCTCCGTCCCTGACCAAGGGCAACGGTCCAGCGACGGGAAACCGCTGTCCGAGGGCTTTCGTCGGCTTCCGACTGACCAGCCCCTCACCCCTGCCGTCTCGCCATGAAGGCCAGGCGCTCGAACAGATGCACGTCCTGTTCGTTCTTCAGCAACGCGCCATGCAGTTTCGGCAACGCATTCTTCGGGTCGGCGCGCAGGTCCTCGGGCGCGATGTCGTCGGCGACCAGCAGGCGGATCCAGTCGAGTGCCTCGGAGGTCGACGGCTTCTTCTTCAGGCCGGGCACGTCGCGGATCTCATAGAACTGGGTCAATGCCGCTCGCACCAGTTTCTGCTTGATGCCGGGATAATGCACGTCGACGATTTTGTGCAAAGTGTCGACGTCGGGGAAGCGGATGTAGTGGAAGAAGCAGCGGCGCAGGAAGGCGTCCGGCAATTCCTTCTCGTTGTTGGAGGTGATGATGACGATCGGCCGGACGGTGGCGCGGATGGTCTCGCCGGTCTCGTAGACGAAGAACTCCATCCTATCCAATTCCTGCAACAGATCGTTGGGGAACTCGATATCGGCCTTGTCGATCTCGTCGATCAGAAGCACGACTTTCTTGCCGGCGGCAAAGGCATTCCATAATTTGCCGCGCTTGATGTAATTGCGAATGTCGTTGAAGCGCTCGTCGCCGAGCTGGCTGTCGCGCAGCCGCGAGACGGCATCGTATTCATAGAGACCCTGCTGCGCCCGCGTGGTCGATTTGACGTGCCATTCGATCAGATCCAGACCGAGCGCTGCCGCCACCTGGCGGGCAAGTTCGGTCTTGCCGGTGCCGGGCTCGCCCTTGACCAGCAACGGCCGCTCCAGCGCGATCGCCGCGTTGACCGCCACCATCAGATCCTTGTCGGCAACATAGGCTGCCGTGCCTTCGAAACGCATTTTTGCTCCCGGGTTCATCGCGCGACCCTAAGGACGCGGCCTTCGGTGTGCAAGGCGCTGCTGGCGAAGCGGGGATTTTGCCGGCGCTGACCTCGTTGAGGGGTTCTGCGTCGATTTAAGACTCGAAGCGTGTCGTCTCTCTGGCGCTGGGCCTGCCGTCTGCCTATATTGGCGGGGACGGTCTGCGCTTCCCGGCAGGAGAACATTTTCCCCGGGGCCTTAATGATCCCTAGGGAGCTGTCCCTGGGAAGACCCGTGGGTTTTCTCATACGGCGCCCACCTACTTTGTAGGTTCCCGGGATCGCTCTCTCCACCGGTTGTGTGGATCGTCACTCACATTTCAGTGGGCCATGCGGTAGGAAACGTCGCTCCCAAAACCCCGTCCAGATCCGACTTTTTCTATCCTGGCTCCATGACCTCCTCAAAAGACCTGAAAAAAAATCTTCGCAACCAAGCCCTCGGGCGCCGCGATGCGCTCGATCCGTTCTGGCGTGTGGAGGCAGCACTCGAAATGGCCGAGACGGCGCGCGACCAGATCACCGTCGAGCCGGGCCAGATCGTCTCAGGCTTCTGGCCGATGCGCTCGGAAGTCGACGTCCGGCCGCTGATGTTTGCCTTGCGCGAGAAGGGCGCGAGGCTCTGCCTGCCGGCCATTCTCGACAAGACCACCATCGTTTTTCGCGAACTGGTGCGCGGCGCGCCAATGATCGACATGGGCTTCGGCACCGTCGGGCCGCATGAGGAAGCCGAGGTACTCGATCCGCAGGTGATGCTGGTGCCGCTTGCCGCCTTCGATGCGCGCGGCCACCGCATCGGTTACGGCGCCGGCTATTACGACCGGGCGATCGCGCGGCTGGCCGACAAGGGGCAGCAGCTGCGGCTGATCGGCATTGCCTTCGACTGCCAGGAGGTGGCCCAGGTGCCGGACGAGCCGCATGACGTGATCATTCCGGAAATACTCACCGAGAGCGGGTTGCGCCTGTTCGCGCCGAAATTGTAGATAAGTTCCTGGACGCATGGTCTTTTTCGAAAGTCATGCAGCTTTTTGCTTCGCTGACCTTCGGTTCGGGATCACGCTTATATGAGACTTCTCTTCCTCGGCGACATGGTCGGCAAGACAGGACGTACGGCGGTGTGGGAACAACTGCCCGGCCTGATCTCGGATTTCAAACTCGACTTCGTCATCGTCAATGGCGAGAACGCCGCCGGCGGCTTCGGCATCACCGAGGAGATTTTTCGCGAGACGATCTCGGCCGGCGCCGATGTCGTCACCACCGGCAACCATGTCTGGGACCAACGCGATGCGCTGATTTTCGCGCCGCGCGAGGAACGCTTCCTGCGTCCGTCCAATTTCCCGAAAGGCACGCCGGGGCGCGGCTCGGGCGTCTACATCGCCAGGAACGGCGCGCGCGTGCTGGTCGCCAACATCATGGGCCGGGTGTTCATGCATCCCGAGCTCGACGATCCATTCCAGGCCGGCGAGCGCGAACTTGCCGCTTGTCCGCTTGGCGAGCAGGCCGATGCGACCGTCATCGATTTCCATGCCGAGGCGACCTCGGAAAAAATGTGCTTCGCCCATTTCGTCGACGGCCGTGCCAGCCTTGTTGTCGGCACCCACACGCATCAGCCGACCGGCGATCACCAGATCCTCAATGGCGGCACCGGTTATATTTCCGATGCCGGCATGTGCGGCGATTACGATTCCTCGCTCGGCATGGACAAGGAGGAGCCGCTCAACCGGTTTTTGTCCAAGGTGCCGAAAGGCCGTTTCGAGGCGTCGACCGGACCGGCGACATTGTGCGGCGTCGGCGTCGACATTTCCGACCGTAGCGGCCTGACTGAACGGATCGCGCCGTTTCGCCGCGGCCCGCGGCTGGAGGAAACGGCTCCATCCTTCTGGTCGTGACATTGATATGGACGCTTGCAATACCCAATTGCCGGCGAAACTGCTCTAGATCGTAGAGGGGACGACCTCCATGCAGCTAGTCGAATTCCTGGCGCCGCATTTCGCCTTTGTCTCCGACCCGACGGCATGGGTCGCGCTGCTGACGCTGATCGTGCTGGAGGTCGTGCTCGGCATCGACAATCTGATCTTCATCTCGATTTTGACCAACAAATTGCCGGTAGCGCAGCGAGCCCGCGCCCGGCGGCTCGGCATCTCCGCCGCGCTGGTGATGCGGCTGATCCTGCTGGCCACCATCTCGATCATCGTCCAGTTGACGATGCCGATATTCACCGCCTTCGGCCACGGCTTTTCATGGCGCGACCTGATCCTGATTGCCGGCGGCCTGTTCCTCGTCTGGAAGGCGACCAAGGAGATCCACCACACGGTCGATCTCGATGATCACCAGGACACGATGATGGGCGAAACACTGCAGCTGTCGCTGGCCGGCGCCATTTTCCAGATATTGCTGCTCGACCTCGTCTTCTCGATCGACTCGATCATCACCGCCGTCGGCATGACCGACGAAATCGCGATCATGTACATCGCGGTGATCGTGGCGGTGAGCGTGATGATGCTGGCGGCCGGGCCGCTGGCCGATTTCATCGCCAGGAACCCCAGCATCGTCATGCTGGCGCTAGGGTTCCTGCTGATGATCGGCATGACGCTGATCGCCGACGGCATGGGTTACCACGTGCCGAAAGGCTATATCTACGCCGCCATGGGCTTTTCGGCACTGGTCGAAGGACTCAACATGCTGGCGCGACGGCGGAAGAAGGCCAAGGGCGGCGGGCACTGAGTCCAGCGGAGCGAACCGGCAGCGCAGAGAACTAGGGCTCGGTCTCGATCGTCGCGGCCATGCAGAACCTTTGAGAGGTTGGCGGGACGGAGGGATCGCTGCGGAATGGCTTTTGGCACCCGAAGACCTTACTGCGCCGGCAAACCCTTCGGATGGCGGTCGCCGGTCAGGCCAAGCGTCAAGCCTTGCTCGAGCCACGCCTTGGCGCCGGCGAGCACCAGCGCAAAGCCGCCCGTCGAGTCGATCGCCTGCTTGATCTGCTCGTCGCCGCTACCGGCAAAGCCAAAATTGCGGACCTCGACAAAGGTCGTGCCGCCGGGCATCTCGGTAAAAGTCCACACCACCGTGGTCGGTGGATCGCTCCATTGCATGACGATCTTCTCGTTCGGCACGATCTCGCTGACCGTTACCGTCGTCGAGGCGCCATACTGCGCCATTCCCAATGGATTTCCTTGCCGCTGTCCAGCCTGTCGCTGCCGTGGAACCAGAATTTTGTCGTGATCGCCGGATCAACGATAGCTTCGAACACGTCGGCGACCGGCCGCCTTATCAGCATGCCGGCTTCGGCGGTCGGTGTTTCACGGATTTCCATAGCGTCCTCCTTTCCACGGCGCCGCCCCGGTTCACCAAGCATCGGGTTCGCGCACGAGGTGAATGATGTTGGCCGGGTTGGTGATCCAGCCGCCGCGAAAGCCTTCACCCAGTGCCTCGATGGCGTCGCAGCGCACGACGCCGGCCTTGGCGAGATGGTCCGCCGCGCCTGGAAAATCATCGGTGAACAGTTCCAGCCAGACCTCGGCCTGACTAAGCATCGGCGCCTCGTCGATCCACAGGCGATTGGGACCGAGTTCAAAGCCGATAGCGGGCGCCTTGGCCGTGAATGGCTTCAGGCCGATGACGTCGCGATAGAAGGCGATCGTTGCCTGGTATTGATGTGGCGGCACTTTCATGGCGATGTTGATGCCGCCGCTGATCTTCGCGGTCATTTGCTGGCTCCATTCCCGTGTTCAGGTTCGATTGGCCGGTTCGGTCCAGAACCCGCTATGCCAAATTGATTTGCCAGGAGACTCCGAACCTGTCGTTGAGCCATGCAAACCGGCGGCTGAAACCATAATTGTCCAGCGGCATCAGAAATTTGCCGTCCTTGGCCAGGGCCTCGACAATGCCGTTCAGCTCTGCCTCCGTGGAGCAATCCACATACAGCGAGACCGACGGCGTGAATGTGAAGGCATGGTGCACGGGGCTGTTGTAGACCATCACTTCCAGACCGCTTATGGACACGCGCGCCAGCTTGACCGTCCCTTCCGGGCCGTCTTCGCCGGAGCCGTAACGTGTGACGTCAAGGACGCTGCTGTCGGGGATCGTCTCGCAATAGAAGGTCATTGCCTCTTCGGCCTTGCCCTCGAACATCAGAAATGGCGTCACTTGCTTCATCGCAGGCCTCCGTCATCTTGGTGGTTTTTCAGATGTTGTTCTCGTTGGCCGGCTCGCCCTTCATCTCGCTGCGGTAATAGCCGTCGCGCAGATTGATGCCGTATTCGACATAGGCCTTCATGCAGGCCAGCATCTGCGACCAGCCCTCGCAATTGAGATAGGACTTCTTCAGGCCGACCGCGTCCTCGCGCCAGCCGGTCTCGGCGATGGTGACAAAGGTGCCGCCATCATCGAGCGGTTCGAAATTCATCTCGATGCGGGTCTTGTAGGCTGGCTTGCCGTCGGCATCGGAGGCGTCCCAGTGCAGCACGATGCGGCTGTCCTTGATCACTTCGTCGACCTCGACGGGGACGTTGCCCCACCAGACAACACCGGCACCAGCCACCAGCGGCGCGCTGGCGCCGCCGATCGTAGTGAAATAGCCGCTAAGCTTCTTCGGATTGACGACCGCGTCGAAGACTTCGGCGACAGGTTTGCCGATGCGGCCCGAAACCCTGAATCCAAGAGACATATCCACAGCTCCTTCCTTGAATGGCTCAACGATATGTTATAGAAACATAACATGTCAAGCCATTCGCGGGACGACAATGTTTTCAAGGCGCTGGCGCATCCGCGCCGGCGTGAGTTGCTGGACCGGCTGAAGGATGCGCCGCAGACCACCGGCATGTTGTGCGATGCCTTCCCCGACATGGACCGCTGCACGATCATGCTGCATCTGAAAGTGCTGGAGGAGGCCGACATGGTCGTGGCGCGGCGCGAGGGCCGCGAGCGTTGGAACCATCTCAACGCGCTGCCGATCAAGCACATCCACGACCGCTGGATCAGCCAATATGCCACGCACGCGATCAGCATTCTCGACCGGCTGAAGTCCGATCTGGAGGGGTGAACGGCCGCCGAAGCCTGCCTTTTCGGGTCTCAAGCCCTTGCGTGTCGTCTGCCACGGCGCGGCTGGACGAATTGAGCCGATTTATCTATAAGCCGGCCATTCCGACATAGAGCGCCGTACGTCCGTCCGGACGCAGCAGGACGTTCTGAGATTTTGAATTCGAGCACTTTGCAAGGCGCCGGGTGGTTCACCAGGCCGCGGATGCTCTAGCCGAGAAGACGACAGGGGTGCCATGGCTGGCCATTCACAGTTCAAGAACATCATGCACCGCAAGGGCCGTCAGGATGCGGTGCGATCGAAAATGTTTTCCAAGCTGGCGCGCGAAATCACCGTCGCCGCCAAGAGCGGCACGCCCGATCCATCGATGAACCCTCGCCTGCGCCTTGCGGTGCAGAACGCCAAGGCGGTGTCGATGCCGAAGGACAACATCCAGCGCGCCATCAACAAGGCGTCGATGGGCGATGCCGAGACCTACGAGGCCGTGCGCTACGAGGGTTATGGGCCGGGCGGCGTCGCGCTGATCGTCGAGGCGCTGACCGATAACCGCAACCGCTCGGCGTCGAATGTGCGCGCTGCCTTCACCAAGGCCGGCGGGGCGATGGGCGAGACCGGCTCGGTGTCGTTCATGTGGGACCGCGTCGGTGAGATCTACTATCCGGCATCGGCCGGCAGCGCCGAAAAGGTGATGGACGCGGCGATCGAGGCCGGCGCCGACGACGTCCAGTCGGACGAGGAAGGCCACACGATCTACTGCGCCTTCGAGAATCTCGGCGAGGTGTCGAAGGCGCTGGAAGGCGCGCTCGGCGAGGCTGAATCGGTGAAGCCGATCTGGAAGCCGCAGACCAATATCGCGGTTGACGAGGAGCGGGCACAATCGCTGATGAAGCTGGTCGCGACGCTTGAAGATGACGACGACGTGCAGAGCGTCTACGCCAATTTCGAGGTCGACGAGGAGACCTTGGCGAAGCTCAGCGCGGCATGACCCAACACGCGCTGCCTACAGTCCGCATCACCTATTGCACGCAGTGCCTGTGGCTGCTCAGGGCCGGCTGGATGGCGCAGGAGCTGCTGTCCACTTTCGGCACCGATCTCGGCGAAGTGACGCTGGTGCCCGGTACCGGCGGCATCTTCACCATTTCCTGCAATGACACGCTGGTCTGGGACCGCAAACGTGACGGCGGTTTTCCCGACGCCGCAAAGCTCAAGCAACTGGTTCGCGACGTCATCGATCCGGATCGCGATCTCGGCCATGCCGATCGCAAGGGTCATAAGTCGAAGGACCCTGCCTGAGGGTCTTCTTGCCCCGGCATTCACCGCCACGCGAAGATAAAGCAGCCCAGCGCCACGATGGCGGTGATGGTGCGGACATGGTTCCACATCACCCAGTCCTTGAGATAAGTGGCCCATACCGCGGCGCCGTTGGCGCTTGCCGGATCGACGGCGGCCAGGGCGTTGTTGAGCGGCACGTTGAACATCATCGTCACGATCGGGTTGCCGACGAGATAGATCAGGGCGCCGGCGAGAAGCCAGAACGCGCCCGGCTGGCTCCAGCCGATAAGAGCGCCGGCGGCAAGCACAAGACAGACCAGCCCGGTGCCGAATAGCGCGGTCATGAATGCCGGCGTAATCACGGTGATGTTGATCGAATTCATGGCGGCGATGCCGCCTCCGGCAGGCAAGCGGGCGAGCGCCGGCATGATAAAGTTGGAGAAGGCGAAGAAAACGCCGCCGACAACGCCTGAGCCAATGGCAGCGACGAAGGTGAGGGTGGGAAGCAGTTTCATGATCATGTCAGTTCCTCCAGATGCCCGTGGCGGCGGTTTCGGTTGCGTAGGTGGAAAAGTCTTTTGGGGCGCGGCCGAGCACGCGCTGGACGCCGTCGGTCAGCGTTTCGTTGCGGCCGTCGAGCACTTCGGTGAACAGCTCGTTGAGCAGCCAGGCGAACTCGGCCGGCAACTCGTGCTCGGCTATGGCGGCGGTGAACTCGGCATGGGAAACCCGCTTGAAACGGATGTCGCGGCCTGCGGCCCTGCCGATCTCGGCGACCGCGTCGGCAAAGCTCAGCAGCCGCGGCCCGGTCAGCTCATAGAGCTCTCCGACATGTCCTTGCCGGGTTAGTACGGTAAAGGCGGCCTCCGCGATATCGTCGGCATCCACAAATGGTTCGCCCACACTGCCGACCGGCAACGCCACCTCGCCCTCCTGCAAAGATTCGACGAGGAAGCCTTCGCTGAAGTTCTGGGAAAACCAGGCGCAGCGCAGGATCGTCCAATCGGCGCCTGAAGCTTTGAGCATCTCTTCGGCGCGCTGTGCTTCCGTTTCGCCGCGCCCCGACAGCAGTACCAGCCGGCGCACACCACACTCCACGGCAAGACGAGAGAAGGCGCCGACGGTGTCGGCCGCGCCGGGCACCGCAAGATCAGGATAGTAGCTGATGTAGACGGCGCCGACACCATCAAGCGCGGGCTCCCAGGTCGTGCTATTTTCCCAGTCGAAGGGCGGCGTACCCGAGCGCGAGCCGATCTGCACCGGCAGGCCCCGCGCCGTCAGCCGCTCGGCGAGACGGCGGCCGGTCTTGCCGGTGCCGCCGAGGATCAAAGTTGGTTTCGTTACAGTAGGGTTCATGTCGATTTTCCTCAGTTTGCAAATGTGAGCAATCCTCACATTTGCCAAACGTGATAAACCCTCGTATTTTGCGAGTCAAGCCAATTGGTTGATTGTTCGCCTGGAGACAGTGATGGAAGGCTCTGCCGTATCGGATTCACAGGATGGCCAGATCGCATCGCCGCGCCGAACGCCGAGCCAGCAGCGTAGCCGCGAGCGGGTCGAGCGCATGCTGGCCGCAGCGTCGGCGCTGATCGCCGAGCAAGGCAGCGATGCGATGCGCATGGGCGAGGTGGCCGAGAGGGCTGGCGTGTCGATCGGCTCGCTCTACCAGTTCTTCCCGGACAAGCGGGCAATCATTTGGGCGCTGGCCGAACGCTACACCGCCGAAAGCCAGGCCTGCATCGCGGCGGCACTCGCCGACGTCAGTGACGCCGACGGCTTGCGCCAGGCGTTTTCGGAGCTGGTGGATATCTACTACCGGTTATTCCTGGCCGAGCCGGTGATGCGCGACATCTGGTCGGGGACACAGGCCGACAAAGCATTGCGCGAGCTTGAGCTTGCCGACAGCCGGGCCAACGCCGAATTCCTCACCACGGTGCTGAAGCGGTTGCGGCCGTCCGCCGATCCGGAAGCGCTGGAAACCACGGCATTTCTCATCTGGCAGATGGGCGAGGCCGCAATGCGGCTTGCGATTTCGGTCGACCGGCAAGAGGGTGACAGGCTGGTTGCGGCCTACAAGCGGATGGCTCTGCGAGAGTTGCTCGGCGCTTGACCGGCGCCGCGCGCATTCATTTTCCCTTGCCTGGCAAGGAGATGGCCGGCATCGTGCCCTTCGGCGGCCGATACTTCCGCCGCCATGCCTTCGGGCTCAGGCCGGTGATGCGCAGGAACTCACGGTTGAAGTTCGATTTGCTGAGGAAACCGGCGTCGAGCATGATGCGGGTGATCGGTTCGTCGGTCGCCGCGAGCAAGCGGCGGGCCTCATCGATCCTCCTGCCGTTGACGTATTGGGATACGCTCGATCCGTGGACGCGATTGACCGCCGATGACACTTGCCGTGCGGGGAGGCCGAGCCGCCTGGCGATGCGCCCGAGGTTGAGATCGACATCCTTGTAGAGATATTTCGATGTCATCAGCGCGTCGACCGCCGCCGCGACCGCGGAATCTTCGCTGGTCACCCGTGGCGTGGTTTGGGCGTGCGACACATCCTCTTCCTCTTCGTCGGAAGCAGCGGTTTCGCTGGCAACAGCGGCCGCGCTGCCGAGCAGCATCAGCGCTAGGACGTTGGCGGCGGCAATCACCGCGCCGGAATGAGTGCCACCTGTCCATTCGAGGTCGAAGCTGATGATGATGTCGGTGACCGGCGATGCAAGGATCGCCAGCGCCGTCACCAACAGCGATCGGTAGGACCGCAAGACGCCGTCGAGACGCGATTCGACAAGAACATCCGGACCGGCCAGCGCTAGCCAAAGAAGGGCGGCGCCATAGGACAGGAAAACGAGGATGATCACCGGCCCGACCGGCTCGCGCCAGAAGATCAGGAGCAGGACAACCAGGCAGGCCGGCAGCAAATGCGGCCAGAGTGATGCCAGGCGATGCGCGGACGGTTCCTTTGTCAAACCGCTGAAGGCTATCCAGGCAAGGGGTGCGATCAGTGTCGCCAGGACCGACTGGAACGGCATGATTGCCCTGACATCATAACCCCAGCGAATGCCGATCAGCACCGACTGCAAGGCATAGGCGGCGATCAGCAGCATGAAGGCGATGTTTTCACGCAGATCGGCCTCGTTTCGGCGGACCATCTGCACGAGCAGGATGACCAGCAACAGGGCAACGACGAATGGCAGGGGAATGAAGATCATGATCGCAAGCGTGGTTCCAAAGCGGGCAGCGGCCGACAATGACCCGGATTGCGTTCGCGGTCGTCCCGGATCGCGATCAAGGTCGCGGAAATCGACGTTTCAGATCATCTCGACAACGCCACGGTCCAGTCGCGACCGCCCAACATGATCGGAGACAATGATGAAATCCGCAATTCTCGTCTTGCTGCCTTTTGCCGGCGTTGCCCTGGCATCGCCGGCGACCGGTGAGGCCTCCAAGACGCTCGATCTCGTCGGGGTGAGCGCCGTCGTCATCACCGGCGAAGCCAGTTCCGTCAAGCTCACCACTTCGTCCGCGGCACCCTACCACGCGACGATCAGCGGCCGCCGTGAAGGCTGGTTTGCGAGCTGGTATTCGAGTTGGTTCGCCAGTGACTGCCGTTCCGCCAGCGACATGAAGCTGGTGGCCTCGACGCTACGCATCGATGTTGCTCCCTCCTCGTGGCTGGATCCTTCGGACTGCGTGGTCGAGATCAACGCCAACATCCAACCCGAGAGTTCCGTGTCGATCGACCAAGCGGCGCTGCAAGCCAACACGGCGGGGAATTTCTCTACTATCGCCATCGCCGGCAAGGCCGCCGATGTTTCACTCGACGGGCATGCTTCGAGCATCGATCTCAAGGGCGAGGCGCTGAAGGTCAATCTCTTCTATGGCAGCATCCGGCAGGACGAAAACATCGCGATTGCCGGCAAGGCGCTGGATGCCACGCTGTCCTTCGGCCAGCAGGTTCCGATCAGCTATTCGGTGACAGCATTGGCGTCCTTCGTCGACAGTTCGCTTCCCAACACCGCCGGCGCCAAACCCTCGATCGTCATCAAGGGCGATTTCGTTCGCGCGACGATCCGCTGAATAAAAAACCCGCCACAAGGGCGGGTTTTTTATCTGCAGGCAGCCAATGCGGCTTGAGCGTTCTTCGACCTTACAGGCCAAAACCTTCGAAGCGCTTCTTGAACTTCGACAGGCGGCCGCCGCGGTCGAGCAGGGTCTGCTGGCCGCCGGTCCAGGCCGGATGGGTCGTCGGGTCGATATCGAGGTTCATCGTATCGCCTTCCTTGCCCCAGGTCGAACGGGTCATGTATTCGGTGCCGTCGGTCATGACGACCTTGATGGTGTGGTAGTCGGGATGGATGTCGGTCTTCATGGTTCTGTTCCTGGCTTGCCGGGTGCTGCCGACGGGCTGAAGCCTGCGTCGATGCGCCCCTTTTTAAAACTCGAAGCCGCAGCTATTGAGGAGCCACGGCTTCTAAAACGGTCGGCGAGCCTATACATCAGCCGGAATTGAATCACAAGGCCGCGGCAAGCGCATATTGATGGCGCAAACCTCAAAAGGCCAAAGGACACGGTCATGGCGAACATCAGCGGCGATGCAGACGAGCGCAGGCGCTCGCTGAGGCCGCTGCAGCGCCTGTTTCCCTACATCACCCATTACCGCAAAATGGTCATCGGCGCGATCATCTCGCTGGCCGTCGCGGCGGCGACGACGCTGGCGCTGCCACTGGCCGTGCGGCGGATGATCGATCACGGCTTTTCCGCTTCCGATTCCAGCTTCATTGCCGAATATTTCGCCATGCTGGTGGTGATGGCCGCCGTGCTGGCGGCGGCGTCTGCCAGCCGCTACTATTTCGTCATCACGCTGGGCGAGCGCGTCGTTGCCGATATCCGCCGCGATGTCTTTGCCCACGTCACGACGCTGTCGCCCTCCTTCTTCGACACGGCCCAGTCGGGCGAGATCGTCTCGCGGCTCGCCGCCGACACGACACAGGTCAAATCGGCCGTGGGTGCTACCGCCTCGGTGGCTTTGCGCAACGTCATCCTCGGCCTTGGCGCCGTGGCGATGATGGTCTTCACCAGCCCAAAACTGTCCGGCCTGGTCATCGCGGCCATTCCGTTAATCGTGCTGCCGCTGGTCGCCTTCGGCCGCTCGGTGCGGCGCAAGTCACGGCTGGCGCAGGATACTCTGGCCAATGCCACCGCCTATGCCAGCGAGCAGATCGGCGCGGTCCGCACCCTGCAGGCCTTCACCAACGAGAAGCTTGTCACCGGGTATTTTTCATCCGCCGTGGAAGCAGCGTTCGAAGCGGCGCGGGCCTCGATCTTTGCCCGCTCCTTTCTCACCTTCTTCGCCATCTTCATGATCTTTTCCTCGGTGGTGGCGGTGCTGTGGTTCGGTTCGCGCGACGTGCTCGACGGCACGCTGTCGCCAGGTACGCTTGGCCAATTCCTGCTCTATTCGGTGTTCGCTGCTGGCGCGCTCGGCGCCTTGTCGGAGGTCTGGGGCGAACTGTCCCAGGCAGCAGGCGCTGCCGAACGGCTGACCGAGATCCTGGCCGAGAAACCCGCGATCCAGGCGCCCGCCGATCCGAAGCCGCTGCCGGCAAAGGCGAGAGGCGCGATCAGCTTCGACGATGTCTCCTTCTCCTATCCGGCCCGGCCCGACCGCGCCGCCGTCCATGGCCTCAGCTTTCAGGTCAAACCCGGCGAGACGGTGGCGATCGTCGGACCATCCGGCGCCGGCAAGAGCACCGTGTTTTCGCTGCTTCTGCGCTTCTACGATCCGGAAGCCGGCAGGATCGTCATCGACGGAGTCGATCTGCGCGAGGCCGATCCGGCCGCGATCCGCGCGCGCATAGCCATCGTGCCGCAGGATGTCACCATCTTTGCCGCAAGCGCGCGCGACAATATCGGCTTTGGCCGGCCTGGCGCCAGCCAGGCCGAGATCGAGGCGGCGGCGAAAGACGCGCTTGCCGACGAGTTCATCCTGAAACTCGAAAAGGGCTATGACAGCCAGGTCGGCGAGCGCGGGGTGACGCTGTCGGGCGGCCAGCGCCAGCGCGTGGCGATCGCCCGCGCCATTTTGCGCGATGCGCCGATCCTTCTGCTCGACGAGGCGACCTCGGCACTCGATGCCGAAAGCGAGACGCTGGTGCAGACGGCGCTCGACCGGCTGATGCAGGGGCGTACCACGATCGTCATCGCCCATCGGCTGGCAACCGTGCTGAAGGCCGATCGCATCCTGGTCATGGATGGCGGCCGCATCGTCGAGGAAGGCACGCATCAGAGCCTGGTCGCCAAGGGCGGCATCTATGCGCGGCTGGCCAAGCTGCAGTTCGAAACCGGGGCGAATGCCTTCAGGGGCGCGGCCGAGTAGGTCCCCCAGCGACCGCTGGGATTCTTCAGCTACCGAAAGCTCGGCGTTTGCCGCGTCGATAGGCGATGAACAGGGGAACGCCGACAAGCAACGACAACAAAAGCATGCTGGCGACGGTCTGTCGCTGCTCCTTTGCCGGATCGCTGAGCTGCACATCGGCAGGCGGCTCTTCATAGGTAAAATCGTACTGCCACCGGATTTCGTCCGCGACGTCATCGACGGTTTTCAGATAGTCGGCAATCGCCTTGGCCGGCACTTCAGTTGCCAGGCTCTGAAAGTTCCATTCGACTTGAAATTCGGTGGGCGTGTTGGACCAGGACGCCTTGAGAGACAGATAGGGCGTCACGACGTTTTTCATCGACTCGCCGGAAAACCTCGCCTTGAGGTTGCGCACCGTTATCTTGTGACGCCGGTAGAACTGGGGGCCGATGGAGACTGGCCCGGTTCGGTCGACGATTGTCGGGGTTGGAAGAGAGTTGTTGCCGAGATCGGCCGCGCGGATCGGGAAATTCTTTGCCAGATCGTTGGCCGCCAGCGCCTCTGCCGGCAAGCGATAACTTTCCTTCACGCTCACTATGTTGTCGTCGCGGCGATCCACGATTTCCGGCTTGGCGACGGTTTGGATGCCCGGATATTGCTTGTTGTAGTATTTCAGGTAGGCGTCCGACACCTCGCTCAGCGACCGGCTGGCCAAATTGCCGCGCATCCAATCGGCATCGGCGTCCTGATATGTCGAGAAGACCGTCAGCACGAGGGGATCGCCCGGTTTCCGCGGAAAATCGAAGTCCTCGGCGATCTGGATCGATGGGCTGGTAAGCACAGGACTCGGCATCTTCTCCAATCCGCCGGTGCTGGAAAGCGGCAGCGCGAAGCCGTAGTCCGACTGTGCGAGATTGGGCGCCTTGCCGCCCTGAAGATAGTCGGTAGCATCCAGCCAATATGTCTTTGTTCCGATCCTCGCCTTGACGATGGCATGGTCGAAATCGCGAAGCGCCGGCAGATGCTGGTCCAGGGCCCGCCCTTCGTCGAGATCGGCCAGGGCAACCTCGGCAGCAATGCCAAGCCGCACAAGCGAAGAAACCAGCAGCAGTGCCTTGTCCTTGCAGTCACCAAACCCGCTCAGGATGACGGTCGCGGGATCACGCGGAATGTAGGAACCGGCACCCATCGACAGGCTTACATAGCGGATCTGGTCCTGCACCAACCGCATTGCCTCGACCATCCGGTCTTCGGGCACTGGATGCCGCAGTGCGATGTCGTCGAGCTTTGCGGCAAAAGCCGAGGGAAAAACGGTCGCTGGCTTGTAATAGGGCGCAACAGCATCGACCACACTTTGCCAATTCGCGGTCGATGCGACATCGATAGAGCCCCAGCCTGGATATGTCACGGGCAGGTTGTCCTCGACATTGACCGGTTTCGGGTTTGGAATTTCCCACAGATAGGTCGTGTCCGGCCCTGTCGACGAGATCGAAGGCTTGAGTTGGGTCCCCCTTGTCTTGGTCTCGAGCGGCTGGCCCGAAGGCCAAATGATGCTCGTGCGGATAAGCGCTACCGGCTCTTCCCATTCGGTGGAGAAATTCTTGAAGAAGAGATCCTTGCCAACGAGCGGCGTTATCTCATAGGTCGATCCGTAATCAACGATGTCGCCGGCGCGCACGTCATCGATGTTGACATGTGCTGTCAGCCAGCCGTCGAAGACGCCTTTCTCGGCATCTCTTTCCCTGCGGAAGATGTCGAATTCGACGTCTTCCAGCCGGTCCAAAACGGCGCCGTCGCGGATGATGTGAAGATGGTTGAGCGTGACCTTGTGCCGGGACGGATCGAATTGCAGATCGATACTCGCGCCCCGATCCAGCCCGGGACGGTCAACGATTTTATAGACTGTGCGCGAGTACTCGACATAGCCGCCGGCGCGATGCTTGATCTGGTCGTCCGAGAGCAGCCATGAAACGCCATTCTTGATTTGATCCGATCGGGTGGGATCGGCAGCCGGAATATCAACCTGCATTACCCAGCTTTCCGCGGGGCCCTTGAGAACCATGTCGTCGGACATGGCCGGAGAACTCAGGCCGATCAACAAGATGAAAAATACCAAGCGGGGCCAGAAAGACTTCATCCTACGAAAACTGTAACAGGCAGACATCTACGCTCGCCCAACTTGGAAGAACTCCTTTTTCAGAGGCTTTCCTGCCAAAGTAAAGGCCAGTTTCGCGGATTTCTGCAGTCACCGCAGCAAGAACCAGGAACAGACGAAGCGACTCAGTTACCGTACCGCTTCTTCAGATGATCGGTGAAATGCACGGCATTGAGCTTTTCGCCCGTGGCGCGTTCGAGCAGTTCCGGCGTCGACCAGCGCGAGCCTTGCGACCAGATCCTTTTGCGGCGCCAGTCGTTGATCGCGGCGAAATCTCCCTTGGCGAGGTCTTCGTCGGCTGAAGGATGATCTCTGGTCAGTGCCGCCCATTGCTGCGCCGCCATCATGGCGCCCAGCGTATAGGAAGGGAAATAGCCAAAGGCGGCGCCCGGCCAGTGGACGTCCTGCATCGGACCATCAGCCGGATTGTCTGATGTCGACAGGCCGAGATAATCGCGCATCTTGGCATCCCAGGCCTCGGGCAGGTCGGCTGCCTCAAGCCGCCCCGAGACAAGCTCCTGCTCCAGCTCGTAGCGCAGGATGATGTGCAGCGGATAGGTGACCTCGTCGGCATCGACGCGGATCAGGCCGCGCTCGACCCGGTGCACATGCGGCAGGATGTCGTCGATCGTCCAGCTCTCGCCGAGGTGCCTTTCGACCACCGGCAGCGCCCAGCGCCAGAATTCTGGATTGCGGCCGATCTGCTTTTCGACGAACAGGCTCTGGCTTTCATGCACCGCCATGCCGCGCGCTCTGCCGAGCGGCCAGTGTGCCCACGCCTTCGGCAGGTTCTGCTCGTACAGCGCATGGCCGGTCTCGTGCAGCACGCCCATCAACGCCGACAGGAAATCCGAGGTCTTGTAGCGGGTGGTGATGCGCACGTCGCTCGGCACGCCGCCGCAGAAGGGATGGTGCGAAACCGACAGCGAGCCGTGGGTGAGGTCGAAGCCGACTGCCGCCATCATGGCGAGGCCAAGCTCGCGCTGCTTGTCCAAGGGGTAGCTGCCGGAAAGCGGCTTTAGCGGATGTTTCGCCAGCCGCTCTTCCTGCACGGCCAGTGCCTCCGGTACGAAGCCTTTCAGGAAGGCCTTCAACTCGGCAAACACCGGCGTGATGTCGGCGGTGCGATTGCCCGGGTCATATTGCTCCATCAGCGCGTCGTAAGGCTCGAGCCCGAGCACCTCGGCGCGAAGTGTCGCCTCCTCGCGGACCAGCGCCACGACGCCTTCGAGTGCCGGCAGGAAGCCGGCCCAGTCGTTCTTGGCGCGCAGGTCGCGCCAGAGCTGCTCGGAGCGCATGCGTACAGTCGTCTGGCGCTCGACGAACTCGACCGGCAGGCAGGTCAGGTTGGTGTACTGCCGGCGGAATTCCCTGACCGCGGCCTGCTGCTCTTCGTTCAACGCCTCCTGCTCGGCCGCCGCGATCCAGTCGGCAATCTCCGGCGCAGTCGCCTGGGTGTGGTGCATGCCGGCAAGCGCCGACATCGCCTCGGCGCGCTTCTCGCCGCCGCCGACCGCCATATGGGTCGCCTCGTCGGCGCCGAGAATGGCGAGGGCATGTTCCAGCGCTTCGAGCTTGTGGCCGAGGTCGTCGAGTTTTTGAAAGGACATGGTGGGTTCCGCTGATTTGACGGCGGGAAAAGATACCAACGCAAAAGTGTTGGCAACCCCTGAAGACCGTCTGCGACCGATGCATTGACTGCCGGCCGCAACGGCCGAACGGCATCTTGCGGAAGCGTGGCGTGCGTGATCAATGTCGTCGGCGGCGGCAGACCGCAATGGGGGAGACGAGATATGATCGCCAATGTGCTGGTCGGGCTGGTGGCCGTGATCCACCTCTGCATCGTCTATCTGGAGACGGTGCTGTGGGACACGCCGCGCGGCCACATGGTATTCAAGCTGACGCCGGAATTCGCCAGTGCCTCGAAAGTGCTTGCGGCCAATCAGGGACTTTACAACGGTTTTCTCGCAGCCGGGCTGATCTGGGGGCTTTACCTCGGCGAAGCCGGTTTCCAGTTCAAAGTCTTCTTCCTGCTCTGCGTCGCCGTCGCCGGTCTCTACGGCGCGGCGACGGTGGGCCGTAAAATCCTGTTCATCCAGACAGTGCCGGCAATGCTGGCGCTGATTGCGCTGGCGTTGGGCTAGCGCATGATCCCTGAACCGAAAACTGGAAAAGGATCATACGCAAAATCAATTGCCACAGCGCCGGGCGCTGCGGCCGATCTCAGCCGCCTGGATAGTTTGGGCCGTAGCCGTTAGGATAGTATCCGCCATCGCCGCCGTTGCCGATGAGGAAGGCACTGCCGGTATCAGCGCGTAGCTTTTGGCTGACATCGTCGAGCTGCGCCAGCAACTGCTGATATTGCGTGCTCGGCATCGTTCCATCGCGCGCGGCCCTCTGGGCGGCCCGATCGAGTTGAGCGACCTGCGTGCGCAAGTCACGCGCCTCGCCCGGCTCGAGCTTGTTCGCCCGGATGGCGCCCTGGATACCCGTCTCCACGCTCTGGATCTGATTGATCAAGGCCGTCACACGCGGGCCGGCGTAAGCGCCAGCAAACGGAACGGCGAGGAGAAGTGTGGCGAGCGTAGCAGTCCTGAGGTTCCTGGGAGCGAAGAAGCGCATGGTTGCGTCTCCTTTACTGGGGAAGGCGGTGGTTGGGAGGGGCCCGCCTTCCGGCCGCGGGCCGTCAGGTTCCGTCGCGTCGCGATGAGCGGTTCCACCGCCGGCGGTTCTCGGCCCATGACCAAGGCTAAAAGGTGGTGGTGGCAAAGTGTAATTAAAAAAAGGTAATTTTTTCAGCTCTTGCCGCTGCCGCACCAGTGCCCTAGATGCCGCCGACTTGAGCCGGCTCGATCCGGTGCATGTAACGAGCCAAAGGCTTGCAGATCACCGCTCGGTCAGCTTCAGCTCGATGCGGCGGTTCTTGTTGCGCGCCTCTTCGGTATCGGCGGGGTCGAGCGGCTGGAATTCGCCGAAGCCGGCGGCGACCAGCCGGTTGGCCGGGACGCCGTTCTCGATCAGGAACTTGACCACCGACGTCGAGCGCGCCGTCGACAATTCCCAATTGTCGCGGTAGCGGCCGGTGCCGGAGAGCGGCTTGTTGTCGGTGTGGCCGTCGACGCGCAGCACCCAGTTGATCTCCGGCGGGATCTCCTTCTGCAATTCGATGATGGCATCGGCGAGCTTCTTCATTTCGACCTTGCCGGCATCGTTGATCACTTCGGAGCCGGTCGGGAAAAGCACTTCCGACTGGAAGACGAAGCGGTCGCCGACGATGCGGATGTTCTCGCGGTCGGCGAGAATTTCACGTAAGCGGCCGAAGAAATCGGAGCGGTAGCGGTTCAGTTCCTGCACGCGTTGCGCCAGCGCGACGTTGAGGCGGCGGCCGAGATCGGCAATCTTGGTGTTGGACTCGCGATCGCGCGTTTCGGACACGTTGAGCGCTTCTTCGAGCGCTCCGATTTGCCTGCGTAGCGCCGCGATCTGCTGGTTGAGGATTTCAACCTGGCTCAGTGCCTGTTGACTGATCTGGCGCTGGCTGTCGAGCTCGCCGGAAAGTGCCGTTGCGCGCTGGTTGGCGGCGTCGCCGGCGCCAGCGCCTTGCGCCAGCAATTGTTCGAGCCGGCTCTTTTCCGCCTCCGATGCAGACAGCGAGGCCTGCAAATTGGCAAGGGTGTCCTCCTTGTCCTGCGTCGTCGAGCGCTCCAGCGCCAGAAGCTGGGTCAACTCATTGATCTGGGAGTTGAGGCGGTTGAGCACCGTGTCCTTGCCGGAGATCTCGCGGCCGAGCAGGAACTGCGCCAGCACGAAAACCGTGAGCAGGAACATGATCGCCAACAGCAGCGTCGACAGCGCATCGACGAAGCCAGGCCAGTAATCGATGCGGCGGTCGGAGCGCCGGCCTCGTGCCAACGCCACGTCAATGCACTCCAGGTTTCTTCAAGGCGTCGGCGATCTTCTCCAGGGTGTTGCGCATCGCCTTCTGCTCGTCGGACTGGGCCTCGACCCAGTCGCGCATGATCTGCTGTTCCGAGCGCATGTTCTTGACCAGGCCAGAAATGCCGTCGGCGAGATTGGCCATGGCGGTGGCGACGCGCGGATTGGAGCCGCCGCCATTCTCCTGCAGGGTGCGCAGCTTTTCCGACAACAGACGGATTTCATCGGAGGGTTCGCTCTTGGCCGCGTCGGCAACGACGATGTCGGAGGACAGGTCGGTGACCGAGGACAGCCAGTTCTCGAGCTCGGTATAGAAGCGCGTCTGGGCGCGGCCGGCCTGCAGGTCGAGGAAGCCGAGCACCAGCGAGCCGGACAGGCCGAACAGAGACGACGAGAAAGCGGTGCCCATGCCGGCCAAAGGGGCGGAAAGCCCCTGCTTCAGGGATTCGAGCACGGCCGCTGCGTCGCCGGTGCCGGGATCGAGCGACTCGATGGTTTCGCGGATCGAGCCGATCGTGTTGAGCAGGCCCCAGAAGGTGCCGAGCAGGCCGAGGAACACCAGCAGCCCGACAAGGTAGCGCGAGGTGTCGCGGCTTTCGTCGAGGCGGGTGGCGATCGAATCCAGCATGGTGCGCATCGAACTGGTCGAGAAGGCAATCGTCGAGGAGCGGCCGATCATCGCCTTCATCGGCGCCAGCAGCACGGGTTCGGTGGTTTCGGAACCGGCGCGGAACGAATTGACCCAGCGCACCTCGCGGAACAACCGGCCGACCTGGACGAAGGCCAGCAGGATGCCGACCGCCAGCACGCCGATGATCAGGCCGTTGAGGCCGGGATTGGTGACGAAGGCGGTCGAGATCTGGCGGGTCAGGATGGCGGCGATAAAGGCCACGATGAACAGAAAGATCACCATGGTCAGCAGAAAGACCTGCGGGCTCGACAATTTGTGCGGGTCGTAGATCAGAACGTCGGAGCGCCTGCCCATGCCGAAGGATCTGAGTAAAGTCATCCGTGCCCCGTTTCCGATGCCATCGCCGCCGATCACATTGTGTTTGCGACTCTAAACGGAATTGTGACGAAATTGAATGGCGCTTGGCAATATTGCCACTGTCCGCGACCGGAGGTCAAAGCCGGTTGATGACCAGGCAGTCGACCATGGCGGCCAGATGCAGGCCGGCGCCGGTGACGACAAAGCCGTGCCACAGCGCATTGTGGAAGCGCAGGCCTTTCCAGGCGAAGAAGATCACGCCACAGGAATAGACGATGCCGCCGGCAACGATGAGGGCGATCGATGTCGCCGGCAGCGTCCGTAGGAGCGGCTCCACCAGAACGATGCCGCTCCAGCCGATGGCGAGATAGAACACGATTGCCAGCCGGTCGAAACGGCCGGGGAGAAAGACCTTGATGGCGATGCCGACCGTCGCGGCGATCCAGACCAGGACGATCATCGAAACAGCCAGCGGCGAGCCGCCGAGCTGGGCAAGGAACGGCGTGTAGGTCGCAGCGATCAGCAGGTAGATCGCCGCATGGTCGAAGCGCCGCAATATCCATTTCGCCGGCGACGATACCGGCCACAGATTATAGGCCAGCGAAACCGACAGCACGGTGAGCAGCGAGACCACATAGAAGGCGGCGGCGACATATTCGCCGGGGCCGGTTCGATAGGCGGCCAGTGCCAGCAACGTCGAGCCGGCAGCGATCGCCAGCACGATGCCCACGGCGTGGACGATACCGTCGGCGATGATCTCGGCGCGCGAGTAATGCCAGCGCCCCATGAAGGGGATGTCGAGCTGGGATAATTCGCTCTGGGATGTGGGCCGGCTGTTCGTCATCGATGATCCTGCGTCGCCTTATCTGGGCGGCCGCGGGACAGTATTTCAAGCTTTGGTTGCGGTTTTGCGACTGCGGCGCTTCAGCGCGGCGCGACTACATCAGCGCGCTGGGAGCGGCTTCTTCACCGTCTTCAACAGCGCGCGTTGCATGAGTTCGTTGCCGGCAACGACCGAACCGGCGGTCAGCATGTCCTGGCCGCCGGCAAAATCGGAGACGAAGCCGCCCGCCTCGCGGATCAGCAACATGCCGGCGGCAATATCCCAGGCCGACAGGCCGATTTCCCAAAAACCGTCCATGCGGCCGGCGGCGACGTAGGCGAGATCGAGCGAGGCGGAGCCGAGGCTGCGCACGCCCGAGACCTCGGCCATGACATTGCGCAACTCGACAAGGAAATTGCCGTGCTGGCCACGCCCGAGATGCGGCACGCCGCAGCCGATCACCGCATCGACCAGCTTGGTGCGGCCGGCGACGCGCAACCGTCGATCGTTCATGAAGGCGCCGCCGCCACGCTCGGCGGTGTAGAGCTCGTCCATCGCCGGATTGTAGATGACGCCGGCGACGATCTGGCCTTGGCGCTCCAGCGCGATCGAGATCGCGAACAGCGGGATGCCGTGCAGGAAATTGGTGGTGCCGTCGAGCGGATCGACGATCCAGCGGTGCTGGCCGTCGTCGCCCTCGATCACGCCGCGTTCCTCCATCAGGAAGGCGTAGCCGGGCCGCGCCTTGGACAGTTCGGCAAAGACGATGTCTTCGGCCTTGCGGTCGGCCTGGCTGACATAGTCGCCCGGCCCCTTCATCGAGACCTGCAGGTTCTGCACTTCGCCGAAGTCGCGCGACAGCGAGCGGCCGGCCTTCATTGCGGCCTGGACCATGACATTGAGGATCGCGGAACGCGCCATTGCTCTTCTTCCTGTCGCTGCGCCTATCTGCTTTGACGCGTGATCCTATCCAAAAAGTCTGCCACTTTTCGGGATCACGCCTTAGTCGGCGCGGCGTACGTAAGTGATTTCGTTGGTATCGACGATGATACGCTCGCCCGAGCCGATGAACGGCGGCACCAGCACACGGATGCCGTTTTCGAGTATCGCCGGCTTGTAGGACGAGGCTGCCGTCTGGCCCCTCACCACCGGGTCGGCCTCGGTGATGGTCAGCGTCACCTGGTCGGGCAGCGAAATGCCGATCGGCCTTTCGTCATAGAGCTGGACCGTCACCATCATGCCGTCCTGCAGGAAGGCGGCGCGATCGCCGACGAACTCCTTTTGCAATTCGAGCTGCTCGTAGCTTTCGGTGTCCATGAACACCAGCGCGTCGCCCTGCTCGTAGAGGAAGGAAAAATCCTTCAGATCGAGCCGGATCTGCTCGACCGTCTCGGCCGAACGGAAGCGCTCGTTGAGCTTGGTGCCGTTGATCAGGTTCTTGAGTTCGACCTGGTTGTAGGCGCCGCCCTTGCCGGGCTTGACGGTGTTGGTCCTGACCGCCACCCAAAGGCCGCCATCATGCTCGATGACGTTGCCGGGACGGATTTCGTTGCCATTGATCTTGGCCATGGTGAGGTGATCCGGAAATGAGATGATCGCCGCAAAGGGCAATTTGGCGCCTCCAAGACCACAAATCGCTAGCAGAGGCAAGGAGCGCCTTCCGATGAAGCGGGAACGAAGCTCGCCCGGCAGCGCGGCGCGGCAGCCTCAGTCCGTCCTGACGATGGCGGTTACGGCCGCGCTCATGGCGTCGGCTACCTCTGTTAAAAGATGCAGGTGCGGCGAACGCAAGACGACAATTCGCAGCGACAGCTCGAGGCCGGGAGCGTCGACCAGGGCAATGCCCTCCGGCAGCTTTTCCTGCAGCAGCCGCTTGGGCAGCAGGCCAAGGCCTTGGCCTCGACGAACCCAGTCGATCTGCAGCGCGCTGTCCTGAATCTCGGCGCCGACCATCAACCTGTGGCCGCCCTCGGCAAGGGCAGCCGCCAGCCGCCGGCGCGCGTCGCAAGGTTCAGGACTGAGAACCCAGGGCATGGTCTTGACGTCGGCTTGCCGGCCGGTGTTTTCGGCGGCGATGATGGCGAGGGGCTCGGTTCCGACAACGCCGTCGCCAGTTTTGGAATTGCCGCCGTCCAGGATGAAGGCGAGGTCGAGCTGTCCGCGCTTGTGCTGGTCGGCCAGCTCAAGGCTCCAACCGCTCTTCAGACGCAGCGAAACCTTCGGAAACCGCGCCACGGCATCAGCAATGGCGGCGGCCACGGCTTTGTCGCAAAGTCCATGGGCGAGGCCGAGCCGCAGCAGACCCTCCGGCTCGTTGCCCCTGGCGAATGATCGCAGCGCGTCGACGGCGGCGAGAATGTCCTTGCCGCGTGCCAGCACCTCTACGCCGGCCGGGGTCAGTCGCGACGGCTTTAGCCGGCGGTCGAGCAATTCCGTGCCGAGCATCTCCTCCAGCCGCTGGATCTGGCGGGTGACGGCCGGCTGCGTCAACGGCAGGCGTCGAGCCACCTTCTGAATCGAACCCTCCTCGGCAAAGAGGGCCAGTGTTTTCAGTTCTTCGAGCACGAGACACCTGAACATGTCAGAGAGGCATAATTATGCTGAACATTATGAATTTGAAATCCGATGGATGGCAAGCGATTTTCCTCCGGCAGCACCAGCAGAGAAGGAACACGATGAAAGCGATCGAATTGCAGAGCCCGGGCGGCCTCGAGAATCTCAGAATGGTCGAGCGGCCGATGCCTGAACCAGGGCGCCAAGAGATGATTGTGAAGGTGAAGGCGACGGCGCTGAACTACCGCGATGCCGAGATCGTCCGCGGCAGCTATCACACGAAGTTTGCATTGCCGCTGGTGCCGCTGTCGGACGGCGTCGGCGAAGTCGTAGCCGTCGGCGCCGAGGTCAGCAGGTTCCAGATCGGCGACCGGGTCTGCGGCACGTTCTGGCAGCGCTGGGTCGGCGGCAGTTTCGCGATGGCCGAGCCCTCCTATCAACGTGGCGGCCCGATCGACGGGCTGCTCAGCGAATTTGCTCGGCTCGATGAACAGGCGGCGGTGCTGGCGCCGGCCAATCTGAGCGACTTCGAGGCGGCGACGCTGCCCTGCGCCGGCGTGACGGCATGGCACGCGCTGTTTACAGAGGGCAGCGTCGAGCCCGGCGACACCGTACTTTGTCTCGGCACCGGCGGCGTTTCCTTGTTTGCGATGCAATTCGCCGCCGCTGCCGGGGCGCGCGTCATCGTGACGTCGAGCAGCGACGAGAAACTTGCACGGGCAAAGCAACTGGGCGCGCATGATGGCGTGAACTATCGCAGCGTCCCCGACTGGGCATCGGCCGTGTTGGGATTGACGGATGGGCGCGGCGCCGACCATATCATCGAGGTTGGCGGACCGCAGAGTTTTACACAATCGCTGAGGGCAGCGGCGCGCGGCGCCCAGATCAACGTCATCGGCTATCTCGGCGGCAGTGACGGCGCCATCAACCCGCTCGACATCTTCCGCCGGCAGGTCAGGGCGCGAGGCATACCGGTGGGCTCACGCGAATCCTTCGAGGCGATGAACCGCGCCATTGTCGTCAACCGATTGAGACCGGTGATCGACCGGGTCGTACCGTGGACCCAGGCCGCCGAAGCCTTTCGGTACCTTGAACACGGCTCGCCCTTCGGCAAGGTCGTGCTCGATCATACGCAATGAGCCTCGCGCTTGCGAGTCCGGGTGCAATGAGTCGCGAGATCACAGTCAGGGCAGGCGATTGGCCCGTTGCAGCGCCTGCTGCGTCTGCTCGTCGGTCAGGCCCTGCAGGAAATCATCCATCTCTTGGTCGATGAGCCCAGCGCGGCGGGCGACAACATACCAGGCGCCGGCGAGGATCAGATCCGGATCGGTGCCGATGCCGTTCATGTAGAGCTTGGCGAGACGGTTCTGGGCGGCGACGTTGCCGCCTTCTGCGGCCTGCTTCATCCAGTTAAAGCCCGATTTCAGGTCGCGGGCGCCGCCGCGCCCCTCGATCATCCAGGTGGCGAGATCGATCTGCGCCGTGTCGTAGTTCTGCCGCGCAGCCTGTGCCAGCAGGCCGCGGGCGCGGACATCGTCGCGCGGCTTGCCGCCGGCGCCATTGGCGTAGACCTGTGCCATCGCATATTGTGCGTCGGCAAGCCCGGTCGCGGCGGCGCGCTCGTAATAGGATACGGCTTTGGCAATACCGGCATCGCCGGGCTCCTGTTCGACCATCAGCTGGGCAAAATTAAACTGCGCCAGGCGGTTGCCGGCTTCGGCGGCGGCCTGCATCAGCGCATAGGCCTCCTTCTCGTCCTTTTTGACGTAGCGGCCATCGAGCAGCATCAGCGCATACTGGAATTGCGATTCCGGGATGCCCTGCTCGGCGGCAAGCGCATACCACTTCGCCGCCCCTGCCGCGTCGACCGGCACGCCGAGGCCGCGCGACAATATCTCGGCCACCAGCGTCTGTGCCGCCGGATCGCCGTTTTGAGCACGGGAAATCGCAAGGTTGTAGGCCGTCTTGTAGAGGCCGCGCTGAAAGGCGCCGTAGGCGGCGTCGGACGGTTTTGCGCCGAAGCGGTCGGGGTTGATGGTATCGGCCGACGGCAAAGGGGCCGTGGTGGCGGGCTGCGGCAATGGTGGGAGAAACGGCTTGTCGGCAGGCTCGCTGGAATCCGGCCTCGGCTGCGGCAGCGGAACGGGTTCCGCCGCTATCGCCTGGGTTACGGCCGTTGCGAGAAAAGCGCTGAAAAGGATCGTCCGAGAGAGCACGTCAGTCCTCGAAGGGCGGTGCGGTTTCGTCGAGCAGCGCGTTGGCGGTGGCAACCGCCGTCTTCGGATCGACGTCGCCGGCGAAAACCGCGCTGGAAAGCGCCACGAATTCGGCACCGGTGGCGGCGACAGCTTCCACCGAGGCAAGATCGGATCCGGCCATGACGATGCAAGGGATCTGGATCACGTCCGCCCACCATTGCCCGAGCGACAGGTTGCGGGGATGCGGCTCCGGCTTGTTGTCGTAGCCGAAGCGACCGAAGAAAATATAATCGGGCCTGACCTCGCCAAGTTCCAGCGCGTCGTCGCGGGTCTTGGCGCCGCCGGTGCCGACCATCATCCTGGCCTGGAAGTGTTCGATCGTTTCGGCGAGCTCGTCCTTGCCGACCTCGACATGGATGCCGTCGGCCTGGACGCGGCCGGCGATGCGGGTGTCGCCAGCAATGATGACGGCAATGCCGGCCGCTTGCGCCACCGGCACGATCTGCTCGGCAAAGGCCTGGAAGGCGGCCTCGTCCATGCCGTTTTCCGGCAGGATCAGCGAGGCGACGTCACCGCCGTCGAAGGCTGCGGCGATGCGCTCGGCCGGCACGTTCGGCGGCGCGATCAACACGATACGGCAGCGGTTGGGGGGCGTTGCGTCATTCATTGGTGTTCGGTCCCGGTTATCGCCTATGCCGGGCGAAGATGGTTGCATTGCGGCATAGAGCAAAGTGCGGGGATTGAACAGGCGGCAGGGGGATCACGATTGCCGGCTAGATCTATCGGGGCTCGGCGCATGACTACCGTTGGCCGAAATTCTCCTCGCCTGGTCGCTTGCGGGCTCTCCGCAGGCACTTTCGATTTCCAAAGCGACCAGCCGAGGTTCATGCCGGCGGCGGCGACCAGGATGGCGGCGGCGCCGGCGATCTGCGCCGGATGCAGCCGGTGGCCGAAGGCGACGACGTCGACGAGGATGGCGACGACTGGATAGATGAAGGACAGCGACCCCTGCAGATGCGTCGGCAGTTTCTGGATGGCGCCGTACATGAGGATGTACATCAGGCCGGTATGGACGATGCCGAGCGTCGCCAGCATGACCCAGCTCCGCGCATCGGCGGGAAGGTGGGTGAGATTGGCGAAAGGTGCCAGCATGAGAACGCCGACGCAGACCTGGATCAGGGCGATCAGGTGCGGCGGCGTGCCTTTGAGCTTCTTGGTGACGATAGCCGCAACGGCCCAGAAGAAAGCCGCGGCCAGCGCCATCGCAATGCCGGTAAAGTAATCCGTACCATGATCGCCTGCATCGGGCGCGGCCTGCACGATCAGCAGCATGCCGGCGAAGGCGATGCCGAGCCAGGTCAGCTTGGTCACCGTCAGCCGTTCGGAGAAGAAGAGCGCGCCAAAACCGACCAGCATGAAGGGTTGCGTATTGTAGACAGCCGTGGCGATCGAGATCGACGCGCGGGAAAACGCGCTGAACAGCAGCAGCCAGTTGATAACGATGGCAGCACCGCCGAGAGCCGCGATCGCGACAATGCGAAGCGACAGCCTGCCGCGCAGCAGTCCCAGCGCCGTGCAGATAACCAGCAGCGTTACCGCACCGAAGGCGCAGCGCCAGAACACCACGTCCATGATGGGTTGGCCGGACAGGACGACGAACCAGCCGATCGTGCCGAGGATCGCCATCGCCGCAGTCATTTCGATCGTGCCGCGTACCGTGTTGTCCATGGATGCTCCCGAAACCCGTTGAGATTCTATAATCCCACGGCAGATATGGGCCTTTCCATGACTTGTAGCTGGTGATATGCAGAACGAACCTAATTTAATTAGGTAAACATCGGCTTTTTCTTGGAATTGTAAAATGCTGGACGAGCTCGATAGAAAGCTCCTCGATATCCTGGTCAGGGATTCACGGACCTCGCTGAAGGAACTGGCGCTGCAGGTCGGGTTGTCGTCGCCAAGCGTTTCGGAGCGGCTTCGGCGGCTTGAGGATCGCGGCGTCATTCGCGCATTCACCATCGACATCGATCCGCAGGCGCTCGGCTACGCCTTGCAGGCGATCGTTCGCATCCGGCCGTTGCCCGGTAAGCTGCACATCGTCCAGAAGCTGATCGAGGAAATCCCGGAATTCGGCGAATGCGACAAGGTGACGGGCGATGACTGCTTCGTCGCCCGGCTGTTCGTCCGCTCGATCGGCGAGCTCGACGGGATTCTCGACCGCATCGCCGACAAGGCCGAAACCAGCACCGCCATCATCAAGGCGCAGCCGATCCGGAGACGCCCGCCGCCGCTCGACATGCCAAATATGTGACGGGCTCCGGTGGCGTGGCCCACGTATTTGCGGTCGCGGTCTGGCCATTTCTGGTCTATTCCAGAGTTCAACTTTCCCTCCAGCCTCCTTTCCCCATGTCAGGCCTGCTCATCGATCCCTGGTTCTATGCCGCGGCCATGCCGGCCGTCATCCTCGTCGGCCTGTCGAAAGGCGGCTTCGGCGGCGCCGTCGGCTTTGTCGGCGTGCCATTGATGGCGCTGACCATGCCGCCGGTTCAGGCTGCCGCAATTCTTCTGCCAATTCTGTGCCTGATGGACATTGTCTCGGTGTGGACATGGTGGGGTATCTTCGACCGCAAGATGCTGGCCGACATGATGCCGGGTGCCGTGATCGGCATTGCCCTTGGCTGGCTGACGGCGGCACTTGTAACCGAAGAGATGGTCCGGCTGATCGTCGGCGCGGTCGCCCTGATCTTCGTGCTGCGCTGGCTCTATTTGGAACTCCGCCACGGTGCCGGCCACGCGGCGGAGCCCAACCGCGTTGCCGCCGGCTTCTGGGGTACCGTTGCCGGGTTCACCAGCTTCGTCGCCCATGTCGGCGGCCCGCCTTTTCAGGTCTATGCGTTGCCGATCAGGCTGGATCCGAAGGTGCTGTCCGGCACCGCGGCGATCTTCTTCGCCGTCACCAATGCACTGAAGCTCATCCCCTATTTCGCGCTCGGCCAGTTCGACACCACCAATTTGACCGCGTCGGCGGTGCTGATGCCGCTGGCGCCGCTGTCGACAATCGCCGGCGCCTGGCTGGTGCGGCGGATGCGGCCGGAGCTGTTCTATCCCTTCACCTATGCGACCGTGGCGGTCGTCGCGGTCAAGCTTCTGTGGGACGGCATCGCCGGCCTTCTGTAAGACGGCGGCCCCAGGCGGCCGCCGCCGGATTCCTTAAACCTCAGGCGGCACTCGGCAGCAGCGGCCGCGTCCTGCCAAGCGCGAGAGCAGCGCCGGTTGCCAGCACGAACGCCATGCAGCCAAGAATGGTGATGTCGTGCAGTGTCGGCTTCAGCACCATGTCCGCGATGATCATCAGCATCACCGAATAGTCGAAGCGCGCGGCATTGAGGACGCGCTGGCCCTGGGCAAGCACCGCCGGCGTCACGCCATCCTTGGCGATCATGCCTGCCATGCGGTCGGCAGTCGGCTTGAAGACGAACATGCCGATGCAGAAGGTCGTCGCATAACCGGCAAGGCCGATCAGCACCCACAAATCGGAAAAGCCGACCCAGAAGCCGCACATGATGAGGCCGAAGAGCAATGTCAGCATCGACATCGGCGCGAAGAACCGGTTACCGAGCTCGCCAGTGGCGCGCATCGCCTGCAACATGCCTTCGACGTTTCCAGCGCGGTCGGCGCGTACCGCAAGCAGCATCAGGGTGAAGCCGCCGCCGACCCAGAGGATCGCCGAGACGATGTGCAGAAATTTAACGGCCGAGTACCAGTCCATTGTTCGCTCCTTGAGAAATTTTGATGATTGCCGGAGCGCAATTTTGCTCCGCCTCGTTGCGAGGAGCGGGCGTTTAGCGCGGCGCCTGTTTCGGAACGATGTCGCGCGGCGAGCGGATCTGTTTCGGTATGTCGGTCACGATCTGGAGGAACCGTGGCGCAAGCGCGTCGCCCCCACTTTCCAGCCGGTGGTGAGAGCGGCGGCTTAGCCGGCCATCTGTGCTGTTACGGCACAGATGCTGGGCGCTTGATCGAAAAATATGCCCTGCGTTAAGGCTTTGTTAAGCTTTACAGGCGTTTACTATGTCCATCCAGTGATCTGGATTCTTACCGAGTGGTTGGAGCCACTTTGTTTGACGCCTCCCTGTTAAACTCCTGAGAGCCGCCTTATCCGCGGCTCTTTTTTTGTTCGCCGGCATGGAGCCCCTTGGGCCAAATGCGGCCGTTAACTGTTTGTTAAACATGTGCTTGCCTTCGCCGGCAGCGAAGCGCATTTTCAAGCTTCAGTCGTTTAGGCTGCCGGATATGGCGGCCAAGAGCCGAATCGGCCGGCTGTCAGGCAAGTGCAGGGGCGCAGCGATGAACGAGCCTTCGAAGGCGAGCGCGAACACCATCAAGCTGGCGGAGCGCCGGGTTTTCTCCCAATCCTTCAAGCCGCTCTATCAGGAAGGCATGGGCTTGGTCGAGCAGGCGGCCGAATATCTCGACGGCAAGGGCCGCGCCGAGGCCAAGAAGCTGTCGAGGCTGGCGGCGACGCTTTATGCGGCCGAGTCGATGCGGCTGACCACCAGGCTGATGCAGGTCGCCTCGTGGCTGCTTTTGCAGCGGGCGGCGAATTCCGGCGAGATGACCCGCGATCAGGTGGCTTCCGAAAAATCCAAGGTGCGTCTCGACACCGCCTCCGCGCATGACGAGGCGCCCGGCTGGGCCGAGCTGCCGACGGATTTCGTCGACCTCGTCAACCGCTCGCTGCGCCTGCAGGCGCTGGTGCGCCGCATGGACGAGGAGATCTATGGCGGCCTCGCCGAGGTGCCTCAGTCGAGCCGTCGCCTCAATCCGGTCTCCGACCAGATCACGTTGCTCAACACGGCTTTCGCCCGCGGCTGAGAGACCGTTTGGAAACTCTACTCCAGCGGCCATCTGGCGGCGTTTTCTCCGCTTACCTGCAGCGCCGCGTCCTTTTGGACGCGCAAAGGACGCTGCAGCACTTTGATTGCGCATGATCCCCTCGGGATCACGCGTGGGCTCACGGACCCAAATGTCCGCTGCGCTCCGGTTCTCGAAACCACCACCATATGACTCGCCGGAGCGACCTTTCGAAACGGTCTCAGAGGCTTTGTGGACATCACGAGCCCCGTTTCTGGTTTGTTCACATTTCGCTGGCATCGCTGCCCGCCGAAGGTAGACTTGGCGGATGGGGGAAGCGATTCGCATCATCGGCATCGATCCGGGGCTTAGGCGCACCGGCTGGGGCATCGTCGAAAGCCTTGGCAATTCGCTGCGCTTCGTCGCTTCCGGCACAGTACGGTCCGACGACAAGGCGGCGCTGGCGGTGCGTCTTTGCCAATTGCATGACGGGCTTGCCGAGATCCTGCATGCCACGATGCCGCACGAGGCGGCGGTGGAGCAGACCTTCGTCAACAAGGATGCCGCGGCGACGCTGAAACTCGGCCAGGCACGCGGCATCGCCATGCTGGTGCCGGCGCGCGCCGGCCTTGCCGTTGCCGAATATGCGCCCAACGCCGTCAAGAAGGCGGTGATCGGTGTCGGCCATGGCGACAAGAAGCAGATCCATATGATGGTCAAGGTGCTGATGCCGAAGGCGACTTTCGACACCGACGACGCCGCCGATGCGCTGGCCATCGCCATCTGTCACGCGCATCACAGGCAGAGCATCGCCTACAGGATGGCGATGCTGGCCGAATAAGTTTGTTCTTGACTTGTTCTCCAGTGAACAATAAGTAATACCAACGAGGTATTACCATGCGCGTTACCACCAAGGGCCAAGTGACCATCCCGAAGGAAATACGGGATCATCTGGGTATCGGCCCGGGCTCGGAGGTGGAGTTCGTCCCCACCGAGGACGGTGCTCGTGTCATTGCGGTCGACGAAAACATGTCGAAGGAGGAAGCCTCGCGCAGATTCAGCCAGATGCTCGGCCGTATGGCTGGTACGCTGGATCTGGGGGGCATGACGGCGGACGAATATGTGGAATGGCTGAGGGGCCCGCGTGAAGACCTCGACATTGATTGACACAAACGTCCTGATCGACGTTTGGGGTCCTGCCGGACGGGAGACGAAATGGTCGGCATCAGCAATTACCGCATGCCGGCGCGACGGCGCACTCGTAATCAATGCAATCGTCTGGTCCGAACTCGCGCCGTTGATCGCGACCGAACAGGCCCTTCGCCAAGCAGTCGACATGCTCAAGATGGATCGCGAATTCCTGCCGTGGGAAGCGGCCTTCCTTGCTGGTGTCACGCACTCCCGCTATCGCCGCGCCGGCGGCCTCCGCGAACGAACGCTGCCGGATTTCTTTATTGGAGCCCATGCGGTTGTCGCTGGGCATCGCCTGCTGACGCGCGATGCCGCGCGCTATCGCAGCTATTTCCCGGACCTCGATATCATCTCTCCGGAAACCCACCCGGCATGATCGGCAAGCTCAAATGATCGGCAAGCTAAAAGGCACGCTGGACGAGATCGACGAGGATTTCTGCATCGTCGACGTGCATGGCGTCGGCTATGTCGCCTATTGCTCGGCGCGCACGCTTGCCGCATTGCCGCCGCCCGGCGAGGCGGTGATATTGTTCATCGAGACCTATGTGCGCGAGGATATGCTGCGGCTCTATGGGTTCCAGTCGGTGCTGGAGCGCGAATGGTTCCGGTTGTTGATGAACAATGTGCAGGGCGTCGGCGCCAAGGTGGCGCTGGCAATCCTGTCGACGCTGGCGCCGGCCGACCTCGCCAATGCGATTGCGTTGCGCGATATCGCCATGGTCAGCCGCGCGCCGGGCGTCGGCAAGAAGGTGGCGGAGCGCATCGTCACCGAGTTGAAGAACAAGGCGCCGGCCTATGCAGGTGCTGCCTCCGGCACCATCGGCCTGAAGCAGGAGCTCGGCGAAGGCGTTGCTTCGGCGCCGATCACCGACGCAGTCTCGGCGCTGGTCAATCTCGGCTATTCTCGCGACACTGCCGCCAACGCAGTGGCGGCGGCGTTGAAGACGGCCGGCGAGGAAGCGGACGCGTCGAAGCTGATCCGCTTCGGGCTGAAGGAGCTGGCACGGTGAGATGTTGCCCGACAAATAAATTCCGACTAGGAACAAGAGCATGGTCGGATATGCGGGCTTGACCTCCAGGGGGCAGCTTACGATTCCAAAGAAAGTCCGGAACGAGTTGTCGCTCAAGTCAGGCGATACTGTTGCCTGGACGGTCGTGGATGGTCTCCTGATAGGAACGCCGCGCAATCTCGAATTTGCCGACCTCGCTGGATTTCTGGGTGATCCACCTAACGGGCCCGCTACGCTGGAACAGATCGACGCGGTGGTAAGGGATGCAGTGGGCCGCCAGGTTGTTGGCGAGCAGCAAGACGCCGAACGAGAGGGTGCCGGGTGACGTTAATCCGTGTCGATACGAACTTTTTCCTTCGAGCGGTATGCGCATGAGCCTTTCGCCACGCCTCATTGCTCCCGACAAACGCGGCGAGGACGCCGAGCAGACCTTGCGGCCGCAGACGCTCGGCGACTTCGTCGGCCAGGCGGCGGTGCGGGCCAATCTCAAAGTGTTCATCGAGGCCGCCAAGGGCCGCAGCGAAGCGCTCGATCATGTGCTGTTCGTCGGCCCGCCCGGCCTCGGCAAGACGACGCTGGCGCAGATCATGGCGCGCGAGCTCGGCGTCAATTTCCGCTCGACCTCGGGTCCGGTCATCGCCAAGGCCGGGGATCTCGCGGCGCTGCTCACCAACCTCGAAGACCGCGACGTGCTGTTCATCGACGAGATCCACCGGCTCAACCCGGCGGTCGAGGAAATCCTCTATCCGGCGATGGAGGATTTCCAGCTCGACCTGATCATCGGCGAGGGGCCTGCGGCGCGCTCGGTCAAGATCGACCTGGCCCGCTTCACGCTAGTCGCCGCCACCACCCGGCTCGGCCTGTTGACCAACCCGCTGCGCGACCGCTTCGGCATTCCGGTGCGGCTCAATTTCTATTCCGTCGAGGAACTCGAGCAGATCGTGCGGCGCGGCGCCCGCATCCTTGCCATGCCGCTCGGTGACGACGGTGCTTTGGAGATCGCCCGGCGGGCGCGCGGCACGCCGCGCATCGCGGGCCGGCTGTTGCGCCGGGTGCGCGACTTCGCCAGCGTTGCGGGCGACGGCCATGTCGACCGCAAGATCGCCGACGAGGCGCTGACGCGGCTGGAGGTCGACGGGCTCGGCCTCGACGCGCTCGACCGCCGCTATTTGTCGATGATCGCCCGGAATTTCGGCGGCGGGCCGGTCGGCATCGAAACCATCGCCGCTGGGCTTTCCGAGCCGCGCGATGCCATCGAGGACATCATCGAACCCTTTCTGATCCAGCAAGGCTTTATCATGCGCACTCCGCGCGGCCGCGTGCTGGCGGCCAATGCCTGGCGGCATCTCGGCCTCGACGCGCCGAAGGACCTGGCGCAGCAGCAGATCAGCCTATTCCAGGAAGAGCCGTAAGTTCCGCTGCTTATGGCTTCGGTGCTGGCAGTTCCCGGCCCCGCCCTCCAGGTCTTGATCATCGCCGGTCTATGCGCAAAACAGGTGTTGCTTAAAACAGGGCCCGTCGGGCCAAAAGGACAGCAATGGACGATCACCGTGAATCGGCATTGTCCGCCGGGCTTTCCGGCGCGCTGACGGAATTCGGCCATCGATTGATGGCGCGGGTCTATTATGCAGACACCGATTTTTCCGGCGTCGTCTACCACGCGCGCTATCTCGAGTTCTTCGAGCGCGGCCGTTCCGATTATCTGCGCTTGGCCGGCGTCCACCACACCGAGCTTGCCGAGGGCAAACATGGCGAGAAAATAGTCTGGGTGGTGCGGCGCATGGAAATCGATTTCCGCGGTTCGGCCCGCATGGACGACATCCTGACCATCGATACGCGCACCGACGAGATTTCCGGTGCGCGGATCGTCATGGCGCAGCAATTGAAGCGCGGCAGCGAAGTGCTGGTCGAGGCGCGGGTCGAAGCGGCGATCGTCGGCGACAACGGACGGCCGCGGCGCTTTCCCAAGGACTGGATCGCAGCTTTCATGCCAAGAACGCGCAAATAAAGATTCAGAGGCGGACGATCCCGGAACTTCCGGTCCACGCCAGAATCGCCGGGCGACCTATCAGGGCGCGGCAATGCGCCGCGCTGTACGTCCTAACCCATCCTTAACCATAACGGTCCATGAAGGGATTGGTTAAGATTGGAAGAATCCAAGCGCCTTCCTTTCACCAATATTTGCCCCGAAAAGGCCGCCAACGGTGCATTTGGGGTTATTCCGCCAGCCTAACGCGAACGGACCACAAGGGATGCCCATGGGCCAGCCGCCAGCCACGCCCGGAAAATCTTTAAGGACGTAACATGGAAAACATCGCTCTCGCCGAACCGGGCGCGCATTTATCGATTTGGGCCTTGTTCATGCAGGCCGGTTGGGTGGTCAAGCTGGTCATGATCGGCTTGCTCTGCGCCTCGATCTGGACCTGGGCGATCATCGTCGACAAGCTCGTCGCCTATGCCCGCATGCGGCTGGCGCTCAACCGCTTCGAACAGGTGTTCTGGTCGGGACAGTCGCTGGAAGAACTTTACCGCACGCTCGCCGACCGCAAGACGACCGGCATGAGCGCGATCTTCGTCGCCGCCATGCGCGAATGGAAGAAGAGCTTCGAGAAGGGCGCGAAATCGCCGCTCGGCCTGCAGACCCGCATCGACAAGGCCATGGATCTGGCGCTGACCCGCGAGATGGAAAAGCTGGAAGGGCGGCTCGGCTTTCTCGCCACCACCGGCTCGGCGGCGCCCTTTATCGGCCTGTTCGGCACGGTTATCGGCATCATGACCTCGTTCCAGGCGATCGCCGCGTCGAAGAACACCAGCCTGTCGGTGGTCGCGCCCGGCATCGCCGAGGCGCTGCTGGCGACGGCCATCGGCCTGCTCGCCGCCATCCCTGCCGTCATCGCCTACAACAAGCTGTCGTCCGACGCGAGCAAGATCGCGGTGCGCATGGAAGGGTTCGCGGATGAGTTCTCCGCCATACTCTCGCGCCAAATCGATGAAAAAGTCGTGCAGAAGGCCTGAGGAACGATCATGGGAATGTCCGTAAGCGCAGGTGGCGGAGGACGCGGCGGGCGCGGCCACAGGCGGCGCGGCCGCCATCACGCCCTGATATCGGAGATCAACGTCACGCCGATGGTCGACGTGATGCTGGTGCTGCTGATCATCTTCATGGTCGCGGCGCCGTTGCTGACGGTCGGCGTTCCGGTCGATCTGCCGGAAACTCAGGCCAAGCCGATTGCGGCCGACACGCAACCGATTACCCTATCAATCAATGCCGCCGGCCAGATTTTCATTCAGGAAACCGAGATCCCGATCGAGGAACTGGTGGCAAAGCTGCAGGCGATTTCGAAGACCGGCTATGACGAGCGCATTTTCGTTCGCGCCGACAAGGCAACCAATTATGGAGCGGCTCTGAAGGTCATGGGCTATGTCCAAGCCGCTGGCTACAAGAACATGAGTCTCCTGTCACTGCAGGAACAGGATCAGTAGACAAGAACATGCGGACCGGCCTCACCACATCGGTGATCTTGCATACGGTGGCGCTGGCCTTCGGCCTGTTCACGTTGTCCTCGCCGCCCGCGATGCCCGCGTCTGATGCGGAATCGGTGTCGGTCGAGATCGTGCCGATGGAAGCGACGGCACAGATCCTGCAAGGCGACAAGAAGGCTGTGATGCACGACAAGCCGGCGCCGGTGCCGACGCAGCGTCCCGACATCGTTCCCGACGCCCAGAAAGTCGGCGATAACAGCGTCGACACCGACAAGCCGCCGACACCTGAGCCCAAGCCCCAGCCAGTCGACATGACGGCGGCCCCGCCACCCGCGCCGACGCCGGTCGAAAAGCCCAAGCCCGAGGACGTGCCGAAGCCGAAGGAAGAGCCGAAGCCAATTCCCGCTACGGAGGTAGCGCCGGTGCCGCAGCCGAAGGAAGAGGTCAAGCCAGAACCGGTCAAGCAGACCGAGCCCAAGCCGACGCCGGCCAAGGAGCCGACGCCCACGCCGCCGCAGGACAAGACCGCCGCGATCGATCCACAGCCCGAGGTCAAGCCGGACGCCGTCGCCGAGGCGATTGCCAAGGAACCGCCAACCGAGGAGGCGCAGCTTCCCGACTCGGCCCCCGCGCCTGAGGCTCGGCCGAAGCCGCAGCCGGTCCAGGCCGAAAGCGCCAAGGCGCCGGAGCGCAAGGATGCCGACAAGCCGGTCAAGGAAGCCTCATCCAAGCCGAAATCGGACGACAAGCAATTCAACGCCGACGAGATTTCGGCTCTGCTCGACAAGCGGAAGCCGGCCGGTGGCGGCGCCAAGCGCTCGACCCAACAGTCTTCGCTCGGCGGCGACAAGGATCAGGGCCAGAAGCTCTCCAAATCGGAGATGGGAACCCTGGAAAATCAGCTTCAAGGATGCTGGACCCTGCCAGTCGGAGTGGAAGGCGCGGAGGATCTCGTCGCCGTGGTCCGCTTCAATCTTGACGCGTCGGGCAAGCTGGATGGCCGGCCTACTGTCGAAAAGTCGAGCGGAAACCGCCCGTTTGACGAAAGTGCCGTTCGCGCGGTTCAGAAATGCGACATGGCTGGCTTGCAGGTTCCCGCAGGCAAGCAGGACATCTGGTCCGACATCCAGGTCACTTTCGATCCGAGGGAGATGCTGGGCCTCTAGGCCGGCGCCCCCATAGAATCCTTGAAGAGAAGCGAGAAGACATGAAATCCATTCTCAAGCCGCTCCTGGCGATCGCAGCGATGGCGCTGGGCATGACCGTTGCTGCCACCCTGCCGGCGCGAGCGCTCGTTGAGCTCAACGTCAACAAGGGCAATGTCGAGCCGTTGCCGATCGCCATCACCGATTTCCAGGGCGGCGATGCGCTCGGCGCCGAGATTTCCGACATCGTCAGTGCCGACCTGAAACGCTCCGGCCTGTTCGCGCCGATCGACAAAAGCGCCTTCATCGAAAAGATCTCGAACCCTGATGCGACGCCGCGCTTCGAAGACTGGAAGGTGATCAATGCGCAGGCGCTGGTTACCGGCAGTGTCGGCAAGGAGGCTGACGGCCGTGTCCGCGCCCAGTACCGGCTGTGGGACACCTTTGCCGGCCAGCAGATGTCGGGCGAACAGTTCTTCGCCAACGACGCCAATACCAGGCGCGTCGCCCACATCATCGCCGACGCCATCTACGAACGGCTGACCGGCGAGAAGGGCTATTTCGACACGCGCGTCGTCTTCATCGACGAGTCCGGTGCCAAGAATGCGCGCAAGAAGCGGCTTGCCATCATGGACCAGGACGGCGCCAACGTCCGCTATCTCTCGAACGGCAAGTCGATCGTGCTGACGCCGCGCTTCTCGCCGAACCGGCAGGAAATCACCTATATGTCCTACGAGAGCGGTCAGCCGCGGGTGTACCTGCTGCAGATCGAGACGGGGCAGCGCGAGCTGGTCGGCAATTTCCCCGGCATGACGTTTGCGCCGCGCTTTTCGCCGGACGGCCAGAAAGTAATCATGAGCCTTCTGCGCGACGACGGAAATTCCAACATCTTCGCCATGGACCTGAGAAGCCGCTCGACGACCAGGCTTACCAATTCGACCGCCATCGATACCTCACCGTCCTACTCGCCCGACGGCAGCAAGGTGGTGTTCACCTCGGACCGCGGCGGCCGGGCGCAGATCTATGTGATGGGCGCCGACGGCTCGGGCCAGACCCGCATCTCGTTCGGCGACGGCGTCTATTCGACGCCGGTGTGGTCGCCGCGCGGCGATCTCATCGCCTTCACCAAGCAGACCGGCGGCGAATTCCAGATCGGCGTCATGCGCACCGACGGTTCGGGTGAGCGCATCCTGTCCACCGGCTTTCAGCAGGAAGGGCCGACCTGGGCACCCAACGGCCGGGTGGTGATGTTCTTCCGCGATTCCAATGGCGGACCAAAACTTGTGTCGGTCGACCTCACCGGCCGCAACGAACAGTCGATCCCGACAGCGAACTTCGCCTCGGATCCGGCCTGGTCGCCGCTGCTCGAATAGAGGAACTGAGGAATTGACGAACTGACGAGTTGAAGAACTGAAGAATGGAGAAGCCAGGGGCCTACATCGAGCACGCGAGGGATTTGGAAGTCTATAAGCGCGCCTATGCGGTTTCCCTTGGGGTACACAGAGCCACGCTTGCTTTTCCGAAAATGGAGCAATACGCGCTCGCCGATCAACTACGTCGTTCCAGCAAGGCGATCTGCGCCAATTTGGCTGAGGGTTTTGCCAAACAGACCCGCTCCAAGCCCGAATTCGCACGCTTCATTTCGATGGCCATAGGGTCATGCAGTGAAGTGGAGACGTGGATTTCGTATGCGTTCGACCTCGAGTATATCACACAGGTGCAACGCGACGACTGGTTGCAATCCTATGCCCGCATCTACGGAATGCTGGTCAATCTCAGAGAGAAGCTGAGGTGATCTCTTTCCTCAATTCCTCAACCCTTCAATTCTTCAATTCCCTCTTTTTCATGTTTTGGCCGCATTTCCGCCTACGGTCCGCGCTCATTGTCGCCCTTGAGTAGCCCTCGGCAGAACGGTTGTGGACGGCAGCCGAAACCAAATTTTAACCGTGTTTCTTGAGCGCCGGTTAACCCAAACGTGGTTACTGGACGATCAATGAAATCACTCGAATTGCGAAGGAGAGGCGGCATGGGCCGTATCGCAGCACTTACCACAAACCCGGTCATGATCGCGCTGGTCGCGATGCTCGCGATCACCGGTTGCGCCTCGAAGAAGACGCCAAACAGCGCCGCCGATCTCGGCCTCAACGGCGCTGGTGCGGCAACGCCCGGGTCAGCCCAGGACTTTACCGTCAACATCGGCGACCGCATCTTCTTCGACACCGATTCGTCGTCGATCCGCGCCGATGCGCAGACGACGCTGGCGCGCCAGGCACAGTGGCTGAACCAGTACAAGCAGTATGCCATCGTCATCGAAGGCCATGCCGACGAGCGCGGCACGCGCGAATACAATCTGGCGCTCGGCGCCCGCCGTGCTGCCGCCACCCGCGACTTCCTGGTCGCCAAGGGCGTTTCGGCGCAGCGCCTGAAGACCATTTCCTATGGCAAGGAGCGTCCGGTCGCGGTTTGCGACGACATCTCCTGCTGGTCGCAGAACCGCCGCGCCGTAACCACCCTGGGCGGCGCCGGCTCCTGATCGGCATAAATGCAACACTTGGTGCGAAAGGCGGCCAAAGGGCCGCCTTTTTCATATCTGCCCGCTCCAAACAAAATTTGGCCGAAGTCTCACGTCCTGTTAAGAGCCGAGAGCGTCTGGCTAGTCCCAGTTGGCTGGTCTACTTCGAGTGAGAGGCGCGCAACAACGGTTTCACGGCGAGAGGCACATGCATTTCAGATCGGTCTTGAGCGGCACGCTTGCGCTGCTGCTCGTATCAAGTATCGCGGCACTTGCTGACGGGGCAAGCGGCACCGAGCAGTCATCGGAAAGCGGCTTTTCCTTCCATCTGCCGACGATCAAACTGCCCGGCATTTTCGGTGAAAAGAAAAAGCCGGATCAGGTTCAACTCGCGCAACAGGATGGCACCGGCACTCCGGCGCTGGAGGAACAGCTCCGGCAGATGAACGGCAAGATCGAGGAACTCAACTTCCAGGTCCTGCAGATGCAGGAGCAGATCCGCAAGCAGCAGGAAGACAACGAATTCCGCTTCCAGCAGTTGGAAGGCGGTCCGCAAGGCGCGCAGCAGCCGGCCGAGCAGAAGAAGTCCGAGGCGGCGCCCAACAGCGACAACCCCAACGGCGACAGTAACGTGGCGGAGGCGCCTGCAACGCAGGCTCCGGCCGCTGCCGACACGCCGCCAGCCGGCGACAAGAGCGTCGAGGACGTCATCGTCGAATCGCCCAACGGCGATCCCGGCAAGCTGATCCCCGGCGCGCCGCCCAAGACGTTCGGCACCATCACCGTCGACAAAAACGGCAATGTCGTCGAAGCCGATGGCAATGCGCAGGCGAACGCGCCGGAGCAGAATACGGCCCCAGCCAACGGCGCCAACGCAGCCGGCAACAAGGCCGGCAAATCCGACGATACGGTGGTCGCGGCACTCCCCTCGACCAACGACCCGGAGGAGCTTTACCGCAACTCTTACCAGTTCATCCTGTCGGGCGACTACAGCACCGCCGAACAGGGCTTCCGCGACCATATCGCTCGGTTTCCCCGGGACGCCAAAGCGGCGGACGCGCATTACTGGCTCGGTGAATCGCTGCTCGGCCAGCAGAAATACCGCGATGCGGCCGAGACTTTCCTCGCAGCCAGCAAGGACTATCCCAAGGCCAAGAAAGCGCCAGACATGCTGCTGAAGCTCGGCGTCTCACTGGTCGGGCTGAAGCAGCGCGACGTGGCCTGTGCCACCTTCAGCGAGATCGGCAAGCGCTACCCCGATATTTCCGGCGCGCTCAAGGAGCGGGTCAAGCAGGAAAGGGCACTCGCGGCGTGCTAGTTTTTCTGTTGCACGTCGTTGCCCCAAAACCGGGCCCACTTTTGGGCGACATGCATGACGCTCGACACCGAGCCTGATCTTTCGGATTTTTCGCGGATCGACTTTTCCAACGGCGCTGTTGTGGCCGTGTCCGGCGGCAGCGACTCGACCGCCCTTCTCCTCCTCCTCCTCAAAGCCCATCTCGACCGTACCGCACCGGCAACGAAATTGCTGGCGGTGACGATCGATCACCAATTGCGGCCGCAAGCGGCAGCGGAAGCGCAAGCCGTGGCCAGGCTGTGCGCGGCGCGCGGCATTGCCCATCGCATCGTCGTCTGGTCGGGGCACAAACCAGCGACCGGCCTGCCCGCCGCCGCGCGCGAAGCCCGATACCGGCTGCTCGCCGAGGCCGCCGAAGCGGCAGGCGTCGGGCTGATCCTGACCGGCCACACCGCCGACGACCAGGCCGAGACCGTGCTGATGCGGCAAGCGCGTGACGAGGTGCCAAGTGAGGAGAGGCCGCGGGGCCTTGCCGGCATGGCGCCGGCAACCCTCTACGACTGGCGGTACTGGATCGTGCGGCCGCTGCTCGGCGTGCGGCGTGCGGCGCTGCGCGAATTCCTCCGGCGCGAACAGGTCGCTTGGGTCGAGGACCCGACCAATGCCGACACTGCTTTCGAGCGCCCGCGCGTCCGCGCAGCACTTGTTGAAGGCGACGATGCGCTTCGCATGGCTGAAACGATGGCGCTGGCCAGAAAGGCGGCGGTCGAGCGTGAGCAGTTAGGACAGCGCGCGGCCATGCTGATCCGCGGCTTGGCCTCCAGGCCGGCCGCCGGCCTCGTCCGCCTCGATCAGGATTTTGCGACGGTCGCCGACCGCCGGGCGGCTATTTATGCGCTGCGCATCCTGCTGGCGGCGACCGGCGGTACCGCCTTCCTTCCCGACCAGGCCCGCGGCGAAGCCCTTTTCGGCCGGCTCCGGGCCGGGCCGCTTTGTGCCACATTGTCGCGGAGCGTGGTCGATGCCCGGCGTACCGGCATCTTTCTGCATCGTGAGTTGCGCGATCTGCCGCCCGCTGTTGCGGTTTCCGACAATGCCCTTTGGGACGGCCGCAGACGGATCACATTGAGCGACAGTTCAGGTGCATTGTTGATCGCGCCGCTGTTGGTTGCCCCGCTCGGGGTGGCTCTTGCCGCAAAGCGGGCAATTGCCGGGCATGGCACGCCGGCAAGCCTTGTGCGTGCCGCCTTGGCCGCCGAACCAGCGCTATGGCGGGATGGCGAGTGCCTTGGTCTGCCTGGGCAAGGCCCGGGTTTGCCTGAGGAAAGCCCGATGCCGGCGGCGGTCGCCGCATATCCGGCAGTCGCGCCCTTCGCCCGTTTCCTGCCGTCCTTCGATCTGGCGCCGGCCGATGCCGTCGCCGCGTTGCTTGGCGCGGCGCCGGTTCCAGCCGCGCCATTCGGCGGCCACAGTGCCGGCCTACCACGGGCGAAAGCTTAACCGAGACCTGCTGTTATGCTTGGCAAGGGGAGACGCTCTCCCTATGTTAGGGCCAAGTTTCCTCTCACGACGTGCGTCCGCCCAGCGGGCGCCAACGGGACAATTGATGAATCCAAATTATCGCAACCTCGCGCTCTGGGCGATCATAGCGGTCCTGCTCATCGCTCTCTTCAATCTTTTCCAGACGCCGCAGACGCGTGGAGCCTCGAGCGATGTCCCCTATTCGCAGTTCCTACAGGAGGTCGCGGCGGGACGGATCAAGTCGGTGACCATCGCCGGCGCCCGTATCTCCGGCAACTACACGGACAGCTCCAACGGCTTCCAGACCTATTCGCCTGGGGACCCGTCGCTGGTTTCGCGGTTGCAGGACAAGAACGTCACCATTAATGCGCGTCCTGAATCCGACGGCTCCAATTCGCTGTTCGGCACCCTGATCTCCTGGCTGCCGATGATCCTCATCCTCGGCGTCTGGATATTCTTCATGCGCCAGATGCAGTCCGGTTCCGGCCGCGCCATGGGCTTCGGCAAGTCGAAGGCGAAGCTGTTGACCGAAGCGCATGGCCGCGTCACCTTCCAGGACGTCGCCGGCGTCGACGAAGCCAAGGAAGATCTGGAAGAGATCGTCGAGTTCCTGCGCGACCCGCAGAAATTCCAGCGGCTCGGCGGCAAGATCCCGCGCGGCGTGCTGCTCGTCGGTCCTCCCGGAACCGGCAAGACGCTGCTCGCCCGCTCGGTCGCCGGTGAAGCCAACGTGCCGTTCTTCACCATTTCCGGCTCGGACTTCGTCGAGATGTTCGTCGGCGTCGGCGCAAGCCGCGTCCGCGACATGTTCGACCAGGCCAAGAAGAACGCCCCTTGCATCATCTTCATCGACGAAATCGACGCCGTCGGCCGCCATCGCGGTGCCGGCCTCGGCGGCGGCAATGACGAGCGCGAGCAGACGCTGAACCAGCTGCTGGTCGAGATGGATGGCTTCGAATCCAACGAAAGCATCATCCTGATCGCCGCCACCAACCGGCCCGACGTGCTCGATCCGGCGCTGCTCAGGCCGGGCCGCTTCGATCGCCAGGTGGTGGTGCCGAATCCCGACATCGTCGGCCGCGAGAAGATCCTGAAGGTGCATGTGCGCAACGTGCCGCTGGCGCCCAATGTCGACCTCAAGGTGATCGCACGCGGCACGCCGGGCTTTTCCGGCGCCGACCTGATGAACCTGGTCAACGAGTCCGCCCTGATGGCGGCGCGGCGCAACAAACGCCTCGTCACCATGGCCGAATTCGAGGACGCCAAGGACAAGATCATGATGGGCGCCGAGCGCCGCTCGTCGGCGATGACGCAGGCTGAGAAGGAGCTGACAGCCTATCACGAGGCCGGCCACGCCATCCTGGCGCTCAATGTGCCGTCGGCCGATCCGCTGCACAAGGCGACCATCATCCCGCGCGGCCGGGCACTCGGCATGGTCATGCAGCTGCCGGAAGGCGACCGCTATTCGATGAGCTACAAATACATGATCTCGCGCCTCGCCATCATGATGGGCGGCCGTGTCGCCGAGGAGTTCAAGTTCGGCAAGGAGAACATCACCTCAGGCGCCTCTTCCGATATCGAGCAGGCGACCAAGCTGGCGCGCGCCATGGTGACGCGCTGGGGCTTCTCCGACAAGCTCGGCCATGTCGCCTATGGCGACAACCAGGAGGAGGTGTTCCTCGGCCATTCGGTGGCGCGCACGCAGAATATCTCGGAAGAGACGGCGCAGATCATCGACGCCGAAGTGCGCCGGCTGATCGACGAGGCCTATTCGACGGCAAGGTCCATCCTGACCAAGAAGAAGAAGGAATGGATCGCGCTGGCGCAAGGCCTGCTCGAATACGAGACGCTGTCCGGCGAGGAGATCAAGCAGCTGATCGCCGGCAATAAGCCCGCACGCGACCTCGGCGACGACACACCGCCGAGCCGCGGCTCGGCCGTGCCGAAGTCCGGCCGCCGCAAGAAGGGCCCCGAGCCCGAAGGCGGTATGGAACCCCAGCCGTCAAGCTAGGCTCCGGCCCAGGAGAGATCGACTTCGAAACGCCGCGGCTCTGACCGCGGCGTTTTTCTTTGGGGAATGCGACCCTTCCTGCATCGCTGGAAATTGGCGAAAGTGACGATGACGGCCAATCTCCCCCCTCGCGGGGGAGATGTCCGGCAGGACAGAGAGGGGCGCGAAGGAACGCGGCCTTCTATCGTCCTCGTTGACGACTTCGGGAAGATCGACAAGGCGCGCCGGTGAAGGAAATTCGCAGTTTTTTGCCGACGGCGCCACATTTTGTTCTTGCTTTGTCCCGGCAGCTATGCTACTAATTTGCGTATGGTGCCAATTGGCTCCAACGACCCGCCCGCCGAGGCGGGTTTTTTGTTTCAGGCTCCTTCGACCAAACGTGGCGCGTGCTGCCGACCATCGATGTCGGCGGGACAGCGCCCCTCTCTGTCCTGCCGGGTCCTGCCGGACATCTCCCCCACGAGGGGGGAGATCGCTAGAGCGGCGGCCGACTGCGCGCGGATGCCGCCTCTTCGGAACGCGCGGCAGCATGCAGCAACAAAAAAGCCCGCGAACCTTGCGGCTCGCGGGCTCATGTCGTCGGATGATGGCGCTGGTCAGCTCTTCAGCTTGGCGTTGCAGAGGCTGTAGAAGCCGCCGCCCTTCTGGATCCACCTGAGGCCGCCCAGCGTGTTGGCGTCCTTGTTGGCGTAATACAGGTCGAGGCAGGTGTGCATGCGGCCCTTGGCCGGGGTCTCGGTAGCGTATTTCTTGGAGATCGCCGTCGGGAATTTCACGCCCTGGGGGGCGGTGATGGTCGGCGCTTGCGGATCGCCGGTGTACTTCGCATCGGGAGCCGGCAGGGTGTCGTCGTCGTCGGCTGCGCCGGCGCCGCATTGGCTCTTGCGGAAGTCGTTCCACTTCATGCCGTTCAAAGTATTGCCGGACTTGGCGGCCTGATATTTGGCGCTGCAATCAGCCATGCTGAGGCCTTTGCCGGTATCGGTCGCGGCAGCTGTCGTCGCCTTGGCAGGTGCCGCGGCAGGTTGTGCCGCTGCAGTTGCGCCGGCGGCGCATTCACTCTTGCGGAAATCGTTCCATTTCATGCCGTTGAGCGTGCCGGCAGCCTTGGCGGCCTGGTATTTGGTGCTGCATTCCTTGGCCGTCAGGCCCGGCGCAGCGTCGTCGGCGGTGGCTGCCGCAGCCTTGGTCGTGGCGGCGGGTTGTGCGGCTGCCGTCGCGTCGGCGGCGCACTGGGTCTTGCGGAAATCGTTCCACTTCATGCCGTTCAGCGTGCCGGCGGCTTTTGCCGCCTGGTACTTGGTGCTGCACTCCTTCGCCGTCAGCCCAGGCGCCGCATCGTCGCCGGCGGCTGCCTTGGTGGTGTCGGCGGCCTTGGCCGTGGCTTTGGCTGGGGCGGGATCGGTCGTAGCGGCGGTGGCATCGGTGCCGCATTGGGCCTTGCGGAACTGGTTCCAGTTCTGCCCGCCAAGCGTTCCCGCATCCTTGGCCGCGTTATACTTGGTGCTGCACTCGGCCATGGTCAGCGCATTGGCAGGCGCCGCCAGGAATAAGGTCGCGACGGCAAGGCCCGTCAAAGTGGCAAGTCGATGGATGAGCATGCGTTTTCTCCCTATGGCGGTTCATGATATGTCCCAGTGCAGCAATAGCGCTCAACGGCTGGTTGCGCCAGATGCTAAGTAGCGTAGAGACAATTTAGAAGTGCATTCTTTTCTTTAAGGTGATGAATTCGTTGCCGGGACTGTTTCCCAGCCAAGTTCGTCCGGGTGCATTGCACGGAGAGCGCGCATATGGCTCGTTCCCAGCGAGTACACTGCGTCGCATGACAGCCAGTCAAATCGGCGGGTGCGACGGACCTGAGCCTATCTCTGTCTGAAGCAGCGCGATGCGGATTCGGGTTCAAGGCCACACTGTCACAAACCAAAGGATCCAGATGAGGTTTGAGGTTGACGTTTCTGATGCTGCTGCCGCAACAAGGGCTCGAAACTTGAAAATCAACACATTAGCGTGACGCAAAACACACAAGACAACAATTTTCTAAGGATTGGTCGTCCATAATCATACAATGTGATGACAGAGCTCGGCCGATTTTATGGCATGAGATGCTCGGAAAGAACCATCGGGAAGCTGGCTAGCATGGCAGGACATTATTTCGGTACGGACGGTATTCGTGGGCGCGCCAACAAGTTTCCAATGACGGCGGAGGTCGCCATGAGGGTCGGCATGGCCGCCGGCCTCTCGTTCCAGCGCGGCAGCCACCGCCACCGCGTCGTGCTCGGCAAGGATACCAGGCTTTCCGGCTACATGATCGAGAACGCGATGGTGTCGGGCCTGTGCGCCGCCGGCATGGATGTCTTCCTGCTCGGCCCGATCCCGACGCCAGCGGTTGCAATGCTGGTGCGCTCGCTGCGCGCTGATATAGGGGTGATGATCTCTGCCTCGCACAACCCCTATTACGACAATGGCATCAAGCTGTTCGGCCCCGATGGCTACAAGCTGTCCGATGAGATCGAGGAGCGTATCGAGGGGATGCTCGACAAGGATATCGAACTGGCGCTTGCCGATTCTGATGGGCTCGGCCGCGCCAAACGCGTCGACGGCGTGCATGACCGCTATATTGAATTCGCCAAGCGCACGCTGCCGCGCTCGATGTCGCTGTCGGGCCTGCGCATCGTCGTCGATTGCGCCAATGGCGCCGCCTACAAGGTGGCGCCCGACGCGCTATGGGAACTCGGCGCCGAGGTCGTTGCCATCAATGTCGAGCCCAACGGCTTCAACATCAACAAGGAATGCGGCTCGACCCATCCGGCCGGCCTGCAAAAGAAGGTGCACGAGGTGCGCGCCGATATCGGCATAGCGCTCGACGGCGATGCCGACCGCGTCGTCATTGTCGACGAGAACGGCGCGATCGTCGATGGCGACCAGATCATGGCGCTGATCGCCGAATCCTGGCACCAGAGCGGGCGGCTGGCCGGCGGCGGGGTCGTCTCGACGGTGATGTCCAATCTCGGCCTCGAACGCTTCCTCGGCGACATGAACCTGCAGTTGCATCGCACCAAGGTCGGCGACCGCTATGTCGTCGAGCACATGCGTGCCCATGGGCTCAATGTCGGCGGCGAACAGTCGGGCCACATCGTGCTGTCCGATTTCTCGACCACCGGCGACGGCCTCGTCTCGGCGCTCCAGGTGCTCGCCTGCATCAAGCGGCAGAACCGGCCGGTCAGCGAATTGTCGAAGAAGTTCGAGCCGGTGCCGCAGCTGTTGAAGAACGTGCATATTTCCGGCGGCAAGCCGCTGGAGGAGGCGCCGGTCAAGGCAGCGATCGAAGATGCGCGCCATCGCCTCGGCAAGGCCGGGCGCTTGGTCATCCGGCCATCCGGCACGGAGCCGCTCATCCGTGTCATGGCGGAGGGCGACGACCCGCAGCTTGTCGAGTCCGTGGTCAACGACATCGTCGAGGTCATTTCGGAAACGCGCAGCGCCGCCTGATCTCCCTCCAATATCAGTTCAAAAAGCCCGCCTTGCCGGCGGGCTTTTTGTTGGATCGCCTGTCAGTCCTGCAACAGCAACGGCCGCCAGAATCCTCGGATTTTAGAGATTCGTGGTTAATCGATACGGTTAAACGCCTTTTAACCTTTCCGATTCATTATCCACAACTGAGGTCAATCATATTTCGGGCGCGTTCGCCGTTCGAGGGTTCTCAGGGGTGATAAGCATGTTCAACACAGCAAGAATGGCTCTCCTGGCCGCGCTGTTTGCCGGCGTCGGGCCGGCATTCGCCGCCGATTTCGTCGAGCCGCCGGTGGTCGAGGAGGCGCCGCCACCGATCGCCTACGAGCCGCCGGCCGAGTATGGCGGCTGGTATATCCGCGGCGATATCGACTATCACTGGTCGAAGTTTCGCGGTGGCGACTATATCACCTACGGTGTAGCGCCCCAGAATCCCGGCAAGTTCGATACAGGCAAGCTGGATGGCGCCTTCTCGGCCGGCGCCGGTGTTGGTTACCAGATCGACGAGCATTTCCGTACCGATCTCACCTTGGACTGGATGAGCAAATCCAAATTCCGCGGCTCGACCAACGGCTTCTGCGGCGTATTACAAACCCCTTGCACATCCGTCGACACCTCGTCCTATTCGGCGCTGCTGCTCTTGGCCAACGCCTATGTCGATATCGGCACCTGGCATGGCGTCACACCTTATGTCGGAGCGGGCATCGGCGGCGCCTGGGTCAAGTGGGATGAACTGCACAACGTCGATGACGACGGCGAGTTCGAGCATCATGGCGGTAAGGGCTGGCGTTTTGCATATGCTGCGATGGCGGGCGCATCCTACTGCCTGACCGACCGCGTAAAGCTCGATGTCGGCTACCGCTTCAGCCACATCAACGGCGGCAAGATGTTCGAATATGCTTCGGATAGCAATGTCGGCCCAGGTTATGACCGAGGCATCAACGTGCACGAAGTGCGCGGCGGCCTGCGCTACCAGTTCGGCAGGTCGGACTGTGCTCCGCCCCCGGAGCCCTATGTTCCGGAACCCGAGCCCGTCTACACCAAGTAGTCGCTTCGAAATCGAAGAATTCGTCGACCGCCCGGCTTCTGCCGGGCGGTTTCGTTTGGCTGCCTAAAGATGCTGCGTTGCTCTGTAATACCGTCCAGCTCGAGGAGCGAAAACGGATCAAATCAATTGCTAACGCCTTGTTATCCTTAACCCGCACTTAACCACTATGGTTAACAATGCTCTCTGAAACGGCGCGCGCGATCGCGAATGCGCCAAGTCGGGAGCCGGGGACCATGACATTCAAATCGCCTGTAGTGCTGGCGCTTGCAGCAGTCGTCCTGATGCCGCTCACGCCGGCGCTTGGCGCCGATTACGATCCGCCGGTCTATGTCGACCAGGCGCCCGACTATGTACCGGTCGAGGTTGGCTCGGGATGGTATCTGCGCGGCGATGTCTCCTATCTGGTGCAGAAGAGCTTCAAGGATGAGGATTTCGCCTTCACGCCCGCGAGCTTCGACGAAAAGGAAGATCCCATCTTCGCCAGCATAGGCTTTGGCTACCATTTCAACGACTATCTGCGGGCCGATCTCAATGTCGGCTATCTTCCCGGCAACAAGATCGACGTCGGCTATAACGACGGAACGACGGTGGCATCGGCGACCCTGAAGAACTATGCCTTCTCAGGCATATTCAATGGCTATGTCGACCTTGGCACCTATGTCGGAATCACACCTTATCTCGGCGCTGGTATCGGTGTCGTCCAGAGCAAGCGTCGCCTCTCGGCGAGCTACTTCATCGACAACGCCAACCCCGCCGACGATTTCGTCCTGCGTGACGACAAGACCCAATACTCCTTCGCCTACACGCTGAATGCCGGCCTTGCCTACCAAGTGTCCAAGAACGTCTCAGTCGATCTGGGCTATCAGTATTTTTCCGCGCCAGACGCCGAATATGTGACTGCGGAGAGCCTGACTTCTTTTCCGATCCGCAAAGGAATCAACAATCATCAAGTCAAAGTCGGACTACGCTACGACCTCTGGTAGGCTCGATCGAAGCCGAGGCGTTAACAATGGCGGGTCGTAGGCTCGCCGTTCGCATTTTTGCCCCGGGCGCTGGCAATATCCTGACAGCGACAAAAACTTTCCCCTTGACGCCGAAAGCCTGAACGCATATCGCCGTTCGTGGGCCACCCCTCCCCAACGAGGGGCCACTATCTGGAAGGATAGACCACGATGACGACGCATACGAAGCCCGGATTCCGTCCGGCAAATCCCAATTTTTCCTCAGGTCCCTGTGCAAAACGCCCCGGCTGGTCGGTCGAGGCGCTCAAAAATGCCGCGCTCGGGCGCTCGCACCGTGCCAAGATCGGCAAGACCAAGCTCGAACAAGCGATCGAGCTGACGCGGGAAATCCTCCAGGTTCCGGCAGACTATCGCATCGGCATCGTGCCGGCCTCGGACACCGGCGCGGTCGAAATGGCGCTGTGGTCGCTGCTCGGCGAACGCGGCGTCGACATGGTCGCCTGGGAGAGCTTCGGCTCCGGCTGGGTCACCGATGTGGTCAAGCAGCTGAGGCTTGCCGATGTGCGCAGGTTAGAGGCCGACTACGGGGCACTGCCCGACCTGACCAAAATAGACTTCGACCGCGACGTGGTCTTCACCTGGAACGGCACGACGTCGGGCGTGCGCGTGCCGAACGGCGATTTCATCCCGGCCACCCGCAAGGGCCTGACCATTTGCGACGCCACTTCGGCGGCCTTTGCGCAAAAGCTCGATTTTCAGAAACTCGACGTCGTCACCTTCTCCTGGCAGAAGGTGCTGGGCGGTGAGGGCGCGCATGGCATGCTGATCCTCAGCCCGCGCGCCGTCGAACGCCTGGAAAGCTACAAGCCGGCCTGGCCACTGCCGAAGATCTTCCGCCTCACTTCCGGCGGTAAGCTGATCGAGGGCATCTTCAAGGGCGAGACTATCAACACGCCGTCGATGCTGTGCGTCGAGGACTATCTCGATGCGCTGCATTGGGCGAAGTCGATCGGCGGCCTCGATGCGCTGATCGCCCGTGCCGACGCCAATGCCGCCGTGCTCGATGGCTTTGTCCGGAAATCTTCCTGGCTCGGCCATCTTGCAGCCGACCCGGCGACGCGCTCGAACACATCGGTATGCCTTTCCTTCACCGATCCGGATGTCGCGGCACTCGACGCCGACGGACAGGCCGCGTTCGCCAAGGCAATTGTCTCGGTGCTCGACAAGGAAGGCGTCGCCTATGACATCGGCGCCTATCGCGACGCTCCGCCCGGCCTGCGCATCTGGTGCGGCGCGACGGTCGAGGCCTCCGACCTCGAGGCGCTGCTGCCTTGGCTGGACTGGGCCTTTGCCGCGCAAAAGGCGTCGCTCAAAGCGGCGGCCTGATCCCTCCCCCTCGAGGGGAGGGTGGCCCGAAGGGCCGGGTGGGGTCGCCTCCACCCGCTCAACGACACGAGCTCAACGATCCACCATCCAGAAAGATTCGGCCGCATCCGGCCGCACCGACCCCACCCCGGCGCTTCGCGCCGACCCTCCCCTCAAGGAGGGACGCCAATCGCAAAGGACCAAGCCAATGCCTCGCGTTCTCGTCTCGGATAAACTTTCCACCACCGCCGTGCAGATCTTCAGGGATCGCGGCATCGACGTCGACTATTTGCCGGATCTCGGCAAGGATAAGGAAAAACTGCTCGAGGTGATCGACCAGTATGATGGGCTGGCCATCCGCTCGGCGACAAAGGTCACGGAGAAGCTGATCAACGCCGCGACCAGGCTGAAGGTCGTGGGCCGCGCCGGCATCGGCGTCGACAATGTCGACATACCGGCGGCGAGCCGCAAGGGCATCATCGTGATGAACACGCCCTTCGGCAATTCGATCACCACTGCCGAGCATGCGATCGCCATGATCTTCGCGCTGGCCCGCCAGATACCGGAGGCCAACGCCTCGACCCATGCCGGCAAATGGGAAAAGAACCGCTTCATGGGTGTCGAGATCACCGGCAAGACGCTGGGCATCATCGGCTGCGGCAATATTGGCTCGATCGTCGCTACGCGCGGCGTCGGCCTGAAGATGCATGTCATCGCCTTCGATCCGTTCCTGTCGGACAGCCGCGCCGAGGAGCTCGGCGTCGAAAAGGTCGAGCTCGACGAGCTGTTCGCCCGCGCCGACTTCATCACGCTGCACACACCGCTCACCGACAAGACGCGCAACATCATCGATGCCGCGGCGATCGCCAAAATGAAGACCGGTGTGCGCATCATCAATTGCGCGCGTGGCGGGCTGGTCGTCGAGGCCGACCTGATCGCGGCACTGAAAAGCGGCAAGGTGGCAGGCGCCGGCATCGACGTGTTCGAGGTCGAACCGGCGGAGTATAATGAACTGTTCGGCATGGAGAATGTCGTGGCGACGCCGCATCTCGGCGCGTCGACCACCGAAGCGCAGGAGAATGTCGCCCTTCATGTCGCCGAGCAGATGTCCGACTATCTGATCAAGGGCGCCGTTTCCAACGCCATCAACATGCCGTCGATCACCGCCGAAGAGGCGCCGCGGCTGAAACCTTTCGTCAAGCTTGCCGAAGTGCTCGGCGCCTTTGTCGGCCAGGTCACCGAGGATCCAATCAAGGAGGTCGAGATACTGTTCGACGGCTCGACCGCGACGATGAACACGCGCGCGCTGATCAGCGCCACCCTTGCCGGGCTGATCCGGCCGCAGGTCTCCGACGTCAACATGGTGTCGGCGCCGATCATGGTGAAGGAGCGCGGCATCATCGTCGCCGAGGTCAAGCGCGACAAATCCGGCGTGTTCGACGGCTATATCAAGCTCACGGTCAAGACCGAGCATAGGACACGCTCGATCGCCGGCACCTGCTTCTCGGATGGCAAACCGCGCTTCATCCAGATCAAGGGCATCAATCTCGACGCCGAGGTCGGCCAGCACATGCTCTACACGACGAATGCCGATGCGCCTGGGATCATCGGCCTGCTCGGCACGGTCTGCGGCGAGAACGGCGTCAACATCGCCAATTTCCAGCTCGGCCGCAACCGGCCGGGCGGCGATGCCATCGCATTGCTCTATCTCGATGCGCCGTTCCCGGAAAAGGTGTTGGCGCAGGTGCGCTCGCACAAGTCGATCGACTCGGCCAAGCGGCTGCACTTCGACGTCGGCGTGGCCTGAAATTCGGTCGCCCCGTGTGCAGCAGCACGCGGGGCGCTTCCACGGTCGTTGATGGACCGCAGTGAAACGTCGCGGCAAGCGACTTCATTCAGCGGCGGATATCGCCGTCTTCCGGCCGCTGTATTCGGCGAGGCCGATGCCGCCGAGCACCAGCGCGAGCGCCAGCGCCTGATAGAGCTGGAATGTCTCGCCGACGATCAGCACCGACAGCAGCGTACCGAAGATCGGCACCAGGTTGATGAACAGGCCGGCCCGGTTGGCGCCGATCAGCTCGTTGCCCCTGATATAGAAGATCTGCGATATGACCGAGGCACCGATGGCGGTATAGAACGCGACCGCCCAGCCGCGTGCATCGGGGACGATGACCTTGCCGGCGGCAATCTCCCACAGGAAGAAAGGCAGCGATGTGATGAGTGCGGCAACCGACAGCGCCAGCATCAGGCTCTGCCAGCGGATGACTGGCTTCAGCCGCAACCCCACCGAATAGAACGAGTAGCAAAGCACGGCGACCAGCATGATGGCGTCGCCGAAGTTGAGATCCAGCCTGAGAAGCTGGCGTGGATCGCCATGGCTCGCCGTCACCGCGACACCGGCGATGGTCAGCACGACGCCGATGACCTGCACGCCATTGACGCGCAGGCGAAAGAGCACAAAATTGGCGATGATGATGACGATCGGGATCGCCGCCTGCTCGATCGAGACGTTGATCGCCGTGGTGTAGTTGAGCGCCGTGTAGAAGATCGTGTTGAAGAAGGCGAAGCCGCAAGCGCCGAGCCCGCCAAGCAGCAACCAGTGCCTGCGCACCACCGGCCAATCTTGGCGCAGCGTTGCCCAGCCGATCGGCAGCAAGATCAGAACCGCCAGCAGCCAACGCAGGAAGACAAGTGTCATCGGCGAGATATGACCGACCGCCAGCTTCCCCGCCACGGAGTTGCCGCCCCACAGCAAGGTGGTGAACAGCAGGAACAGATAGGCGGCTCGATGCATCGTGAAGTCCCGGCCAGGCGGAGAGAAATGCGCGGTCGATGCGGGCCTATTGCGGCAGCTCGCGCAAGTAAATGATGTCAAAGGCGAAAATTGTTGTGCCTCGGAGCGTTTTGGGCGGCAAAGAATGGTCGCGCTCGCCCGGTCTTGACGCTATAGAGGCCTGTCGTTTCGAACCGTTTCAAGCTGCCTGGCGCGGCATCTCAAGGGAAAAGAAGCATGGCCAATGTGGTGGTCGTCGGCTCGCAATGGGGCGATGAGGGCAAAGGCAAGATCGTCGACTGGTTGTCCGAGCGCGCCGACGTTGTCGTGCGCTTCCAGGGCGGCCACAATGCCGGCCATACGCTGGTCGTCGATGGCAAGGTCTACAAGCTGTCGCTGCTGCCGTCCGGCGTGGTGCGGCAAGGCAAGCTGTCGATCATCGGCAATGGCGTCGTCTTCGATCCGCACGCTTTCGTCGCGGAGGTGGCGAAATTGAAGGCGCAGGGCGTCGAGGTGACGCCGGACCGCCTGAAAATAGCCGAAAACACCGCGCTTATCCTGTCGCTGCACCGGGAGTTGGACGGATTTCGCGAGGACGCCGCTTCCAATTCCGGAACGAAGATTGGCACGACCCGTCGCGGCATCGGTCCGGCCTACGAAGACAAGGTGGGCCGACGCGCGGTCAGGGTGATGGATTTGGCGGATTTGGAAACGCTGCCCTTGAAGGTCGACAGGCTGCTGACGCACCACAATGCGCTGCGCCGTGGGCTCGGCCATGCCGAGGTCACGCATGAGGCGATCATGAGCGAGCTGATCTCGGTCGCCGACGAGATTCTGCCCTATATGGACCGGGTCTGGAAAATCCTCGATGACAAGCGCCGCGCCGGCGAGCGCATCCTGTTCGAAGGCGCGCAAGGCACGCTGCTCGACATCGACCATGGCACCTATCCGTTCGTTACCTCCTCCAATACGGTTGCCGGCCAGGCCGCCGCTGGATCCGGCGTCGGCCCGGGCGCCATCGGCTATGTGCTCGGCATCACCAAGGCCTACACGACGCGCGTTGGCGAAGGCCCGTTTCCAACCGAACAGAAGAACGAGATCGGCGAGTTCCTGGGCACGCGCGGCCATGAATTCGGCGTCGTCACCGGCCGCAAGCGCCGCTGCGGCTGGTTCGATGCCGTGCTGGTCCGCCAGGCTGTCGCCGTCAACGGCATCAAGGGCATTGCGCTGACCAAGCTCGATGTGCTCGATGGGCTGGACGAGATCAAGGTCTGCACCGGCTACCGCCTCGACGGCGAGGCGATCGATTACCTGCCGGCCAGCCAGGGCGCGCAGGCGCGCGTCGAACCGGTCTACGAGACGCTGGAGGGGTGGAAAGGCACCACCGCCGGCGCGCGCAGCTGGAACGACCTGCCGGCCCAGGCGGTGAAGTACGTCCGCTACATCGAAGAGCTGATCGGCGCGCCGGTCGCACTCCTTTCCACCAGCCCTGAACGGGACGACACGATACTTGTGACCGATCCGTTTCAAGACTAGTTTCTCAGCCTTTCCGGGCATTGCGGCTGATTTGCGGGGGCCGGCCCAGAAACAAAATGCAGGTCGACTGAAGCATGGTAGATTTTGTTTCTGTTCTGAAAAAGACGCTCGACAATCTCGGCGAGCCGTCGGCGGAGGTGCGCGCCAGGGTCTACGACAAGGCCCGTTCGACGATTGCAAAGAAGATTGCCGAACGCGATCCACCGCTTGCGCCGTCGGACGTCGCCAGGCAGAAGCGTGCACTCGAAGATGCCATCGCAAGCATTGAGCGAGAGTATGGCAAACCGGCGCCGGCATCCGATCCGCTGGCGGAGCTGGAGGACATCTTCTCCTCCATCGACCGCAACAAGAACCAGCCCAGCCATGTCCGCCAGCCGGCCAAAACCGAGCCGGCCAAGACCGAGCCGGCAAAGACCGGGCCGGCACAGACTGGGCCGGCATGGCAGCCCACGCCCGCCAAGCCGGCGTCGAACTGGCAAAAGCCGCAGCCCGTCGCTCTTTCTCAGGAGCGCGCTGGTTCGCCGCCGTCCGACATGGATCTTCCGACAGCCGATGACCAAGACGGGGTTTTTCGGGGCGATGACTTTTCCAACGACGGCGACCCCGCGGAGGACAGGTTCCAGCGGCTCCATCCTGCCGAGCGCAGGCGCAGCTATGGCGGTGTGATTGCCGCTGCCGTCGCCTTGCTGGTCATTGCCGGTGGCGGTTACGGCATGTGGCTGAACAAGGATGCGTTCGGCAGCATGCTCGGCCTCGACGGGACCAAAACCGTCGCCACCGAACCGCTGGTAAAGCCAGCCCCGGCCAAGCCGGTGGCCGATGCGGCCGTCCCGGCCGCCGCGCCTCCGACGGAGGCCGGCGAAGGCGCGAAGTTCACGCAGCGCCTGACGCCCGAAGGCCACGAGGTCGATCCCGGCCCCGCGGCCGGGCAGGCGGGCCTCGGCGAAGGCGAATCCGTCGCCGCGCTGACCACGCCGCCGTCGGCCGCACAAACGCCGACCAGCCCGGTACCCGCCGCGCCGGCACCGGCCGCGCCCGCAGACGCGCAAGCCACGGCCAATGCTCCAGCAGTCGACGGGTCCGCTGCACCAACTCCCGCAACGCCGCCCGCCAACGGGGCGGCAGCGCCGGCCGATGCTGCAGCTGTCCCGCCAGCGCCTGCAGCGGCCGCCACACCGCCCGTGGCGGCAGCGGCACCGACGGTAGTTCCGCCGGAAGCCGCGCTGGCCGTCGGCCAGAAAGCGATCTTCTACGAGGAGCGCACCAGCACCGCTCAAGGCTCGGCCGAGCCCGGCAATATCGTCTGGTCACTGGTGCAGGAATCGCCCGGCGGCGACCTGCCGCCCGAGCCGGCGATCCGCGCCGAGGCGACCATTCCAGGCAAGGATATCCAGTTGCGCATGACGATCCGTCGCAACACCGACCAGACACTGCCGGCCAGCCATATCATCGAGATGATCTTCCTGACGCCTGACGGCTTCGAGGGCGGCGGCGTCGACAACATCCTGCGTGTCGCCATGAAGGGCTCCGAGCAGGATGCCGGCAGCCCGCTGATCGGCATCCCGGCCAAGATCGCCGACGGTTTCTTCCTGGTTGCGCTCAACGATACCAAGGCAGATGAAGACGCCAATCTGACCTTGCTCAGGGGCCAGGACTGGATCGACGTGCCGGTCGTCTACAAGACCGGGCGGCGGGCGCTGCTCACGATGGAAAAGGGCATTCCGGGCGAGAAGGTGTTCGACGAGGCGCTGAAGGCCTGGCAAACCAAGACGGCGGGTTGAGGCCGGCTCACCAGCCCAACCCCTCTTTGGCTCAGAAGCCTTGGAACAACATGTCGATTGCGCTCACGATGTCGTCGTGATGGCGAGAAAGATTTCCTTCGGCAATGGGCAATTCAGATGTCATCAAGGCTGACATGAATTGAGTGACCATGACATGGTCCTTACCGTTGATGGTGAAGATAGGATTTAGCCGGCGGCCCGGCACTGGAGCCTTATTGGCTGGCATCAGCGGGACGACTACCTTGGTGTCGAGCCGTCCCAGAAGGTCGGACTGGAGATCGAGAAGATAACCGTCGCCTTCGGCAGTCTGGTAGAAATCATAACGCGCCATCAAAACAGCCGGTGCTTGGCCAGAGGCAAGCCGTTGCGCCTGACATAGTCATTGGAACTCTCGATCGCTTCCTTGTTTTCCTCCTGCCATCGCCGGGTTTTTTCGGCCGAAATCGCCTTGGCGATACCCTCTTCTGCAGCGCGGGATATATTGATGCCCAACGCCTTGGCGTCCTCGATCAATCCGGAGTCGATCGATGTATTAACCGACTTTCTTTGGGTTTTTGGATTCGATCGAGGCATGGAGCCGCTCCCATTTATGCGCATAATGTAGGCGCATATGAGCGTGCATTCAACCTCTCACCCCTCCATCTCTTCGCGCAGCATCTCGAGTTCCAGCCATTCCTCTTCGAGCGCTTCCAGCGTGGCGCGCTCCTTGTCGAGCGCGGCAATCGTCTTCTGGAACGACGCCGGGTCGCGCTCATAATAGGCCGGATCGGCGATGTTGTTCTCCAGCCGCGAGATCGAGGCCGACACCGCCTCGATCTTCTTGGGTAAGGTTTCCAGCGCGAATTTCTGCTTGAACGACAGTTTCTTGGCCAGGCCCCTGCTAGCGGCCGCTTCGCTCCTGCTTGCCGCCGTCGCCTCGCCGGTCTCTGCCTTCGGCCGCGCCTTGCGGTCGTCCAGCCTGGTGCCGCCGCGCTGCGCCAGCATATCGGAATAGCCGCCGGCATATTCGATCCAGCGGCCGTCGCCATCCGGCGCGATGATGCTGGTCACCGTGCGGTCGAGGAAATCGCGATCGTGGCTGACCAGGATCACCGTGCCGGCAAAGCCGGCGACCAGTTCCTGCAGCAGCTCCAGCGTCTCCATGTCGAGATCGTTGGTCGGCTCGTCGAGCACAAGCAGGTTTGCCGGCCGCGCCAAAACGCGGGCGAGGATCAGCCGTGCCCGCTCGCCGCCCGAAAGCTCGCGCACCGGCGTGCGCGCCTGTTCCGGCTTGAACAGGAAGTCCTTCATGTAGGACACGACGTGGCGCTGCTCGCCATTGATGACAAGGTTCTCGCCGCGTCCGTCGGTGAGATACTGCGCCAGTGTCTCCTGCGGATCGACGGCCTCGCGCTTCTGGTCGAGCGTGGCGATCTCCAGGTTGGTGCCGAGCCGCACCGTGCCTGCGTCCGGCTTCAATTCGCCGGTCAGCATCTTCAATAGCGTCGTCTTGCCGGCGCCGTTCGGCCCGACCAGACCGACGCGATCGCCGCGCTGGATGCGTGTCGAGAATCCCTTGACCAGGGTCAGATCGCCAAAGCTCTTCTCGATGTTCTTGGCCTCAATCACCAGCTTGCCGGATTCGGCGGCGTCGCTGGCTGTCATCGTCGCCGCACCCTCGGCGCCACGATGACCGCGAAAGCGCTGGCGCATGGTCTGCAACTCACCGAGCCGGCGCATGTTGCGCTTGCGCCTTGCCGTCACGCCATAGCGCAGCCAGTGCTCCTCGCGCACGATCTGGCGGCCGAGCTTGTGCTGCTCGCGCTCTTCCTCCTCCAACACCGTGTCGCGCCATTCCTCGAAATAGGCAAAGCCCTTATCGAGACGGCGGGTCTGGCCGCGGTCGAGCCAAATTGTGGCGCGTGACACGCGTTCGAGAAAACGGCGGTCATGCGAGATGACGACCAGGGCCGAGGAGGTGCGGGCAAGCTCCTCCTCCAGCCATTCGATAACCGAAAGGTCAAGATGATTGGTCGGTTCATCGAGGAGAAGAATGTCGGGCTCGGGCGCCATGACGCGGGCGAGTGCCGCGCGCCGCGCCTCGCCCCCGGAGAGGTCGTTCGGCCGTTCCTCGCCGGTCAGGCCGAGATGCTCTATCAGATAGGTGGCGCGGTAGGGATCATCGGCGGGCCCGAGCCCCGCCTCGACATAGGCGCGAACGGTCGCAAAACCGTCCATGTCGGGCATTTGCGGCAAATAGCGCACCGTCGCCGAAGGCTGGCGGAAGACTTCGCCGTCCTGCGGTTCGATCAGCCCGGCAGCGATCTTGAGGAGCGTCGACTTGCCAGAGCCGTTGCGCCCGACCAGGGCGATCTTGTCGCCAGCTGACGCCGTCAGGGCGGCACCGTCGAGCAGCGGCGCGCCGCCAAAGGTCAGCTTTATCCCGTCGAGATTGAGAAGCGGCGGCGCCATGTCAGCTTTCAGGTAGGGGAAAAGGATGCGCGAGCAGCAGCGCGCGGCCGCTGGCCAGCGCGATTTCCAGCCGGCCCTTGACCTCGTTGGAAATGGTCAGCGACGAGCCGAAGGCAACCTCGACATGGGCGAGCGGCCATTTGGCGCCGGTGACTGTCAGGCCGGCGAGATCCGAAAAGCCGAGCACCGAAAACAGCGTACCGTCGACATAATCGAAGCCAGTCTTTCCAGGCAGCAAAGGAATGCCTTCCTGTGCGCCGCTGGTCAAAAGCACTTCCGTTCCGCCTTCCGCCAGCCGGACGCTGAGCGCCAAATGCAGGAAGATGTGGTCGGTGCGTTTGCCGCCGAAGGCGCCTGCGAGCACAAGGCTGGTCGCACCGCGTTCGAGCGCGGCGGCGATAGCGAGTTCACCGTCGGTCTTGTCCTTTTCGGCGGGAAACACCTGCCGTGGCACAGCGGCCAGATCCTCCGGCAAATCGGCAGGCACGGAATCGAAATCGCCGACCCAGAGTTCCGGCATCAGGCCCAGCATAAGGGCATGGCCGATACCGGCATCGGCAGCGATGACGCGGGAGCCTTCGACCTGGCGGTCGAGCAGCGGCGTGCGGATGAGATCGCCGCCAAGCAGGATGGTGAATGTGCTCATATCTCGTGGCCCTTACCAGCCCTGCCCCGGAAACGGAAGATGAAACGGCAGATGAAACAGGACGCCGCGCTTTGGATGCCCGGCAAACTTCCGCTTGCGCAGCACTTCGGCCGGGCCTATGTGTCGAAACGCTCTAACGGGGTGCCGGACGCGATCTTCGCGGACCGGCTGAGAGGCAAGACTGCCAACCCGCTGAACCTGATCCGGTTTGTACCGGCGGAGGGATTAGACGTTTCGGACAGCCCGACGCCTCAATTCCTTTCAACGCGAACGAAGGAGGCGCCGATGCGCAGTTTTTTCCACTCTCTTGCCTCGATTATCCTGCTTGCGGCATCCGCGCTTGCCCTACCGGGGCAGGCATCGGCACAGGATAAGCTGACCGTCTATACCTATGAAAGCTTCACCGCCGATTGGGGTCCGGGACCGGCGGTGAAGAAGGCCTTCGAGGCCGAGTGCACCTGCGTCGTCGAATTCGTCTCGGTCGCCGACGGCGTGGCACTGCTCAACCGTGTGAAGCTGGAAGGGGCCGCGACCAAGGCCGATATCGTGCTTGGCCTCGATATCAATTTGACGGCGGACGCCAAGGCAACCGGCCTGTTTTCGCCGCATGGCGCCGTGACGGACGTCAGTGTGCCGGGTGGCTGGAGCGACGATATCTTCGTGCCGTTCGACTATGGCTATTTCGCTATCGTCTACGATAGCGAAAAACTGAAGAGCCCGCCGAAGAGCCTCAGGGAATTGGTCGAGGGCGATGCCGGCGACAAGATCGTCATCCAGGATCCGCGCACCTCGACGCCGGGCCTTGGCCTGCTGTTGTGGGTCAAGTCGGTCTATGGCGACAAGGCTCCGGAAGCCTGGGCCAAACTCAAGGCAAAGGTGCTGACGGTGACGCCGGGCTGGAGCGAGGCCTACGGCCTGTTCACCAAGGGTGAGGCGCCGATGGTGCTGTCCTATACCACTTCGCCAGCCTACCACATGGTTGCCGAAAACACCTCGCGCTACCAGGCGGCGTCCTTCGAGGAAGGCGAATATCTGCAGATCGAGGTCGCTGGGATCACCACCAAGGGCGCGAAGAACCCGCTGGCGGAAAAGTTCATCGCCTTCATGACCGGGCCGAAATTCCAGGATCTCATTCCCGAAACCAACTGGATGTTCCCGGCCGGCAAGACCGACAAGCCGCTCAATCCGGCGTTCGACAAGCTCGTCAAACCGACCAAAACCTTGCTGTTCAGCTCGGAAGAGGTCGCCGCAAATCGCAAGGCCTGGGTCGACGAGTGGCTGGCGGTGATGAGCAAGTAGCTCGGATTGAAAGATGATCGCCCTACGGCGCCCCCCTCTGTCCTGCCGGACATCTCCCCCACAAGGAGGGAAATTGGCCGTCATGCCGGCTTTCGCCAATCTCCGACATTGCCGGAATGAGCGGAGCGCTGAACCTGCCAATCTCTCCCCATGTGGGGGAGATGTCCGGCAGGACAGAGGGGCGCGCGAAGGAACGCAATCCTCGCTAAGAATCTCGAATCTGGTGGTCTAGCGTGCAACGCGCGCCATCATCGGATACCCGCGTCGCTGCCGGTATCGTCGCGCTCGCCGCCATCGCGCTGCTGATCGGCGGGGCATTCGCCGGGCTCGTCGTCGAAGCCATGCGCGACCTGTCGGGCGCCGCCTCCGCCTTTGATTCCTATCTCCTCCGTGTTGCCCGCTTCACGCTCTGGCAGGCTCTGTTGTCGACCCTGCTCTCCGTCGCACCGGCGCTGTTCGTCGCGCGCGCGCTGTCGCGGCATCCACAGTTTTTCGGGCGAGGCTTTGTCCTGCAGCTTTTCGCCGTGCCGCTGGCGCTGCCGGCCATTGTTGCCGCACTCGGTGTCTTGGCACTCTATGGCCGCGCCGGGTATTTCGCCGGCTTGCTCGGTGCGATTGGCGGCCAGAACTGGCCCGGCATCTATGGCCTATCGGGTATTCTCGTCGCCCACGTCTTTTTCAACCTGCCGCTGGCAACGCGACTGTTCCTGGAAGCGTTGCAGACGGTGCCGGCTAACCAATGGCGGCTGGCGAGCCAGCTTGGCATGGGTGCTGCGCCGGCCTTCCGGCTGATCGAATGGCCGGCGTTGCGTGCGGCCCTGCCGGGCGTTGCCGGGCTCGTTTTCATGCTGTGCATCACCTCCTTCACCATCGTGCTTACGCTCGGCGGCGGGCCGCGCGCGACGACGCTGGAGGTTGCCATATACCAGGCGCTGCGTTTCGACTTCGACCCGGCGCGGGCGGTGACGCTGACCTTGTTGCAGATTGCCCTGACCTTCGTCGTCGTGCTGGCACTAACGCGGCTTGGCGCCAATATGACCGGCGACGCCAATCTGCCGGTAGCCCCGCGCCGGTATTTTTCAGCCGGTGCGGCCGAGACCGTGCTGAACGCACTGGTGATCGGGCTGGCACTGCTGTTTGTCGCCGGACCGATGGCGGCTACGCTGTCGGCCGGGCTTGGCGCCGATCTCGGCCGCCTGGCCGGCGAGAGCGCGGTGCGGCAAGCGACGGCGACCAGTGCCGTGCTCTCCCTCCTATCGGCGCTGCTCTCCTTGGCGTTGTCGCTGTCGCTGGTTATGGCGCGCCGGGCGCTGGCGCTCACCCGGCGGACCGGCAGGCGGACGCTGCTCGAACACCTGGCCGACACCGGTGCGGGGTTCGTCCTGGTGGTGCCGCCCATCGTCATCGGTGCCGGCTGGTTCCTGCTCCTGCGCAGCGTCAGCGATGTCTTTGCGATCGCCCCTGTCATGGTGGTTGTGGTCAATGCGGTGATGGCGATGCCGTTCGCCATCCGCGCCATCCGCCCCGCCTATGACGCGGCGAGCGAACGCCACGAACGGCTCTGTGCACAGCTTGGCATCTCGGGCTGGAACCGGTTGCGTCTGGTCGACTGGCCGTCGCTGCGGCGGCCGCTCGCCACCGGCTTCGCCTTCGCCATGGCGCTGTCGCTCGGTGATCTCGGCGTCATTGCGCTGTTCGGCAGCGATTCCGTGCAGACATTGCCCTATCTGTTGCTGGCGCGCATGGGCAGCTACCGCACCGAGGATGCGGCCGGCCTGGCGCTGCTGCTCGGCCTTGTCTGCCTGGCGCTTGTGCTGACCGCGGACTGGCTGGGAAGGAGGGAGAAATCATGATGCCGATCAGCCCGGAACGGTCGATTTCGGTCGAAAAAGGCGCGGCCGTGCGGCTCGATAATGTCTCGTTCAGCTATGGTGAAACGCCGCTTATATTCGATGTCGATTTCCCGGCGTCGGAAATCACCGCCATCATGGGGCCGAGCGGTTCGGGAAAGTCGACGCTGCTCAATCTGGTGGCCGGTTTCGAAGCGCCGCGGTCAGGCCGCGTGCTCATCGGCGGCGCCGACGTCAGCACTGCGCCGCCATCAGCGCGGCCGGTATCGATGGTGTTCCAGGAAAACAACCTGTTTGCCCATCTGTCCCTCGAGCAGAATGTCGGGCTCGGCCGCTCGCCTTCGCTCATGCTGAGCGAGGCTGACCGCGCCGCAATCGCCGCAGCGCTGAAGCGCGTCGGCCTTGCCGGCAAGGAAAGCCGGCTGCCGCGCGAACTCTCCGGCGGTGAGCGGCAGCGCGTCGCGCTCGCTCGGGTCCTGGTGCGCGACCGGCCGGTGTTGTTGCTCGACGAGCCGTTCGCTTCGCTCGGACCGGCACTGCGCGACGACATGCTCGACCTGGTCGCCGACGTCCATTCGGAGCAGCGCATGACGGTGCTATTCGTCACGCACCAGCCGGACGATGCGCGCCGTATCGGGCAAAACATGGTTTTCCTGGATGGTGGCACGGTTGCCGCGACGGGCACCGCGGCCGATTTTTTCGTCGGGGCTGGACCGGAGGCATTCCGACGCTATATCGGCTCGGGTCCGTTTGCGGCTGGATCACGAGATGTTGCCCGGAAGCGGACATAATTTATGGTCAAACCGGCGGAAGGCGAAGCGGCGCTTGCTTGCCATGGTCGAGGTAGTGTGGCTAGGTCCGCCAGGAGCTGGTCCGGCTTAGACCGTGATTTGCCCTTGCTGCCTCGTATCTGTCGGACGCCGTAGCACTTGATTTTGCGCGTGATGCTTTCCGGAAATCGCGCCCGATTTTCGCGGTCACGTGCCAGGACTTGAAAGGAAGCCGATCTGCCGACCGGCATCGACAATCGGAGGGTGAAACCGCTGGCGCGCTTTCTGGCGCTGGCCGGTCTTGCCGTGGCGCTGGCAAGCTGCCAGATGTTCACGCCTCCCGACGTGCAGGAATCAGGCTTTCAGCCCTCAGACAAGCCGATCACGGTCGACAACGTCGCCGCCAACGGCAAGCTCGCCCAACTGGCGAAGGCGCAGCACCCGCGCATCCTCGCCACCTATGGCGGAGAATATTCCGACCCCAAGCTCGAGCGCATGGTGGCCAAGATCGTCGGCAGACTGACCGTAGTGTCGGCCAACCCGACCCAGACCTACCGCATCACCATCCTCAACTCGCCCAACGTCAATGCCTTCGCGCTGCCGGGCGGCTATCTCTACATCACCCGGGGCCTGCTTGCCTTGGCCAACGATTCAGCCGAGCTTGCCGCCGTCATTGCGCATGAAATGGGCCATGTTACGGCCAATCACGGCCTGCAGCGGCAGCAGCTGGAAGCCGAAGAGGGGTTGGCGACCAAGGTCGTTTCGGATGTGCTCGGCGACAACCCGACGGCCAAGGCGGCGCTGATCCGCGGCAAGCTGAGGCTGGCCCAGTTCTCGCGCAATCAGGAGCTGGAGGCCGACGCCATCGGCATCAAATCGATCGGCGAAGCCGGTTTCGATCCCTACGCTGCCGGCCGCTTCTTGCAGTCGATGTCGGCCTATACCGATTTCCGCTCGATCAGCGGCGCCACCGACGCCAGCCTCGACTTCCTGGCGACGCACCCCAACACGCCGCAGCGTATCGACCTCGCGCAGCGCCACGCCCGCCAGTTCGGCGCGCCCGGTGTCGGGTCGCGCGATCGCGATTCATTCCTTTCCGGCGTAGACGGGCTGCTTTACGGCGACACACCGGAGGAAGGCTATGTGCGCGGCGAAACTTTCCTGCATCCTGGCCTCGGCGTGTCGTTCTCGGTGCCCAACGGCTTCATCATCGACAATTCGGCAGCGGCGGTGACGGCGACAGGCCCGGGCGACATCGCGATCCGCTTCGACGGCGTTTCGATCGACAAGGGCCGCTCGCTGACCGACTACATCCGCAGCGGCTGGGTTGCCGGCCTCGACGACAGCAGCGTGCGCCAGGAAACGATCAACGGCAACGAAGCGGCAACCGCGCATGCCGGCGCCGATGGCTGGCAATTCGATATTGCGGTGATCCGCGCCGGCGGCCAGGTCTACCGCTTGCTGACCGCGGCGCCTTCGGCCAGCACCTCGCTGAGCACGGTGGCGCGCTCGGTCAGCGGCTCGTTTCGCATCCTGAGTGCTGCCGAGAAGGCGGCGTTGAAGCCGCTGCGTATCCGCATCGTCACGGTGCAGCCCGGCCAGACAATGGGCTCCCTGGCCGCACAGATGGTCGGCGTCGACCGCAAGCTGGATTTGTTCAGGGTGCTCAACGCGCTGTCGCCGGGTGCCGCCGTTTCGGCCGGCGACAAGGTCAAGATCGTCACCGACAAATAGCAGCCGACGCGATTCAGGCGAGAAATTCCGGGTTCTGCTTCACCAGCGCCGCCTTGAGCTTTTCCATGGCGCGCGCCTCGATCTGCCGGACACGTTCCTTGGAGATGCCGAGCGTCTCGCCGAGCGCTTCGAGCGTCGCGCCCTCGTCGCTCAGCCGGCGCTCCTCGATAATCCTGAGTTCTCGCGCATTGAGCGCGCCGAGCGCCGTCTTCAGCCAGACAGAGCGGCGTTCGACATCGATCGTGTCGCCGACGACCTCGTCGGGCAGCGGGTCATCCGAAACCAGGAACTCCATCCGCTCGGTTGCGCCCGCATCGTCGGCAAGCGGCGTGTTGAGCGAGCTGTCGGGTGCCGAAAGGCGGGAATCCATCATCGCCACATCGGCCTCGGAAACGCCGAGAGCCGCCGACACTTCGCGGTAAAGCGTGGCATTCGACGTCTGCTCGGCGCCGTTTGCCAGGCGGGCGCGCAGGCGCCGCAGGTTGAAGAACAGCGCCTTTTGCGCGGAGCTGGTGCCGCCGCGCACGATCGACCAGTTGCGCAGGATATAATCCTGCATCGAGGCGCGGATCCACCATGTCGCATAGGTCGAGAACCGCACCTCGCGCTCGGGCTCGAAACGGGCCGCGGCCTCCAGCAGCCCGACATGGCCTTCCTGGATCAGGTCGCCCAGGGGAAGGCCGTAGTGGCGGAACCGCGACGCCATGGAAATAACCAGCCGCATATGGGCGACGGTGATGCGGTGCAGCGCGTGCTGGTCATTGTTCTCCTTCCAGCGCAGCGCCAGGAGATGCTCTTCGTCGCGCTCCAGGTAAGGGGCTTTCATCGCCGCGCGAACCATGGTCCGTCCTGCACTGTCTTGCATCATGCCGCGCTCCTGCTTCAGGCGTTGCGGTGCAATCGCTGAATCGTGAGTTGGCGCCGATGGTTGAAATGGCGGCGCCGCGCCCTACAACAGCCAAGAACGTGCGATGCGGGGGAATGTTCCCCCGGACTGTCATGCCGATTGCGCTGTTCCAGGCGATTCGCCATCGGCCTTGACTCAGCCGGGTGCCGCCGGGAGGTGTTGGTTGAGAATGGGATTTCAAGGGCGCGAGATTTTTGAAATTTAGTTTCTTATTGTGGCATCGCGCATCTGTCATTTTCCGGCACTCGCAACGACGCCGGACATCGGCCAAGGACGGGATCACAGAAAAATGAAATGGCTCAAATCGCTCATTATCGCCGGAACGCTGCAGGTTCTGGCAATCGCCGCCGGTCATGCCGGCGCCAATCTCGACCAGATCAAGCAGTCCGGCGTCTTCAAGGTCGGCACGGAAGGAACCTATGCGCCCTTCACCTATCATGATGCTTCCGGCGCGCTGGTCGGCTTCGACGTCGAGATCGCCCGGGCCATCGCCGAGCGCCTCGGCGTCAAAGCCCAGTTCCTCGAAGGCAAATGGGACGGGCTGATCGCCGGTCTCGACGCCAACCGCTACGATGCCGTCATCAACGAGGTCGGCATCACCGAGGCGCGCAAGGCCAAATATGATTTCTCCGATCCTTACATCGCCTCCAAGGCGGTGCTGATCGTGCGCGGCGACAACACCGACATCAAGGGTTTCGCCGATCTCAAGGGCAAGAAGGCGGCGCAGTCGCTGACCTCGAATTTCGGCAAGCTGGCTGAAACCAATGGCGCCGAGCTCGTCGGCACCGACGGCTTCGACCAGTCGATCCAGCTTCTTCTCACCGGCCGCGCCGACGCCACCATCAACGACAGCCTGTCCTTCCTCGACTTCAAGAAGCACAAGCCCGACGCCAATGTGAAGATTGCCGCGCAGGAAGAAAACGCCGACTATTCCGGCGTCATCGCGCGCAAGGGCGATCCGGAACTGGTGGCCGCCATCAATAAGGCGCTGGCCGACATCAAGGCCGACGGTACCTACCAGAAAATCGCCGATACCTATTTCGGCCAGGACGTTTCGAAGTAAACGGCTTTTCTCGCGTGGGCCGAATGCCGGCCCGCGTCGTTCATGTCGCGGCGAGCTGTCTTTGACGGCCCGCCGCTTTCGCGTGATATGAGCGACGGCAATCTGGCAAGGAGGAGGCTTCGTGCCGCACTGGCTGCAATTGATGCTGGAATCCCTGCCTACGCTGCTGTGGGCTGCACTGATCTTCACCGTGCCGTTGACGCTGCTGTCGTTTGCATTCGGTCTTGTCCTCGGCCTGGTCGTGGCGCTTGTCCGGCTGTTCGGTCCCAAACCGCTGGTCGCCGTGGTCCGCTTCTATGTCTGGATCTTCCGCGGCACGCCGCTTCTCGTGCAACTGTTCCTTATCTTCTACGGCCTGCCATCGGTCGGCATCCTGCTCGACGCTTTTCCGGCAGCACTGATCGGCTTTACCTTGAACATCGGCGCATATTCGTCGGAAATCATCCGCGCCGTCATTGGTTCGGTGCCGAAGGGCCAGTGGGAAGCGGCCTATACGATCGGCATGACCTGGGCCCAGGCAATGCGGCGCACCATTCTTCCACAGGCGGGGCGCGTCGCCGTGCCGCCGCTGTCCAACACCTTCATCTCACTGGTCAAGGATACATCGCTCGCCGCCGCCATTACCGTGCCCGAGATGTTCCAGGCGGCGCAGCGCATTGTCGCCACCACTTATGAGCCGCTGATCCTCTATGTCGAGGCAGCGGCTCTCTACCTGGTCATGAGCTCCGTGCTGTCGGCCTTGCAGGCCCGATTGGAAACGCGGCTTAACCGCTATGGTGGCTTCCTGGAGGCGCGTGCGTGATCGGCCTCACCAACATCGAAAAGCGTTTCGGCGACAGTTTGGTGCTGAAGGGTGTGACCGTCACTATCGAGGAAGGCAGCGTCACCGCGCTTGTCGGGCCATCGGGCGGCGGGAAAAGTACGCTTTTGCGCTGCATCAACCTGCTCGAACTGCCGACTTCAGGCACGGTGCGGATCGGCGACGATGCACTCGAATTCCACCCCGGCGGCAGGGTCTCGACCAGGGATATCCAGCGGCTGCGGCTGCAGACCGGCATGGTGTTCCAGAATTTCCAGCTGTTTCCGCATCGCACCGCGATCGAGAACATCATGGAGGGGCTGGTGACGGTGCTTAAATGGCCCAAGGAAAGGGCGCGCGAACGGGCGCTCGCCCTGCTCGAAAAGGTCGGCATGGCGCACAAGGCCGACGCCTGGCCGGCGACGCTGTCAGGCGGCCAGCAGCAGCGCGTGGCGATTGCCCGGGCGCTGGCGCCGTCGCCGAAAGTGCTGCTCTGCGACGAACCGACCTCGGCACTCGATCCGGAACTGGCGCAAGAGGTGGTCGACGTGCTCGGCAAGCTCGCCAGCGAGGGCACGACCATGGTGATGGCGACGCATGATCTGAGGCTCGCCTCCAAGATCGCGCGGGAAGTGGTGTTCCTCGATGCCGGCAACATCGTCGAACAAGGGCCGGCCGCGGTGCTGTTCAGCAACCCGGAGCGCCAGCGGACCAAGCGGTTCATCGCCACGCTGAAGCAGGAGGCGGAAAGGGAGGGCGGTGTCGAAGGTTAGATATGCATTCGCCGATCCCAAAAATAAAAACCCGGCGCGAGGCCGGGCTTTTCGGAATTCGAAGGCGAAAAGGCTCAGGCGGCCTCTTCCTGCTCGGCTTCCTCGTTGTCGGCCTTGGCGCCGCGCTTCGGGCCCTTGTTGAGGTTCACCTCGATAAGGCGCACCGCTTCGGTCTCCGACATGCGGTTGACGGCCGCGATCTCGCGGGCCATGCGGTCGAGGGCCGCCTCGTAGAGCTGGCGCTCGGAATAGGACTGCTCCGGCTGGTTGTCAGCGCGATAGAGGTCGCGCACCACTTCCGAGATCGAGATCAGATCGCCGGAGTTGATCTTGGCATCATATTCCTGGGCGCGGCGCGACCACATGGTGCGCTTGACGCGGGCCCGGCCCTGCACGACCTTCAGCGCGCGCTCGACATAATCCTCTTCCGACAGCTTGCGCATGCCGATCGAGGTCGCCTTGGCGACTGGCACCTTGAGGCGCATCTTGTCCTTCTGGAAGTCGATGACGAACAGTTCCAGCTTGTGGCCCGCGACTTCCTGCTCATCGATCGAGACGATCTGGCCGACACCATGCGCCGGATAGACGATGTACTCGCCGGTCTTGAAACCGTGGCGCGCTGCGGTGGACTTCTTCTGCGGGGTGATCGTTGCCATTACGCCCTGAACTCCTTGTTGTGGTACCGGCATCGTGCCGGCCCGAACTCGTGCGACCGGGGTGACCGGTCCTTAGCCACACAACGATGAACTCACCGGAAGGCCAGGACCGGCAAATCGCAACATTGCGACCGCCTGCCCCAGATCGCTCTGGTCCGGATTGAGAAATTCACCTTTCAGTGATTTGGGGCGTTTGCGCCATAAATCGACGTTGTGTCACCGGCATGTTGGGCTGATATAACACAAAAAGTCGGAAGAATCAAGGTTTTGCTGCACGCGCGAAGGCCATGCGCCATCGCCGCCTGTCAAGGCAGTTAATGTATCACGTCTGTTACGCCGCGTCAGGCTGCCGCAATCAGCGCTCTCGTTAATCGCCTTCGCCGGGCTCCGGGGAGAAATATTTCTCGAATTTGCCAGCTTCCCCGTCGAAGGATTTGGCGTCGGCCGGGGGCTCCTTCTTGGCGGTGATGTTGGGCCATTTATCGGCATATTCGGTGTTGATCTGCAGCCATTTGTCGAGGCCCGACTCGGTGTCGGGCTTGATCGCGTCGGCCGGGCATTCCGGTTCGCAGACGCCGCAGTCGATGCACTCGTCCGGGTGGATGACGAGCATGTTCTCACCTTCGTAGAAACAGTCGACCGGACAGACCTCGATGCAGTCCATGTATTTGCATTTTATGCAATTGTCGGTCACGACATAGGTCATTGGTCGGCTCCGGGACGTCCCATTTTGTTGGGCTTTTTTGGTGAGGTAACGCCTTTGTCCGCCGCTGGCAAGGGCAGCCCTTGCCAGCGGTGCCGGGGTTTCCGGAATGGAATTCCAGAGGCCCGGCAAAGCGGAAGTTCGACCTTGCTCAATCGTCGCCGAGCAGGTGGTCGGTCTGGCGGCGTTCCTTCTTCGTCGGGCGACCGCTGCCGGCCTCGCGCAACGGCGGCACCGCATCCGGAAGCGCCTCGCCCTTGGGCGCGGGGGGCGGCGACATGTCCTCGTAAAGCAGGCGGGCTTCTTCGGCCGGGCCGCGCCGTGCGCCGGTGCCAAGGACTTTCCAGACGAAGATCCGCCGCTCGAGCGTGATGGTCAAAACGTCACCCGGCCGGACCGTATCGGATGCCTGCGCTGCTTTGTCGCGATTGATGCGGACGCGTCCGGTGACGACCAGCTTGGCTGCCAGCGTGCGTGATTTTACCGCGCGCGAGAAGAACAGCCACTTGTCGATGCGCTGGCGGGCATCAGTGACCATCGGACGAACAGCTTACTTCTTCAGCTGGTCGCGCAACGCGGCGAGCTTGGCGAAGGGCGAGTCCGGATCGAAGCGGACCGGGCGTTCCTCACGCGGCTTTGGCTGGAAGGCGGGCTTTGCGCCTTGGGCGCCGCCTTTGCCGTCCTGCCGTCCAGCCTTCCAGTCGGGCCGGTTTTCGCGCCGGTCGAGGCGTTCGCCTTGCGGCTTGCCGGCGCGCTGCTCTGCCGCCTCGCCTTGCGGCTTGGGCTTGAACTTGCTGCGGTCGAAGCGTGGCTTGCCGGCGCCGTCGCGCTGATCGTGGCGCCCTTGACGGGCGGGCCGGTCGCCCGGCGTCGGTTGCCCGCCGGCATCTACCGGCGCATCGCTGCGGCCGTCCGGCGCAGCTTGACCATTGCGCGGGCGACTGTCCCGATGATTGTCCCGGGGGCGGTTGTCATGCTGGCGATGACGCGGGCGCTGGTCGAAACGACCCTGCCGCCACAACAGCACAGGTTTTGGCTCCTCGGCTTCTGGGGCAGCTTCGCCGGCGACGGCTTCCGCCGTTGCTGCAGGTTCGGCCGGCGATGCTTCCATAGTGTCGGAAACCGGCGGCTCTGCCGGTGCCGTAGCCTCAGTTTCCGCCCCAAGTTCCGTCCTTGGCTCAGCCGCTGGTTCTGCAGCCGCTTCGGCGGCGGGCTGGGTCTCTTGCGTGACTTCTGCCGCAGCTTCAGGGGCTGGAGCTTCCGGCTGGTCTTCCGCGACAGGCTCTGCCGCCGCTTCGGTCACGGCTTCGGCCGCCTCCGCAACAGGAGCCGCATCCGACACAGGCTCCGAAGCCTCCGCCGAAACCTCCGCCGGCGGCTCTGCCGCGGCAGCTGCTTCCGCCATCCTCGCCTGCTCGGCTCGCGTTGCCTCTTCCGCCGCCTGCTTTGCAGCGGCCGCTTCACGCGCGGCATTGTCCTGTGCTTCGAGCCGCGCCTTGACCTCGGCCGCCGGCTTGGCATCGGCGCGATAGCCGAGCCCCTTCAGGATTTCTTCCATGTCGTCGGCGGTGGCGCCGAGGATCGACATCATCGGCGGCGTCACCATGAAGGACTGACCGTCATAGGCGCCGTCGGGGCGAGGTCCGAGGCCCGGCTTCCAGTTGGTCGCCGGCCGGATCAGGTCGGCCAGCCGTTCGAGAATATCGACGCGTACAGCACGCCGGCCAAGATTGCGGTAGCCCGCCAGCTTGTAGAAGGTCTTGTCGAAGGTTGGATCGATGACCACCGAGGTGCGGCCGGAGGCCAGTGCGTGAACGACATCGCCGAAGCCGGGCTTGTCCTTGCCGTCGTTTCTCAGCGCCCACAGCATCGTTATCAACCCGGCCGGCGCCGGCTTGATCAGCGCCGGCACGAAGACATGGTAGGCGCCGAAGCGCACGCCGAGACGGCGAAGCGCCGCGCGGCCCTCCTGGTCGAGCGACTTCATCTCGTCGGCGATGTCGCGACGGTTGATGAGGCCGAAATGCTCGACGAGCTGGAAAGCGATGCCGCGGCCGATGCCGGTGATCTGCTCGGCATTCTTGAGATCGACCAGCGGCTTCAGCAGGGATTCGATCTGGAAATTGACGAAGCGCTCGGCGCGCGCCGCAACCTTGTCGCGGGCCGGGCCGGTGAGTTGCTCGTCGGCGAGCAGAACGAGACGCGGCTTCAAAGCGTCTTCGCCAGCGACCAGCGTGCCGATCGGCGCGCCGATCCAGCGCAGCGTGCCATCCGAACCCAGCGCGATGTCGCCATTGGCCGAGGCGCCGAAGCGTTCGGCACGCGCCTCGAACTCGGCGGCAAGCGCCTTCTGCGCCGCCGCCCGCACCGCCTTGGCGTCCTCGCCGCCGGCGCTCTGGTCGGCGGTGAAGCGGAAACCCTGCAACTCGCCGACGTGATGGCCTTCGACGAGGACGGTTCCGGTTGGGCTGATTTCGGCTTCAGGCATCGTGTTTTCTCTAAGGCGCCGCATGAGGACGGAAGTCCTGCGGTCTACAAAACGTTTCGTCAACCGCTCATGCAGCGCATCCGACAGTCTGTCTTCGATTTCGCGCGTCTTTTCCTGCCAGTGTGCCCGATCGGCCAGCCAGCCGGGCCGGTTGGAAACGAAGGTCCATGTGCGGATCTGGGCAATCCTGTGCGATAGCGTGTCGATATCGCCTTCAGTGGTGTCGGCCCGGCGCACCTGCTCGGCCATGTAGTTCTCGTCGACATGGCCGTGCCTGGCAAGGTCCATGTAGATGGAGGCGATCAAGTCGGCGTGCTGGGCCGGCGCGATCTTCCTGTAGTCGGGCAGCGCGCAGGCTTCCCACAGCAGCGCCACCCGCCTGGCGTCGGTGGTGAGTGCCCGGATGTCCTCGTCGCGCGACAGATGCTCGAGCGCCTGCGCGTCCACGGCCGGCAGTGCGCGCGTCAGGCCTTCGACCGGGGCGTTGGTCTCGATCGAGCGCTTCAGCGCATCGAGGTTGGCGAAATCGAAATGCGCGGTACGCCACTGCAGCACTTTCACCGGATCGAAATCATGCGCCTCGATCTTCTTGACCAATTCCTCATCCAGCGGATCGACCTGGCCGGTGACGCCGAAGGTGCCGTCGCGCAGATGCCGGCCGGCACGGCCGGCAATCTGGCCGAGCTCGGCCGCGGTCAGGTTGCGGTACTGGTAGCCGTCGAATTTGCGATTCTGGGCGAAAGCGACGTGGTCGAGGTCGAGGTTGAGGCCCATGCCGATGGCGTCGGTGGCGACGAGGTAGTCGACATCGCCCGACTGGAACAGCGCCACCTGGGCGTTGCGGGTGCGCGGGCTGAGCGCGCCGAGCACGACGGCGGCACCGCCCTGCTGGCGGCGGATCAGCTCGGCGATGGCATAGACCTCGTCGGCCGAGAAGGCGACGATCGCGGTGCGCCGCGGCAGGCGGGTCAGCTTCTTCGAGCCGGCATAGGCAAGATGCGACAGCCGTGGCCGGGTCACCACCGACACGCCCCGCAGCAGGCGCTGCAGAATGCCGTGCATGGTGGCCGCACCCAGCAGCAGCGTCTCCTGGCGGCCGCGCAGATGCAGGATGCGATCGGTGAAGATGTGGCCGCGTTCGAGATCGCCAGCGAGCTGGACCTCGTCGATGGCAACGAAGGCGGCGTCGGTCTCGCGCGGCATCGCTTCCACCGTGCAGACCGAGTATTTCGCGCCCGCCGGCTGGATCTTTTCCTCGCCGGTGATGAGCGCAACCTTATGGACGCCGACCTTCTCGCAGACGCGCGTATAGACCTCGCGGGCAAGCAGCCTGAGCGGTAGGCCGATGACGCCGCTCTCATGCGCCACCATGCGTTCGATGGCGAGATGGGTCTTGCCGGTATTGGTCGGGCCGAGCACGGCCGTTACGTCTCGACCCGACAGGATCAGCGGTTCAGTGTGTTTCGGATGGATGTTCATCGGCCTGGAAATAAGGCTCTCTGCCTCGCATTGTCGGGAGCGCGCCCATATTGGCCGCGTATGACAGGCGACACATAGGGATTTCGGGCGCGAAGCGAAAGCGGAATGTGCCGAGGGCAGGCTGATTGGTCGGTTCGAAGCCAGAAATCTGTTCCCGATTAACAGTTGGAACGAGTCTGGAACGAATCAGCGACGAATCACTGACTCGCGCTGATTCAGGTTTTGTTCACGGCTACATCTGGGATTTCTGCCGGCGAGTCTCACCACATGCTGAATCACAGAAACTGGCCCGATTCATGCAGGCGGCATTCAAACGAGCACCACCGTTAACCTTTGCCGGTGAATGATCGTGGCCGGCCAATCTGCTTCGCCCAACATTATGAAATTATTGATGTTTCCTAATGCGCTTTAATCATTTCGAGGGTGTTTTCGGCTCTCGCCGTTAACGTTCCGCTCAAAGCCGGAACGAATCGGCGACGAATCAGCGATAGGCAAAGTTTCTTGGTTTGTTCACCGCAACATGTTGTGTTGTGAACAGCTTTTCCACCGAGAATCCACAGGCTGCCGGGCAGTTTTTGCACAGGCTGCGCAGCGGCCGTTAACCTTTGCGTGCCGGATTGGGGGGAGATCTTGCAACGGGAAGACCGCTATAGAAACGGGCCGTTTTGCAGGCCCGTTCGTCCAAGCGCGTATCTATCTCAACGTAAAGATAAACGGTCAGGCGATGTACTGCCCGCCATTGGCTGATATGGTCGAGCCGGTGATGAACCCGGCATCGTCGGAAGCGAGGAAGACGACGCAGCGCGCGATCTCCTCCGGCTCGCCGAGACGGCCGACCGGGATCTGCGGAAGGACACGCTCGTTGAGCACCTTCCCGTCCATCGCTTTGACCATCTCGGTGGCGATGTAGCCGGGGCAGATGACGTTGACGGTGATGCCGGCGCGCGCGCCTTCCTGGGCCAACGCCTTGGTGAAGCCGATATCGCCGGCCTTCGAGGCCGAATAATTGACCTGGCCGACCTGCCCTTTCTGGCCATTGATCGAGGAGATGGTGATGACGCGGCCGAATTTGCGGTCGCGCATGCCGCCCCACAACGGATGCGTCATGTTGAAGACGCCGGAAAGGTTGGTGTCGAGGACCTCTTTCCATTGCTCGCGCGTCATCTTGTGGAACATCGCGTCGCGCGTGATGCCTGCATTGTTGACCAGCACCGATACGGGACCGAGATCGGCCTCTACCTGTTTGATGCCGGCAGCGCAGGCCTCGTAGTCGGCAACCGACCATTTGTAGACCGGGATGCCGGTCGCTGCCTTGAACTTTGCTGCCGCTTCCTCATTGCCGGCGTAGTTTGCGGCAACCGAATAGCCGGCGCTTTTCAAGGCGACCGATATCGCCGCGCCGATGCCGCGCGACCCGCCTGTGACGATTGCAACCTTTGTCATGTGTCCTCCCGGGAAATGCAGATGACTGAGCGTTGAAGCGGTAGGTTTTGCCCTCTATTCCCTACTCGCTTTGCGCCAGTATCCTATTCGTATCGCTTATCTCATCACAATGCTTCCACGCACATGGCAACGCCCATGCCGCCGCCGATGCACAGCGTGGCAAGACCTTTCTTGGCACTTCTGCGACGCATTTCGTAGACCAGCGTGTTGAAGATGCGGGCGCCCGAGGCGCCGACCGGATGGCCGATGGCGATGGCGCCGCCATTGACGTTGACGATGGACGGGTCCCAGCCCATGTCCTTGTTGACGGCGCAGGCCTGCGCGGCGAAGGCCTCGTTGGCTTCGACCAGATCGAGGTCGCCGACCGACCAGCCGGCCTTGGCCAGCGCCTTGCGCGAGGAGGGGATCGGTCCCGTCCCCATGATCTGCGGGTCAACGCCGGCGGTCGCCCAGGAAACGATACGCACCAGCGGCGTGATGCCGCGCCTTGCGGCTTCCGCTTCGGTCATCAGCACCACGGCGGCGGCGCCGTCATTGATGCCGGAAGCATTGGCTGCTGTCACCGTGCCGTCTTTGTCGAAGGCGGGCTTGAGCTTGGTCATGGCGTCGATCGTCGCGCCATGGCGGATGTACTCGTCCTGGTCGACTATCGTGTCGCCCTTCCTGCCCTTGACTGTGAAGGCAACGATCTCGTCGTTGAATTTTCCGCCTTTCTGCGCAGCCTCGGCCTTGTTCTGGGAAGCCAGTGCGAACTGGTCCTGGTCGTCGCGGGTGATTTGGAACTGGCGGGCGACGTTCTCCGCCGTGTTGCCCATATGATAACCATAGAAGGCATCGGTCAGGCCGTCCTTGATCATGGTGTCGATCAGCTTGAAATCGCCCATCTTGACGCCACCGCGCAGATGCTGCGCATGCGGAGCCATCGACATCGATTCCTGGCCGCCGGCAACGATGATTTTTGCATCGCCCTGGGCGATCTGCTGCATGCCGAGCGCGATGGCGCGCAGGCCGGAGCCGCAGAGCTGGTTCAGACCCCAGGAGGTCGCCTCCTGCGGCACGCCGGCGGCCATGGCCGCCTGCCGCGCCGGGTTCTGCCCTTGAGCCGCAGTCAGGATCTGGCCGAGAATGACCTCGTCCACCTCCTTGCCGTCGACGCCGGCGCGGGCAAGCGCTTCCCTGACGGCGACGGCACCCAGTTCATGAGCTGGCGTGTTGGCGAAGGCGCCGTTGAAGGAGCCGACAGGCGTGCGCGCCGCACTGGCGACAACGATGGCGTTGGAAGCGGACATGTTCTTCTCCAGACTTTCGGGGAGCGATTTCGGGTGCCGTCGGGGACTTTTCTTGCCCTTTCCACAACCCGAGTCAAACCCGAAATGGGCATGGCGTTCCTCCGCGGCAAGCAGGCCGCGCGTCGCTGCGATGACGGCCCATCCGTGCTGCGCAGCATAAAATGTTCCCGCACTGCACAAACAGCTTGGATTCATGACGCTTTTGCGCATATCCTTTAACAAGGCGCAATCGTTACCGGCGGCTTACTTAAGCTGGCCGGTGTCCGGGGAGGATGCAGATGGCCGCGAAAGACGAACCTATTGTTATCAAGAAATATGCCAATCGCCGTCTCTACAATACGGGCACCAGCACCTATGTGACGCTCGAGGATCTCGCAGAAATGGTCAAAAAAGGCGAGGACTTTACTGTCCAGGACGCCAAGACCGGCGACGACATCACGCATCCGGTGCTGACCCAGATCATCTTCGAGCTGGAGAACAAGGACGGGCAGAACATGCTGCCGATCCCGTTCCTGCGTCAGCTCATCGCCTACTACGGCGACCAGATGCAGATGATCGTGCCAAGCTTTCTCGAACAGTCGATGCTGGCCTTCTCGAAGGAGCAGGAACGCTTTCGCGAGCAGATGAAAGATGCCCTCGGCAAGTCGCCGATGGACATGATGAAGATCGCGACGCCGATCAAGGTGCTGGAGGAGCAGACTCGGCGTAACATGGAAATGTTCCAGAACGCCATGCGGCTGTTCACGCCGTTCCCGCCTGCGGGGTCTGCGCCGGCAGCAGCACCGGCCGAACAGGCCAGGAAAGAAACACCGGAAAAACCGGACGATCTTCAGGAGCTGAAGGAGCAGATCGCCGCGATGCAGCGCAAGCTCGACACGATGTCGTGACTGCCGGCCGGCGAAGCGCCGGCCCAAAATTTCCCTCAGCAGGCCTGTGTCAGAAAACATCTTCGCCTCGAACGTGAAGATGTCATCCACGCTCTATTTTGTGGCACGCTCTATTTCGTGGCATGCCCTATTTCGTGGTCACCGTCACCAGAGCGGTAACAGGTTTGCCGTCTACTAGAATGGGCCGGTGATGATCATCGGCAAGAAGCACGCCGATCACGTGTCTGCCGGCGGCATCCGGGCAATGGCCGAAACGGGCCTTGATAAGATCACCGCCAAAGTCGCTGTTCATGCTGTTGTACGGCTTGCCGGGGATGTTGCAGGTGTCTCCGTTGGGATCGATCTTCATATGCACGTGGCCGCATTGCTTGATTTCCCCGCACTCACCCGCAGTGAGCAGCCTGAAGTTGCTCCTGACGACAACGCCTATCGCCTTCTCAGGAGAATTGCCCAGTTCGACAACTGAACCCGCCGTCGGCCAGACGACTTCCAGGGTGGGCCGATCCTCGGCCTCGGCAGATACGAGCGACAATAAGGAGAAAGCGAGGGCAGTCGTTGCGGTGATGCGAAACATGGTAACCTCCGTTGCGATGTAAACATTGATTACATACGCAGCGCTCGAACACAAGGGAAATAATCAGTGATTACATTCCGCTCTCGTGCTATTTGACTGAGATGACCAAGACAACTGATTCCGACGAAGCCGGAGATGCCAAGCGATACCATCACGGCAATCTCGTCGAGGCCTTGATCACGGCAACCGTGGAGATCATCGAGGAGCGGGGAGCCGAGCATGTGTCCGTACGCGAGGCCGCAAAACGTGCCGGCGTTTCGCCCGGCGCGCCATTCCGGCATTTTCGATCGAAAACAGCGCTGCTCACCGCGGTCGCCGAACAGGCCATGGATCGGCTGACAAAGGCCGTTGCCAAGGCGCGGTCGAAAATCGACAGCGCAGATCCCATTGAGGCCTTCGAAGCAATCGGACAAGGCTATCTGGAATGGGCAATTAGCAACCCCACGCATTTCCAGATCATCAGTTCCCGAACCCTGATTGATTTTGAAGGGTCGGACAGCCTTCGTGATCAGAATGAGGCTATTCGGCGGACGATGATCGACTTGCTGACGCAAGCGCAACAACAGGGTCGGCTTGCTCCCGGCACCGACTTTGATCATCTTGTGCTTGCCGCGCGTGCACTCGTTTATGGGTTGGCACGCATGGCGATCGATGGTCATTTCCGGGAATGGCATCCGTCCGAGCCGCCAGCCCTGGCCGCGCAGCGGGCTCTCCGACTTTTCATGAGCCGGATGACCATTCCATCTAAAGCTTAATCCGCCAGCACCCAAAAAAAGGGCCCGCGATTGCGTCGCCAGCTAATGGAACTCCGGCAGCGGTCCCTGGTAGCGGGCGCGTGGTCTGATCAGGCCGCTGCTTGTCACCTGCTCCACGGCATGCGCGGCCCAGCCGATGCTGCGGCCGAGCGCAAACAAGCGAAACGGCGCATCGGACGGCAAACGGAGGCTGCGCGTCAGCGCGGCCAAGGCGAAATCGACGTTCGGGCGCATGCCCGTTGCCGCAAAGGCCGCATCGCAAAGCCGTAACAGCCCATCATCGACATCGATCGCGGCCAGCAACGGTTCCGCACGCGGATCGCCGTCGGGATAAAGCGGATGGCCAAATCCGGGCAGTGGCCTGTCGTGACCGAGCCAGCGTCCGACAGCCGCATCCGGCCCCAATCTCTGCGCATCCTCCGCCAGCATCATGACCGCCTCCGCGGCGCCGCCATGGCGCGGACCGGAGAGCGTGGCGAGGCCAGCAAGCAGGCAGGCCGAAACAGGTGCACCGGTGGACGCGGCGACCCGCGCGGCGAAGGTCGATGCGTTCAGTTCGTGATCGGCCAACAGCACCAGCGAGCGGCGGATCAAGTCTGCGCCGGCTGCATCGAGGGACCAGCCCTGCGCCAGTCGTTCGTGCACGGCACCGATTCCGCGAACCGCGCCGAGCGCCTGGGCCAGAGCGGCGATGGCGCCGGCCGCATCGTGGTTGAGCGAAGCCGCCCTGCGGCCGAGCGAAGGCCGGCCCTTGGCCGCCAACGCGGCCAATTCCGCGAAGGCAGCCGGCCGGCCAGTTGCGCCGTTGCCATGGCGGCTCGCCGACACGAACGACACTGGTGCGTCAGATGCCCAAAGCAGGTTTGCCGTCTGCTCCAGCGTGGCAGTCTCGCAGAGTGCAACCGCATCCTGGCCACGATAGACGAGGCGGCCGTGCAAAACGGTCGAGATCGTGGTGGCGATCGCCGGCTCACCCCAGGCAATTGCACTTTCGGCGATTGCCTGGGGATTTCGGCCGCGCGCCCGGCGGCTCGCCAGCGCCGCGATGTCGTCGGCGCGATACTGGCTGCGGCGTGGGTCGGCCCGATCCGGCCGCATGCCGATGCGTCCGCGGCTGACATAGGCATAGAGCGTCTGGGCGCGCACCTTGAGGCGCTCCAGGGCTTCGTCCCGCGTCAGCCACTCAGTCATGTAAACCTGGCACGTTGATTCGGTTGATCAAGATTGATGGTCCAGCCGCCAACCCTTATCTACGACCCGGAAAGGGTCAAGGAGAAAACCAATGGCGAATGGGCTCGATGATGTGGTGGTGGCAGAAACGGTGCTCTCCGATGTCGACGGTCTTGGCGGCCGCCTGACCATCCGGGGCCATTCGTTGCCGGAACTGCCAGGCCGCTGGAAATACGCCGACGTGGTTCGGCTGCTGTTCGACGGCTCTTTCGACGATCTTCCCGGCGAAAAGGAGCTGGCGAAAGCGATCGGCCGGGCGCGCAGTGAAGTGTTCGAGCGGATCGAACCCTTGCTGCCGTTTCTCGCATCCCTCGATATCTACAGCGCGATGCGCGCCGGCATTGCCCTACTGCCGGACGGCGACAAATTGCCGGACGCGCTCAGGCTGGTTGCGGCACCTGCCGTGCTGACGCCGGCCTTGCTGCGCTTGCAGCGCGGCGAAAGCCCAATTGCGCCTGATCGCAAGGCCGATCATGCCGCCGACATGCTGCGGATGCTGACCGGCATGGCGGCCTCGCCGAAGTTGGCGAAAGCGCTCGATACCTATCTTGTGACGGTTTGCGACCATGGCCTCAACGCATCGACCTTCGCCACGCGCGTGGTCGCCTCGACGCAGGCGGGGCTTACTTCGGCGGTGCTGGCCGGACTCGGAGCGCTCAAGGGGCCGCTGCATGGCGGCGCGCCAGGTCCGGTGATCGAGATGCTGGATGCGATAGAGGCGCATGGCGACGCCGCCATCTGGCTGCGCGACGAGATCGCGCGCGGCCGCCGCATCATGGGCTTCGGGCATCGCATCTACCGTGTGCGCGATCCGCGTGCCGACGTGCTGAAAGCGGTGGTGCGGCAACTCGGCGCCGAGGGCGAAGCCGGCCACCGGCTGGCGTTTGCCGAAAGCGTGGAGCAAGCGGCGCTTGAAGTGCTTCGCATCGCCAAGCCGTCGCGCTCGCTCCAGACCAATGTCGAGTTCTTCACAGCACTTCTGCTGGAGGCCGCGGGCTTTCCGAAAGAGGCGTTCACCAATGTCTTTGCTGCCGGGCGCGTCGCCGGCTGGATCGCCCACGCCCGCGAGCAGCAGACGAGCGGACGGCTGATCCGGCCGCAGTCGCGCTATATCGGGCCGGTGCCGGACCTCGTCGCCTAAGGATTTTCCCCCGCATGCTTTGCGGAAACCGGCCCCGCTACAGCCGGTGCCAGACACTCTCTCGTCAAGGTGAGAGAGGTCCTCATGACAAAAATTTCATGTCATTGCTCCACACATCCGCTGTTCTTGGGTGGCAGAGAGCCTATATGCTGCAGTGCAGCATGGTTCCGCGGGAGCCCGCCTCGAAAGGAATAAGCCGCCTTGACCGCCAGAAAAACCGCCATCGTCACCGGTTCCACCTCGGGCATCGGCCTGGCCATTGCCCACGCGCTCGCGGCCGAAGGCTGCAACATCGTCGTCAATTCCTTTTCCGACACCGCCGACGACCACGCCATCGCCGACGCAATTGCGAAACACCACAAGGTCCAGACCGCCTATGTCAAGGCTGACATGTCGAAGCCGGCCGAGTGCCGGGCTCTGGTCATGAAGGCAGCCGAGACATTCGGCTCGGTCGACATCCTGGTCAACAATGCCGGCATCCAGCATGTCGCGCCGGTGGAAAGCTTCCCGATCGAGAAGTGGGATGCGATCATCGCCATCAACCTGTCATCGGCCTTCCACACCATCGCCGCCGCCATCCCGTTGATGAAACAGGCCGGTGGCGGCCGGATCGTCAACGTCGCCTCGGCCCATGGGCTGGTGGCCTCGCCGTTCAAGTCGGCCTATGTCTCGGCCAAGCACGGCATTATGGGCCTGACCAAGACGGTCGCCCTGGAACTGGCGCGCGACAAGATCACCTGCAATGCCATTTGTCCCGGCTATGTGCTGACGCCGCTGGTCGAGGCGCAGATCCCCGACCAGATGAAGGCCAACAAGATGGACCGCGAGACTGTGGTCCGCGAGGTCATGCTCGAAAAGCAGCCGACCAAGGAGTTCGTCACCGTCGAGCAGGTTGCGGCGGCGGCAGTGTTCCTGTGCTCGGATGCGGCAGCGCAGATCAACGGCACGCACATCTCTGTCGATGGCGGCTGGACCGCTCAGTGAGCCGTCCAGCGGTCAAGGGTCACGCCATGCCGAAAAACGGCAAGGCGGAGGAGCCAAAGAAGATCAACATCGCGCTGCAAGGCGGGGGTTCGCACGGGGCGTTTTCCTGGGGCGTGCTCGATCGGCTGCTCGAGGACGGGCGCCTCGATATAACGGCGGTTTCGGGCACCAGCGCCGGCGCCATGAATGCCGTCGCGCTGGCCGACGGCTTCGTTCGCGGCGGCGTCGAGGGCGCACGGCGGAAACTTGATGATTTCTGGCGTGCGGTGGCGGCAAAGGGCCGCTTCAGCCCAGTGCAGCGCATGCCGTGGGACGTCGCCTGGGGCAATTGGTCGATCGAGAACACGCCCGGCTATTTCCTGTTCGATACGATGTCGCGGGTATTTTCGCCCTATGTCGCCAATCCGCTCGCCATCAATCCGCTGCGCGATGTGGTCGAACGTGAGATCGATTTCGACAATGTGCGCGCCTGCAAGTCGATGGAACTGTTCATTTCCGCGACCAATGTCGAGACCGGCCAGTTGCGTGTCTTCTCGGACGGCGAGATCGACCTCGACACGGTAATGGCGTCGGCCTGCCTGCCGCAATTGTTCCGCGCCGTCGAGATCAAGGGCGTGCCCTATTGGGATGGCGGCTATGGCGGCAACCCGGCACTGTTCCCGTTCTTCAAGACGGCGGCCACTGAGGACGTGCTTTTGGTGCAGATCAATCCGGTGGTCCGCGAAGGGACGCCGAAGAGCGCCAATGAGATCCAGAACCGCATCGACGAGATCACCTTCAATGCCGGGCTGTTGCGCGAATTCCGCTCGATCGCCTTCGTCAAGGAACTGATCGCCGCCGGCCGATTGCCGCACGGCGAATATCGCGACATCCGCATGCACCGCATCGATGCCGACGAAGCGTTCAAGGATCTGTCGGCATCGTCCAAGGTCAATGCCGAATGGGCGTTCCTTGCCTATCTGCGTGACCTCGGCCGCACCGCAGCCAGTGATTGGCTGGAAGAAAATTACGACGCCGTCGGCAAGCGGCCGACGATCGATCTGTCCGGCGAGCTCGACGACGGCTTGAAGCCGGTGCGCGGGCCGGCGCCGGGCCGGCGGGTCAAGGAGTTTCTTGCGGCGCGCAAGCAGCCCGAGGCCGCCCGCCGTCCGGCCTAGAACGATTTACCGTTTCACGGAAACGCCGAACCGCTCTATCTTTTTTGACGCAATTCCGGACGGAAAACCGTTTCACACTTTTCCTGGAATTGTTCTGGCTCCCCCGCAAAGCAGATGACATCGCAATCTGTCCAATCATCCTGACACTTGCTGCCATACCGCTGTTTTGGCGATCAACAGCCGATGCTGCAGCCGCATCTTTGCGGACAAAGCAACAATCCATCAACTTTTCTGACTATATTGCGACGCAACTTTAAGGTAGAAGCGCGCTTCGCCGATCACGGCAATTTGAATACGGCCTCGCGCGCACCCATATCGGCGACGCGCCCCAAGTAGAAGATGCGGCCTGGCCGAACCCCGCGCACTGGAAAAAATGACGATGCCGAAATTCAGGTTTCACAAGCTTGCAGCCATTGTTGTGCTCATCGGGTTCGCCGGCTGGATGGCGACAGGCGAATTCTCGTCCGTCGGCAGCGCGTCCGCCGACAACAAGCCCAAGGCAGGAGAGGTCGAGCAGCCCAAGGCCGCCGACTCAGGCAAGCCCCAAACTGGCGAACAGGGGGCTGCCAAGCCGGGGACTGCCGAGGCAGAACAGCCCAAAGCGGCCTTGCGGACGGTCGCGATCATAACCCCGCCGCGGCGCATCTATGCGCGCGCTATCCGCATTTCCGGACTGACCGAAGCCGACAAGCGCGCGGTCCTGGCGACACGCGTCGCCGGCGTCATCGACAAGCTGCCGGTCAAGCAGGGTCAGCACGTCAAGACCGGCGACCTGATCCTGATGCTTGCCGCCGAGGAAAAAATCTCGGCGGTCGACAACGCCAAGCAGCTTGTCGTGCAACGTGAGGCCGAGCTGGCTGCGGCCCTGCGGTTGATGAAAACCGGCAATCTGCCGACGCTGCAGCTCGATACGGCCCGTTCCAACCTGACGCTGGCCAAGTCGCAACTGGACGCCGCGCAAGCCGAACTCGACCGCAACGAGGTGAAGGCGCCCTTCGACGGTGTCATCGACCGGGTGCCGGTGGAGCTTGGCAGTTCCGTCATGCAGGGCGGCGAGGTGGCGACCATTCTGAAGCTCGATCCGGTGATCGCCCGCGGCGAAGTCAGCGAGCGCGATCTCGGCTATCTGAAGATCGGTGACGAAGCCAATGTGCGCCTGGTCAGTGGCCAGACCGTCAAGGGTACGGTGCGCTACATCAGCCGGGATGCATCTTCGGCAACCCGTACCTTCCGGGTTGAAGTCGCTATCCCCAATGCCGATGGGTCCGTACCGGCCGGCATGACGGCAGAAATTGCGCTCAGCGCCCAGCCGACCGACGCCGTGATGCTGCCGCGATCGGTGGTGACGCTCGGCGACAAGGGCGACCTCGGCATCCGCGCCGTCGACAAGGATGACAAGGTCGTGTTCTTCCCGATCGACCTGGTCGACGACACGCCGACCGGCCTGGTGCTCGGCGGCATTCCGGCCGACGCCCGCATCATCGTCGCTGGCCAGGAGCTGGTGAAGGAAGGCGAAGTGGTCAAGCCGGTCGAGGCCGACCAGGCGACCATTCAAAAGCTGTTGGGCGAAGCGACGACCGGGACGCAGTAATCATGGACATCGTCAAACTTGCAATCAGCAATGCCCGGCTGACCATTGCGGTCCTGGTCTTTCTCATCCTTGCCGGTGCGGTCGCCTACCAGTCGACGCCGAAGGAAGCGGAACCCGACGTTCCGATTCCGATGATGTATGTCAGCCTGATCTATCAGGGCATCTCGCCGGAAGACTCCGAACGCCTCCTGCTGCGGCCGATGGAAGCCAAGCTGAAGAGCCTGAAGGGCCTCAAGGAGATGCGCTCGGCCGCCTTCCAGGGCGGCGGTTATGTGCTGGTCGAATTCCAGCCACAGACGGATCTCGCCACTGCGCTGCAGGACACGCGCAGCAAGGTGCAGGACGGCAAGGCCGACCTGCCGCAAGCGGCTGAGGAGCCCGTGGTCTCCGAGGTCAACATCTCCGAGTTCCCCGTCCTGGTCGTGACGCTGTCGGGCGAGGTGCCCGAGCGCGTGCTGACGGCGGCGGCGCGCGAGCTGCGCGACCGCATCGAGGAAGTGCCTGGCGTGCTCGAGGGCTCATTGCAGGGTGCGCGCGACGACCTCGTCGAAGTGGTCATCGATCCGATGAAACTTTCGTCCTACGGGCTGCAGCTCGACCAGTTGATCGGTGCGGTCGGCGCTTCCAACAGTCTTGTCGCCGCCGGCAACATCGAAGGATCCGAGGGCAAATACGCAGTCAAGGTGCCCTCGCTTATCGAGACACCAGAAGATGTGGCGGCGCTTCCGGTCGTCGCCGGCCCCAACGCGGTGGTGCAGGCCAAGGATATCGCCACCATCCGCTCGACCTTCAAGGACGCCGAGACGGTTACCCGCCTGGACGGCAAGCCGGCGATTGCCATCGAGGTGAAGAAGCGCATCGGCTCCAACCTGATCGATACGATTGGCAAGGTCAGGGAGGTGTCCGACGCCTTCATCGAGACGATGCCGGAGGGCATGCACGTCACCTACACGCAAGACAAGTCCGTCTTCGTGAACCAGTTACTCGGCGACCTTCAGAACCACGTGATGATCGCCGTCATCCTGGTGTTCATCGTCATTCTCTACGCGCTGTCTGGCCGTGCCTCGCTACTGATCGGATTGGCCATCCCCTCATCCTTCCTGATCGGCATCCTGTTGCTGGCGATGATGGGCTACACGATCAACATGATCGTGCTGTTCAGCCTCATCCTGGCGGTCGGCATGCTGGTCGACGACGCTATCATCGTCACCGAATTCGCCGAGCGACGCATGAGCGAGGGCATGCCGAAGGAACAGGCGTTCGCGCTTGCGGCCAAGCGCATGGCCGGCCCGGTCATCGCCGCGACGATGACGCGCATTGCCGCCTTCTCGCCGCTGTTGTTCTGGCCGGGCATCATCGGCGATTTCATGAAATACATGCCGATCACGTTGATCGTGACACTCTCGGCCTCGATGCTCTATGCGCTGGTCTTCGCGCCGACGCTGGGCGCCATATTTGCCAAGGCGCCGGCTCATCACCCCGACGACAATCGCGACGGCTGGTACATGGCCGTGGTCAAGCAGGCGGTGCATTATCCCATCACCGTGCTTGTCCTTACCGTCGCGCTGTTGTTTGGCGTGGGCTACGCCTATTCGAAATTCGGCGCCGGCGTCGAATTCTTCCCGAATGTCGAGCCTGACTACGGCCTGCTCTATGTCCACGCCCGCGGCAATCTTTCGCTTGCCGAAATGGACGCGGCCACCAAGACGGCGGAAAATCGGCTGCTCGGCTGGCCGGGCGTGAAGTCTGTCTATACCCGTGTCGGCAAGACGCAGGGCGGCGGCCAGGACGTTCCGGAAGACGTGGTCGGCGTGATCCAGTACGAATTCGTCGACTGGCGCGAGCGCAAATCGGCGAACTCAATCCTCGACGAACTGCGCGGCGTGATGGCCGGCATTCCCGGTGTCGACGTCGAGGTTCGCGTGCCGGAAGCCGGCCCGCCTACCGGCAAGCCGATCCAGATCAGGCTTTCGGCCGTCGATCCGAAGGGTCTTGACGACAAGGCCCGCGCCGTCGCCGCGCGCATTGCCAAGGTGCCCGGCGTCATCGATATTTCCGATGGCCTGGCGCCGCCCGGCGTCGATTGGGCGCTCGAGGTCGATCGCGCCAAGGCGGCGCAGTACGGCATCAGCCCGACCGCGGTCGGAACGGTGGTCCAACTGGTGACCAACGGGCTGAAGCTCAGCGAGTACCGCCCCGCCGGCGCCGACGATGCCGTCGACATCAGACTGCGCCTGCCCGAGGATCGGCGCACGCTGTCGACGCTCGACGAACTCAGGGTTCAGACCGCGCAAGGCTCGGTGCCGATCTCGAACTTCGTCGTACGCAAGCCGGAGCCGACGGTCGGTATCCTCAATCGCATCGACGGCGCGCGAACGGTGGTCGTCCAGGCCAACGTCGCTGCCGGCGCCCAGGTGGCTGCCGTCCAGCAGGAGGTCACCAAAGCTGTCGCCGACATGAACCTCGGCAGCGGCATTCGCTGGAAGCTTGCCGGTTCCAATGAGGACAGCGCGGAGGCCGGGGCCTTCCTCAGCAAAGCCTTCGGTGCCGCGATCTTCCTGATCTTCATTGTGCTTCTGGCGCAGTTCAACAAGTTCACCAGCGTCTGGCTGGTGCTGTCCTGCGTGGTCATGGCGACGATCGGCGTGTTCCTAGGGCTGCTGCTGACGGGAGAGGCATTCGGCATCGTCATGTCGGGCATCGGTGTCATCGCGCTGGCCGGCGTGGTGGTGAACAACAACATCGTGCTGATCGACACCTATGACCGGTTGCGCGAAGAGGGCTGGGACAAATACGAAGCCGTTCTGCAGACCTGCCGCGAACGTGCCCGCCCGGTGGTGCTGACGGCGGTGTCGGCGATCCTCGGCGTGCTGCCGATCGCTTTCGGCCTCGGCCTCGAAATCTTCCATCACGAGACGACGATCAACGCGCCGTCGACGCAATGGTGGATTTCGCTGTCGTCGGCGATCGTCTTCGGCCTGTCCTTCGCCACCGTGCTGACGCTGGTGGTGACGCCGTCAATGCTGATGGTGTTCACCCGCGCCAAAGTAAAACCCAGTGCGCGTCGGGGCTGGTTCAGTCGCCTGTTCGGGCGCGGCAAGGCCGAGATCTCCTCGGAAGGCCTGGAGGCCGATCTGGGCGCCGAACCGGCGATCGCCTTCCCGAAGGCCGCCGAATAGAGGCTGAATCGCCGTCCTGATCAAGCAAAGGCCGCCCGGGAACCATGGGCGGCCTTCTGCATTGTTCCGTCATTGCAACCTCAAAGCGAGGATTTTCTGATGACGATAAGCACCATTCTCATCATTATCCTTATTCTTATCCTGATTGGCGCGGTTCCGGCGTGGCCGCATTCGCGGTCCTGGGGTTACGGACCATCCGGCATCGTCGGCGTCATCCTGATCGTTGTCCTGGTGCTGCTGTTGATGGGCCGGATCTGACCGCAATCATTGGTCCCCGACAAGCGGCGGATGACCGTCAGGCCATCCGCCTTTTTTCAGATTGCTTCTGCGCTGCCTTCACCGTGGCGATACCGATGTCTTCAAGCGCTTCCGACACTGCATTTTCCAGCGGCGTGTGGGGGATCGCACCGATAATGCCTTCAAGCCCGCCTGAAACCAGCCGGTGCGGCTCGAAGCGGAGATAGGACATCGAAACGATCTCGCGCCACATCGCCACAAACGGGCTGCCGGCACGCAGCACCCACCACGGCATCGACGTCAGTTTCAACGTGCGCCCGAGCGCCTTCTCAGCGGCCGCCTTGATCTCGAGATCGGTCACCGCATGGCCGGGAAAGTTCAGCGCCTCGTAGGAGCCGAGCTTGTCGAGCTTGTCGGCCAGTCCGACGAAAGCCTTGGCCAGGTCGGGCAGATAGGCCCATTCATGCACGAGATCGACCGGCCCTGGGGCGGTATAGACGCCCTTGGTCATCTTGGCGGCAACGACCAGATCGAACCACGATCCGCTGCCGGTGCCGCCGAAGAAGTCACCGGCGCGCAGCAGGATGGTGCGCACCCGACCCGCGTCGGCCTCGCGGCGAAACAGGTCTTCCATGGCAACGCGGATGCGGCCCTTTTCCGTCGTCGGACGAAACGGCGTGTCCTCGGCGATCACCGCCGGCATCGGCGAGCCGTAATTGTAGACGGTGCCCGGGAAGAGATGCAGTGCGCCATTCGCCCGGCAGGCAGCCATCACATTCTCGGCCATCGGCAGGCATTTGCTCCAGTCGGTGTAGAGCGGGTTGAGGCCGTTGAAAATGATATCGACGCCTTCGGTCGCGCGGATCAGCGCAGCACGGTCGAGCGCGTCGCCGGCGATCGCCGTGGCGCCTTTGAGTTCCGCCGGCACCTTGCCGCTGCGGGTGACGGCACGGACATCGTAGCCGGCATTAATGAAGGCCTTGGCCACCGTGCGGCCGAGCCGGCCATTGGCGCCGAGAATTGCCATCTTGGTCATTGTTTGTCTCCATGTTTGCGTATGACCCAATATGATCTCCTCGCAAACGAATGGAAATTGACGAAAGCTGGTGGTCTGATATTCAATTTTGAATGGATATAGACTGGAACCTGATCAAGAGTTTCGTCACGGTGGCGGAGACCGGGAGCCTGTCGGCCGCCGCGCGAAAGCTTGCCGCAAGCCAGCCGACACTCGGCCGCCACATCGCCGAGCTGGAGCAGGCGCTCGGCGTCACCTTGTTCCGGCGCGGGCGGCGCGGCTATGCGCTCACGGAAGCGGGCAGCACGCTTTTTGAACGGGGCCGCGCGGTGAGCGAGCAGGCGAGCGCATTTTCGCTGCTGGCCCTGGGATCGGTCGAAGCGATCGAGGGCACGGTGCGCATTGCCGCCAGCGAGGTGGTGGCGGCCTATGTGCTACCCGAGATGACGGCGCGGCTTGCCGTCGAGGAACCCGGCATCGAGGTTGAGATCGTCGCTTCGAACCAGGCCGAGAATCTGCTGCGTCGCGACGCCGACATTGCCATCCGCATGGTCAAGCCGGCGCAGAATGAACTGGTCGCGCGCAAGGTGACCGACATTCCGCTCCGCGCCTGCGCGGCAAAATCCTATCTCGACCGGCGTGGCCGTCCGCGCGAGGCCCGCGATCTTGCCGAGCACGATCTGGTCGGCTTCGATCGCAGCGATGAAATCATTCGCGGCTTCGCTCAATTCGGGGTTCCGCTCAACCGCAATGCCTTTCGCTTCAGGACCGACAACCACATAGTTTTGTGGGAGGCACTGCGGGCGGGAAACGGCATCGGCTTTGGCCAGCAGCCGCTGGCCGAGCGCGATGCACTGGTGGAAATCGTGCTGCCGGACCTCCCGCTGCCGACGCTGCCGGTGTGGCTGGCCATGCACCGCGACGTGCGTACCAGCGTCCGCATCCGCCGCGTCGCGGATTTCCTCTACGAACAGTTCAAGCGCTATTCAGCCGGTGCAGGCTCGGCAGCAAATTCGGCGCGGTGAGCGAGCCCGGCCATCAACAGCACGACTATCAGCAACCCGGACAGAGCGACGAAGATCGGGCCGAAGCTCGAGTGTTCGGCGATGAAGCCGATCGCCGAAGGCGCCACCAGGATGCCTGAGTAACCCATTGTGGTGACGACGCTCATGCCGGTGCCGGGCGCCATGCGCTCCTGGTTGCCGCCGGCCGAAAAGATGATCGGCACCATATTGGCAATACCCAGGCCGCAAAAGGCAAAGGCGGCAATGGCCAGCCACGGCGAGGGAGCCAGCCCGGCCACCAGCATGCCGGCTGCAGCGGCAAGCGCCGACGCGCGCAGCGTCGTAACGGCACCGAAACGGTTGCGGACGCCATCGCCGAGAAAGCGCATGACGGCCATGACGCCGGAAAAGGCGGCATAGGCCAGGCCTGCGATAGCAAGATCGGCGCCGAGCTCCTGCCTGAGATACAGCGCTGCCCAGTCGAGCACCGCGCCTTCGGAGATCATCGTCAGCAGCGCCATCAGCCCGACCAGATAGACAAGCGGGTTTGCCGGCAGGGCGAATTTGTGATGCTCGGCGACCGGATGCTTGTCCTCGGCGATCAGGTAGCGGATCGCTACCGCGATGACAGCAAAGGCAAGCGCCGTCACCATCGTCGCATGCGCGAGATGACCATAGTTCTGGATGGCGAAACCGCCCAAAGCGCCGCCTGCGAAACCGCCAAGGCTCCAGAAACCGTGCGAGGACGACATGATGGCGCGGGACAGCCGCCGTTCCACCGCCACCGCATTGGCATTCATGGCGACGTCCATGCCGCCGATCGAACCGCCGAAGATGAACATGGCGATGGCCGCCAGGGGCACATTGGGGGCCAGAGCCACCATCAAAAGACCGAAGCTGCCGGCAAGTCCGAACCAGCGCAGCACGGTGCGCGAGCCATGCTTCGAGATCAGATGGCCGCACCAGGTCATGGCGGTGACGGCGCCGGCGCCGAACAACAGGATCAGCAGGCCGAGCGTGAATTTGCTGATGTCCAGCCGGGTCAGGAACACCGGGATCTGCGGCGCCCAGCTGCCGGTCAGGAAGCCGTTGGCGAGGAAGATGCCGGCCACGGCCCAGCGCCCACGAATCGCGATTTGCGTGATTTTCTGCGCGTCCATCGGGTAGAATCCGGTCCGGAAATGGCTTTGCGCGGCAAATTAGATCGATTCAATTCACAGTCAAGCGCTCTTCGCCGAAAGTGCTTGGACCAGACGGCGCCACAAGGCGCCGGTGGACGCTACGTCCTCTCGTGTCGGCCAACCACCTCGGTGGTCCACTCCAAAATCTCTACGGCTCGGGATAAGGCGCGCCATCCTTGTGCACAAACCGGCCGTCGGCGTTGGTGCTCATCATGTCGATGTCGGAGCAGGTGGTTACGTCGGCGGGCCAACGCGAACCAACTTCGAGATAGATCGCAACTGCGCCCGATTTGTTGATCATGTGATGGCCGTTGCCGGAGCCTTTCGGAAAGGCCGCGCAATCACCCGCGCGCAGCACCGTCTCGCCGGCATCTTCGACGAGCGTCAGCTCGCCTTCGAGCACGTAGACGAACTCGTCTTCGTGCGAATGCCAGTGGCGCTGGCTCGACCAGTTGCCCGGCGGCAGGCGCATGAGATTGATGCCGAAGTCGGTGAGCCCGCCGGCGTTGCCCAGCCGCTGCCGCACGCGTTCGGCACAGGGTGCATCGAACGGAGGTGGATAGGATGAGCCCTTGCGTCCGGGTACGTCGGCGACGTCGATCTTAGGCACGGCAGTCCTCCCATTTGGGGCAAAAACCATTCGTGAAGGTCGTTCAGTGCGATGGATTGTGACCCTGGAACGGTTCATCGTTTCACGGAAACGCCGAACCGTTCCATCCTTTTGTCTTGACGCAATTCCGGACGGAAAACCGTTCACACTTTTCCTGGAATTGCTCTAGTGGTCCCTGGGGCGTCTTGCCTCGAACTCGGCCTTCTTGGCATCGGAGGCCTCGATCTGGTTCAGTGCCTGCCACTCGGCATAGGCCATGCCGTAGATGATCTCGCGCGACTGGTCCTTGCTGAGTTCGACACCCTCGGCTTGCGCCGCATCGCGGTACCAGTTGGACAGGCAGTTGCGGCAGAAGCCGGCGAGGTTCATCAGGTCGATGTTCTGCACGTCGGAACGCTCGCGCAGATGCGCGACCAGCCGGCGGAAGGCAGCGGCTTCGAAATCGCGCTTTTGTACGTCGCTGAGTTCGGTCATGGCTTGTTGGCCTCCTTGGCCTCCATCATGCCGGCCCGGTGCGCGAGCCGAATATTTTCACTGCATGTATATCGGCACGTCGATCTATCGCGTCAACGATCGGCGCCAGCCGTTCGGCCCAGGCGAGCGCACCCTTCCGGTCGGCGATCAGGTCCTGGCGGATCTCGATAAGCGCATGGGCAAAGCCGTTGACGATAGCGTGCCTGAACATGGTATCGCCGCGCAGTGCGCCGTCATAGGGTTCGTTGTCGCCGACGACGAGGCTCTTGTCCTCGGCGAGCATGTCGATCAGCGGCCGCGCAACGCGATCGTCGAGATCCCATAATATGCCGACATGCCACGGCCGCACGAAGCCCTGCATGGTCGGTGTGAAGGAATGCACCGAAAAAATGAAGGGCGCCTGCGCTGACGCTTGCGCCACCGAGGCGATCATGGCGCCGACGGCGTCATGATAGGGGCGGTAAAAGCGATCCAGCCGTCTTTCGCGTTCCTCCGGCGCCATGGGATAATTTCCCGGGATGACGGTGCCGTCATAGAGCTGGCGAATCAGCGTTGGATCGTCCTCGCCGCGATTGGGGTCGATCAGCAGTCGCGAAAAATTGGCAAGCACCGCCAGAACGCCGAGCAGACTTGCGAGTTCGCGGGTTACAGTCTCGACGCCGATGTCGTAGGCGATGTGGCGGTCGAACTCCGCCGCGGGCAGGCCGAGGCTGCCATACTCCTCCGGCAGGTCGCGGCGGGCGTGATCGGCCAAAAGCACCATGCCGCGCTTGCGATCGCCTTCGACGATGTCGAAAGGCGCGAAAACTGTGGATCGGGTCATTGGCGGGAAAGGTCTGTTCGCTGGCTTCCGGGGAGGGTGGTACCGTCATTCCACGAAGAGAACGCTCGCGCAATGCCGTTGTTTGGCCACGGTTTCTGCCAAAAAACTGAGCAGGGGCGACCGTAAGCGCGCCAGAGCCTTCTAAATCGATTGGAATTGGATAGATCGGCGCGTTGACATGCGTACGGACTTTTCCGAAAAGGGGCGTTGAGAGATGCAAATGTGGTTCTTGAGGGGTTTCAGGATGGGTTTCGCCGGCAGGCTGCGTGTGCGCCATGCCTTGGCCATGCCGCTCCTGATACCGGCCATGGGCCTTTTTGCGGTGATTTCGGCCTCGCCGGCACGGGCCGATTTCCGGGTCTGCAACGCCACGCAGAACCTGGTCGGTGTCGGCATCGGCTATCGCGCCAAAGCTGGCTGGATCACCGAAGGCTGGTGGCACATCGAAGGGTCGAGCTGCAAGACGCTGATCGAGGGACCGTTGTCATCAAGGTTTTACTATCTTTATGCAGAAGACGCCGAGCGCGGCGGACGCTGGGATGGCCCGATCAACATGTGCGTGGCCGAAAAAGAGTTCAAGATCGCCGGCGTTACCGATTGCGTCGCCCGGGGCTTTCAGCGCGCCGGATTCCAGGAATATGACACGGGCGAGCAGGCAAGCTGGATGGTCCAGCTGACTGACGAGCCCGCAACGGATGGCGCTCCAGCCGCCCCGGGAACAAACAGTCAATGAGACGCAGCCGCAAGGTCAAGATCCTCGCCACCATCGGTCCGGCCTCCTCGTCCGAGGAGATGCTGAAGAAGCTGTTCGAAGCCGGCGCCGACGTGTTCCGCATCAATATGAGCCACACCGACCATGAATTGATGCGTACGCTCGTCGGCCGTATTCGTGCCGTCGAGGAGGCGGTCGGCCGGCCGATCGGCGTTCTCGCAGACCTGCAAGGGCCAAAGCTGCGCGTCGGCAAGTTCGCCAACGGCAAAGAGGTGCTGACCGTCGGTCAGACCTTCACGCTCGACGACAATCCCGAACCCGGCAATTCGACGAGGGTCTACCTGCCGCATCCCGAAATCCTGCGTTCGGTCGAGGCTGGTCATCGCCTGCTGATCGACGACGGCAAGCTCGAGCTCAAGGCGGTCAGCAGCAACGGCAAGGCGATCGTCTGCACCGTCGTCGCCGGCACGATCATTTCCGACAAGAAGGGCGTCAGCCTGCCCGACACCGACCTGCCGGTCGGAGCGCTGACGGAAAAGGACCGCCGGGATCTCGACGCGGTTCTGGCGACCGGCGTCGACTGGGTGGCACTGTCCTTCGTGCAGCGGCCCGAGGACCTGGCCGAAGCACGCAAGATCGCACGCGGCCGGGCGCTGATCATGGCCAAGATCGAAAAGCCGCAGGCCGTCGCCCGGCTGGCCGAGATCATTGAACTTTCGGATGCGCTGATGGTTGCCCGCGGCGATCTCGGCGTCGAGATGCCGCTCGAAGCCGTGCCTGGCATCCAGAAGCAGATCACTCGCGCCGCGCGCCGTGCCGGCAAGCCGGTGGTGGTCGCCACGCAGATGCTGGAATCGATGATCACCGCGCCGGTGCCGACACGCGCCGAGGTGTCGGACGTTTCGATCGCCGTGTTTGAAGGCGCCGACGCGATAATGCTTTCGGCGGAGTCCGCCGCCGGCGCCTATCCGGTCGAGGCGGTGGCGATGATGAACCGGATCGCCACCAAGGTCGAAACCGACCCGACCTATGCCGGCATCATCAACGCGCAGCGCTCGGAACCGGAAGCGACGGGAGCCGACGCCATCTCGCTCGCCGCCCGCGAAATAGCCGAGACGCTTAAGCTGTCGGCGATCATCACCTATACCGCGTCCGGCACAACCGGCTTGCGCGCCGCGCGCGAGCGGCCGCAAGTGCCGATCGTGGCGCTGTCGCCGATCCTCAACACGGCGCGGCGGCTGTCGCTGCTGTGGGGCACGCATTGCGTCGTTTCTCCCGATGCCATCGACCTCGACGACATGGTCGATCGCGCCTGCCGCATCGCTTTGGACGAAGGCTTCGGCAAGCCCGGCGACCGCGTCATCATCACGGCCGGCGTGCCGCTGAGGACGCCGGGCTCGACCAATATGCTGCGCATCGCCTATGTCGGATCGGAAGTCGGCCGCTAATGTCGGCTGCGGCTGCCGGATGGGCCGGCTGCATGGCGCGTCGTAAACGCGGCGCCAGCCCGGCGCGTCGACCGCAGTCGGGTTAGGATCGACGCCGAACTCCGCCAGCTTGCATCAGCCTGTGGCCGGCCGTGAAGCGGTTCGAAGGCCCTATCCGACTTGAGCTGGAAGTCAGTTAAGGTAATCTCTCCTGGGAGAAAGAGGAGGGTGATCCAATGTGGATGCGCACTGATCTTCTGGAACTCCTCGGCATTGAACACCCGATAATCCAGGCGCCGATGAGCGGCATCACCACACCGGAACTCGCGGCGGCAGTCAGCAATGCCGGGGCACTAGGCTCGCTCGGATGCGGTATTCTGCCTGCGGAGGCTATCCGCGAGCAGCTCACGGCGACGCAGCACGCCACCAATCGTCCGATCAACGTCAACTTCTTTGCGCACCCGCCGCCGGCACGCGATGATGCGGCAGCCCAAAGTATGCGCGACCGCCTTCGCGGCCGCTATGAGGAGGTCGGCCTCGGACCGGTACCCGAGCCGGGCGAGCCCTTCCCCACCTTCGATCGTGAGCGTCTCGAAATTGTGCTCGAGCTGCGCCCGAAGGTGGTCAGCTTCCACTTCGGCCTACCCGACACCGCAATTGTGCAGCAGTTGAAAGCGGCCGGCTGTACTGTCTTGTGTTCGGCTACCACCGTCTCGGAAGCGCGCCAGCTTGAGGCAGGAGGGGTGGACGCCATTATCGCGCAGGGATACGAGGCGGGTGGGCATCGCGGCACATTCACTGGCGACCCTGCTATCGGCACAGCCGGCACTATGGCCCTCGTACCACAGATTGTTGATGCCGTGCGGGTGCCTGTAATTGCTGCCGGCGGTATCTTCGACGGTCGCGGCATTGCTGCCAGCTTTGCACTTGGTGCATCTGGTGTGCAGATCGGCACGGCTTTCCTGGCCTGTCCTGAAGCCAATGTGCAGCCAGTCTATCGCGTAGCATTGCGCTCGGCCAACGACGAGAGCACGTCGGTGACTCGCTGCTTCACTGGCCGCCCAGCGCGCGTGGTGCGCAACCGGTTTGTGATGGAAATGGCTGGTGAGGAAGATGCTGCGCTGGCGTTTCCGCTACAGGCGAGTCTGGTCATGCCGCTTTCAATGGCAAAGGATGAAAGCAAGCGGGCTGACTTCTTGCCTATTTGGGCCGGGCAGGGCGTTGCGAAGCTGCGGGAGATGCCGGCCGCCGCCCTTGTGGAGAAACTCGTCACGGAAGCAAGCGGCATAGATCGGGCCGATAGGGGAGTAGGGGAGTAGGGGAGTAGGGGAGTAGGGGAGTAGGGGATGTGTTCCGGAGTGCATCTACACCACTCACATACTGCCTTACTCCCCTATTCCCTTACTGGTCTCAAATGCCTTCGCCGGCAAGCTCTTCGGAAAGTGCGGCGACCTGGTCCTGGGCGCTGCGCATCATCGGATAGATGCCGAGAACGCGCTGCCAGGCCTCGAGCGCCGACTGCTTGTGGCCGGTTTCGGCCATGATCTGGGCCAGGCCGGAAAGCGCGCCGAAATGGCGTGGTTCGAGCTGCAGGGTACGGTCGATGTCCGACATCGACTTCCCGTAGTTCTTCATCATGAAATGAACCGTGGCGCGCCGGTTCCAGCCTTCCGCATAGGTCGGCTGCAGGGTTACCACCTGATCGAGGAAATCGAGCGCAACATCGAATTTCTGGTTTTCAGTCGCCTTTTGCGACCATTGCATCATCAGGTCGATCGAGGCACTGCCCGACTGGGACCACTCGCTGCCGATGCGCCCGGCGATGCGCTCGGCCGCCTTTTCGTTGCGTTCGCGCTTGAGATCGGCAAACAGCTGATCGAGCCGCGCCTGTTTCGTCATCACAACCGGAGGTGCTGTCGGCCGATTTGCTGTCGGATCTTCAGCCCACGCCGGCAGCGAGACAGCGCTGGAAACGAAGAAAGCCGTGAAAAATGCAAAAAGAATCCGCATCGCGGGAATCTAGCCCCCGACGCCGGATCGTCAAACTGAATTTAGCGTGAGAGGCGTATCATGCGCACGGAGGCGCGCAGCCTCCGGTCAAAAACTCAACCCTGGCGCGCCTTGTAGCGCGGAGCGGTCTTGTTGATGATGTAGACGCGGCCCTTGCGACGAACCAGCTGGTTGTCGCGGTGACGCGCCTTCAACGCCTTGAGCGAATTCTTGATCTTCATGGTCTTGCCCGTCGGTCTGGGCCCGGTCCCGGGCCGAACTATTAAGGCGCGCCCACAGACGCGCCTTTGAACTGTGCGTGGCTCATAGACGAGGAGCCTTGCCCGTGTCAACCGCAAGCGCGTTGCCTAAACGATACGGACCGTTTCGTATCATCGAAATACCCGCCAACGGCGCCTTGCGGCATTGCGCGGGCTTGAGACGGCTGGAATGATGCGGTTGCGAATTGGAGATCATCATGCGCCGAATTCTTGTGTCCGCCTGTCTTGCCGTCCTTGCGGCAGGTTCTGTTGCCCATGCGCAGGAATGCGACCGCAACGACGACAGCCAGCAGATGATGAACATCTGCGCCGACGCGGACTACAAATCCGCCGACGCCAAACTCAACAAGGCCTACCAAGAGCTCATCAGCGCAAGCGATGCAAAAGCCAGGAAGCTGTTGCAGACGGCGCAGCGCGCGTGGATCGCCTTTCGCGACGCGGAATGCAGCTATTCCGCCGCGGACAGCGAAGGCGGCTCGATCTATCCGATGCTGATATCGGAATGCCTGACGCGGCTGACCGACGACCGCACCAAACAGCTCACCGCCGATTCGACCTGCGCGGAAGGCGATGTGAGCTGCGCCAGCCCCGACGAGGACGAGAGCGGCGACATCCAGTAAGCGTAGGTTCTAACTTTTGTTTGAGCATGATCGTTCCCGAAAACCGGATTCCACTTTTCGGGATCATGCTCTAGCTGCGGCGGCTCACGCGCGTGAAATGGCCCATCTTGCGGCCGGGCCGCGCCTCGGCCTTGCCATAGAGGTGCAGCATCAGATCGGGCTCGGCGAGAAGTTCAGGAACGCGCCGGATGTCGTCGCCGATCAGGTTTTCCATGACGCAGTCGAACTGCCGTGCGGGATTTCCCAGCGGCAGGCCGGCGACGGCGCGGATGTGCTGCTCGAATTGCGAGATGGTGCAGGCGGCCTCCGTCCAGTGGCCGGAATTGTGGACGCGCGGCGCAATCTCGTTGGCCAGCAGCGAACCGTCGGCCAGGACAAAGAATTCGACGCCGATGACGCCGACATAGTCGAGCGCTGCAAGTATCTCGGCCGCCGCCGTTTGAGCCGCAGCCGCCGTGTCGGACTTCACCCCGGCCGGCAGCGTCGAACTGTGAAGAATACCGTTGCGATGGACATTCCAGGCCGGATCGTAGGCGGCGAGCGAACCGTCGATGCCGCGCGCGGCGATCACCGAAATCTCGCGCTCGAAGGCGACGAATGATTCCAGGATCAACGGCACGTTGCCCATCGCCTCGCAAGTGCCGGCAAAGCCGCCTGTTTCCATGTTGCGGAAGACACGCTGGCCCTTGCCGTCATAGCCCATCCGGCGCGTCTTCAATATGCCGCTGCCGTTGAACTTTTTCAGCGCGGCCGTCAGTTCCTCGTCATTGTCGACGGGGCTGAAATCCGCGGTCGGTATGCCGATGCCGTTGAGGAATTTCTTTTCCGCCAGCCGGTCCTGAGCCACTTCCAGTGCGCGTGCCGGCGGATAGACCGGGACCGTGGTGGCAAGTGCCGCGGCGGCCGCAACCGGAACGTTCTCGAATTCGTAAGTAACGACGGCACTGGCCGCAGCCAGCTCGCCGAGCGCGGCCGCGTCGTCGTAGGCGGCGACGATCTGCCGGTTGGCGACCTGTGCCGCCGGGCAGTCTGGCTGCGGCTCCAGCACGACGATGCGGTAGCCGAGGCGGGCCGCGGCCATCGCCAGCATGCGGCCGAGCTGGCCGCCGCCAATGATGCCGATGGTCGATCCGGCGGGCAGGCTCACGGCGTGTCCACGGGCTCGGCGGCCACCTTGGCGGTCTGTGCGGCGCGCCAACTATCCAGCCGGGCGGCAAGCTTTTCGTCGCTCAGTGCCAGCACCGCGGCAGCCAGAAGGGCAGCGTTGGCAGCGCCGGCCTTGCCGATGGCCAAAGTGCCGACCGGAATGCCGGCCGGCATCTGCACGATGGATAGCAGCGAATCCTGGCCGGACAGCGTCTTCGATTCCACCGGCACGCCGAACACCGGCAGTGGCGTCATCGCCGCCGTCATGCCGGGCAGATGCGCCGCACCGCCGGCACCGGCGATGATCACCTTGTAGCCGGCGGCCTTGGCGCCCTTGGCGAAGTCATAGAGCCGGTCGGGAGTACGGTGGGCCGAGACGATCAGCCGCTTGTGCGGGATGCCAAGCGCTTCAAGCGTTTCGGCGGCGTGGCGCATCGTCGCCCAGTCGGACTGGCTGCCCATGATGATGGCGACGTCGGCGCGGTGATTGTCCAAGCTTCTGCTCCCCGGCGGCAAACGCGCGCATTAGCGGAAATCGAGGGGAGCCGCAAGGATAGGAGCTTCCCGCACTCGGGCGAATGGCGCCATCGCTACCTAATCCGGCCAGCGCAAAGCCCCGGCAGACTGCTTGCGAGCGGACTTCATCGCATCCGCGGGCCGCTCAGCAGCGCTCAACACCGCCCGCAGGCGCTCGGCGACGATCTCCGCCTCGCCGGGGTGCAGATTGCACGGATCAAGGAAGAAGTGGCCGCGCTCGACCTCGTGGTTGCGAACGATAATGGGGGGCGAACCCGCCGCCAGTGCCGAGGCCAGCCCGGCGGCGGTGAACCGGCTTTCGGGCGCAACAAACACCTGCAGGCGCTCGAGAGGATTTCCGGTCGGATCGGGAATGATGTTTGCTGCGATGCCGGGCAGGCCCTGCAATGCGGTTTGCCACAGATGCAGTGCGGCTTCTTCCCGCTGGCGGATGCCGGCATGGTCGCGCCGTTCCCAGGCTTCCAGGGCCGCCATGGTGCCGGCAATGCTCTCCTTGCCGACCTTCATGGCCCGCGCAACGCCGCGGTTCTGGAGATAGGCGGCCCGCACCAGATCCTTGCGGCCGGCAACGACGCCGCTTGTCGGCCCTGAGAGAAATTTGTGCCCGCTATAGACGACAATGTCGGCGCCGCGCGCCAGAAAGCCGCGCAAATCGTATTCCGAGGCGGCGTCGACGATCACCGGCACGCCCTTGGCGTGGCAGATCTCGCAGAACTCTTCGAGCGAGAGCATGCCGTATTGCACGGTGTGGTGCGCGACGACGTAGAGGGCTGCCGCCGTCCGGTCCTGGATCGCCTCGCCTACATGATAGTCCTGCGTAACGCTGACCGTGCCGGCGGGCACTGCCTTGGCTCCGGCAAGCCGGATCGACTGGTCGATCGGCGCGCCATAATTGACGATGTGGCCAAGCTGGACGATGACCTCCGATTTGAGGCCCACGGTGTCGTCCGGCAGCCGCTCGATCGCAAGAAGGCTGGTTCCGGTCATCGCGCCGGCAATCGCCATGGTTATGCCGCTGGCGCAGCATGCGGTGATAAAGCCGGCCTCGCCGCCGGTGAGGCGTGCAATCACCGTGCTTGCGGCGCGCTGCAGATCGTCCATCTCGACCCATTGCGAGGCGATTTCCGACATTGCGGCAATCGCTTCCGGCACGATGATCGAAGCGCCGAGCGCCGTCATCGTTCCGGAAACATTAATGATCGGGCGAAGGCCGAGCCGTTCGCGGATTGTCGTATTGGAACGGTCAGCGGAATAGGTCGTCATCTCTGTAGATCCTGTTTTCAGGCGGCGATCTCGACGACCGCCTCGATTTCAACTGTGATGTTGCCCGGCAGCGAGCCGACACCGATCGCGGAACGGGCGTGTCCGCCAAGCGTATCAAAGACGGCCGCGAAAAGATCGGAACAGCCATTCACCACCTTGGGGTGCTCGCTGAATGTCGGCGTTGCATTGACAAAGCCAAGCAGCTTGACGACGCGCACGATGCGGCCGAGGTCGCCGGCCGCGGCATGCATGACGGCGAGCAGGTTCAGGCCGGTGAGACGGGCATGCCCATAGGCCTCCTCCACGGAGACATCCTCGCCAACCTTGCCGGTGCAGAGCGCGCCATCAGCGCGCAACGGCCCCTGGCCGGAGAGGAAGATCAGCCGTCCGCTCTCGGCATAGGTGACGAAGTTGGCGATGGGCTTCGGCGGCTCGGGCAGCGTCAGGCCCAATTCCGCGAGCCGGATGTAAGGCGTCATAAAAGCTCCTTGCGACAGCTTTCGCCGTCCGGTGTCAAAAATGCGAGGCGCGAAACCGCGCCAGGAAGCTGCGAAGGCGTTCATTGTCGAAGTCCGCAGCCAGAATCTCGGCGGGAGGTCCGACGGCACTGACGCCGCCATCCGCCATGAAAACGATGCGGCTCGATGCATCGCGTGCAAAAGCCATCTCGTGCGTGACCATCAGCATCGTCATGCCGTCTTCGGCGAGGCTGCGTACGACCTCGAGCACCTCGCCAACCAGTTCGGGGTCGAGCGCCGAGGTTATTTCGTCGAGGAGCAGGATCTTCGGCTCCATCGCCACAGCGCGGGCGATGCCGACGCGCTGCTGCTGGCCGCCGGAAAGCTCGGCCGGCAGACTGTCGGCCTTGTGGGCGAGCCCGACCCGGCCGAGCCAGTGCTCGGCAATGGTGCGGGCCTCGGCATTGCTCTTGCCGCGCACCTTGCGCAGGCCGAGCATGATGTTGCCGGCCGCAGTCAAATGCGGAAACAGATTGAAGCTCTGGAACACCATTCCGGTCTCGGCGCGCATCGCCGCCAGGTCGCGCTCGCTGCGTCGCTGGCGTGTTCCCGCCTCGCGGTAGCCGACCTCTTTACCGTCGATACGGATCGAGCCGTTATCATAGCTCTCCAGGAAGTTGACGCAGCGCAGCAGCGTGGTCTTGCCGCTGCCGGATGGCCCGATGACTGTCACCACCTCGCCGCGTGTCACCTTGAGGCTTACAGAGCGCAGGACCTCGACCGATCCAAAGGCTTTGGAGACCTCGGAGATATCGAGAAGCGCCGGATTTGCGTGCGAGGCTTTGGACATCTTGTTATTCCCGGATGAAGGAGAAACGCCGCTCCAGCCGCCGGCTGGCCAAGGAGAGGGCGTAGTTGACAGCGAAGTAGACGAGCGCGCCGAGGAGGTAGAGCGGCATCGCCTCATAGGTGCGGCCGATGACCTGGTTGATCGCTTGCATCAGGTCGGTGATGCCGAGCAGCGAGACCAGCGCGCTGCCTTTCACCGCGTCGGTGACGCCGTTGATCCAGGGCGGCAGGAAGCGCCTGAACGCTTGCGGAAAAATGACGTAGGCCAGCCGCTGGCGGAAGGTCAGCCCGATCGCCATCGCCGCCTCGGACTGACCCTTGGGAATCGAGCCGACGGCGCCCCTGAGATACTCGACGACTTGTGCGGTCTTGAAGAGGGTGAGGGCGAGTACGGCCGCCCAAAAGGACTCAAGATGCAGTCCCACCGCGGGCAGGCCGTAATAGACGAAGAAGATCAGCACCAGGATCGGAATGCCGCGTATGGTGTCACTGAAGATGCGCACTGCCCAGCGCAGCGGAGCCGGACCATAGACGAGGCCGACACCCATCAGCACGCCGGCGATAAGCGATAACACTACGACCAGCAGCGACACCCACAAGGTTACGGCAAAGCCTTGGGCGAGGAACGGCAAGGCGTAGATGATCTGGCTCAGCATGTCAGCGCGCCGCCTTGAACCGGCGCTCGACCAGCCGCAGCGCGAAAAGCAGCGCGTAGCCGGTCAACAGGTACATCGCAGTCACCACCAGATAGACCTCGACAATGCGGAACGTGTTGAAGTTGATCCACTGGGCGCCATAGGTGAGCTCGGGTACCGAAATGACCGACGCCACCGACGTGTCCTTGAAGAGCGATATGAAAGTGTTGGAAAGCGCCGGCAGCGTTATGCGCAGCATCGTCGGCAGGCGCACATGGAGCAGCCTTTGCCATGGTGTCAGGCCGATTGCCTTGCCGGCGTCGAGCTGTCCGCGCGGCACCGCCTCGAGCCCCGAGCGAAATACCTCGACCAGATAGGCGCCGCTGTAGAGCGACAGCGTGGCAATGAACGAGGTTTGCGCGCTGTAGGCGATATCGACCACGGTCGGCAGGCCGTAGAAGACCAGGTAGACGAGCAGGATCAGCGGCACGTTGCGGATGAACTCGACATAGCCCGCGATGACGGTCCGCACCGCTCGCCCGGCCGACACGTACCAGACCGCCAGAAGCAGCCCGATGACGATGCCGATCGCGATGGAGATGACAGCCAGCTCAAGGCTGAGCAGCAGCCCCCCCCAGAGCTTGTCGAAATGCCGCCAGATCAGGTTGAAGTTGAGGGTATAGCCCATGCGTCCTGCTTAGTGCCGACAGTCCGGGAACGAGGCGGAAGGGCGCCGGAGGCATCCTTCCGCCTGATGGATCAGATAACCGGGAATCCAGGATGGCGGGCCGGCGGCTCCTGTCCGAAATAATCCTTGAACGCAGCGTCGTAGAGTGCCGTTTCATGGCCGAACATGGCGATGGTGAAGGTCTGGTTGACGAAGGTCAGCCAGTCGAGGTCGCCCTGCCGCAGTGCGGCACCATAAAGCATCGAGAACCAACTCTTGCCGGCATCGAAGTATTTGTCCGGATTGCGCGAGGCGAGCCAGCGGACCGTCGACAGATCGACGGCGGCGGCGTCGGATCGCTTCGATTCCAGTGCCTGCAGCACGTTGGCCTGCGTGTCTATCTGCATCACCTGCGCCTCCGGCAGGACGATGCGCACGTTTGCCTCGGCATCGACGTTTTGCAGGATGGAAATCCGGGTCGCCGAACCGGCGGCAAGCAGCTTGTCGAAGGTCTTATTCTCGGCGTTCGGAAGGGTCAGCAAGGCGATGCCTTCGACATAGTAGGGCCTGGAGAAGTGGATCAGCTGCGAGCGCTGGGCGGTCATGGTCATGAACTGGATGGTGATGTCGACCTTGTTGGTGGTCACGTTCGGAATGCGCTGAGCCGGATCCTGCATGACGAATTCGACTTTGGTCGGATCGTCGAAAAGCCCCTTGGCGAGAATGCGACCCATGGTTATGTCCATGCCCACCAGTTCGCCGGCATCGTTCTCGAAGTGCCAGGGCGCGTTGGTGCTGCCGGTGCCGACGATCACCTTGCCGCGCTCGAGAACGGTGCGCAGCAGGCTGTCAGGCGCTGCCTGGGCCGCAGCTTTCTGGACATCGACCGCAGTGGCGGCACTCATCACTCCGGCCGTTGCAAGCCCGGCCATTCCCAGTTTCAGAAATTCACGCCTTTTGGATGTGTCGTTCACGGCGACCTCCTTCGTGTTGTGTTCCCCGTTGGACCAGCAGCGCAGGCATCGGTTGCAACTGACGTCATTGTCCCTTACAAGGGACGCCTGTACTCTGTACAAGACAGATTAACATCAGGAATCGATAATGCAAGAAGGCAATGCCTTGGCCGCTCGACCGGACGCCGGTCTGGACGAAGACAAGAATTCGGGCTCGCGGGAGAAGGGCCTCAACCGGGTCCTCCAGATTCTGGAGTTTCTCCACGCGACCCAGCGCGCGATCGGCATTGGCGATCTTGCCAGAGGGGTGAACGCACCGCGGTCGACGACCTATACGCTGGTGCGCTCGCTGGTCGACGCAGGCCTGCTGGAGATGGCCGGAGACGGCAATCGGGTCTATTTTGGAAAGAAGCTCTATCTCTACGGAATGGACTATGTGCGGGGCAACGACCTGCTCAGGCGAGGGCGGCAGGAAGTCGACCATCTGTCACGCGAGTCCGGCGAGACCTCGGAGCTGTGCATGCTGCAAAGCGGCCGCTACACCATCGTCCATTCAAGCCCGGGAACCAGGCCATTCAGGATCAGCTCGGCGACGGGTCTGCAAATACCGCTTCCCTGGACAGCTTCCGGGCGGCTGCTCCTCGCCGGCTTCGACAGGGCAGCGATCGAGGATATGGTCTCGGAAGACGACCTCGTACTGCCGGACGGCCGCAGGTTGCAGCTCGACGATTTCATAGCCGATATCGCGGTGGCCAAGTCGGCCGGCTACTGCGTCACCTCCGGCCTTGTCGATGCCTACACGAAATGCCTGGCCGCGCCGGTCTTTTCGGCGCCGGGCAGGGTCGAGGCGACGATGTGCCTGGTGGTTCCCATCGATACCTCGACCGAAAAGACCGATGACCTGATAGAGCTGTTGCTCGAGCGCGCCGCGCGGCTTTCGATCGCGGCATAGGCCGCCTTTTCAGCAGGCCAGCGCCGGCGTCCATTCAAGCGATAATGTCTGGAATGATCTTGTCTTCCAGCGCCATCAGCCTGTCCTTCAGGAAAAGCTTCTTTTTCTTCATGCGCTGGATCTGCAGCGGGTCGCAATTCATGGCGATCATCGCATTGATGGCCGCGTCGAAATCGGCGTGTTCCTGCTTCAGCCGGGAATATTCGAGGCGGATATCTGCCTGTTCCTGATCGGACATTTTTACCGTCTGCACGTCTGCGGCGCCCAAACTATGGGCCTGATTGGGCGGGACCGGGGGTCTTCTTGCACCGGCGCGCAGCCCATACCACATTTCATATTGTCGTGGAATGCTACCACGCAGCATTCGACATCGGTGCGCGATGGTGGCACACTGTCATTATGCCGTCACAGAAGCGAGCCTGCGGTGGACGTGCCATGACGGCTGCAATCCGAGGAAACCATGAAAGGGAGAACCAATCATGTCTCTTGCATCCCATCTTGATGAGCTGCAGCGGAAACACGGCGACATCGAACGCGAAATCGACGATGCGATGACCCATCCGTCGGTAGACGACCTCGAAATCGTGAATCTCAAGCGGCGCAAGCTGGCGCTCAAGGACGAGATTGAAAAACTGAAGGCGAAACCGACGACGCACTGACGCCCATCCAGGACTAGCTGCGCCGCCTGGCGCGCGATTTCTTTCCGGTGGCATGTCTCTATGCTGCCGGAAACGCTTATGGATTTGCGGCAAGCTGCCGTCTTGTCATTTCCGATTTGCTAGGTCTGCGCGCCAGTCGCCATTGACAAGCCATCTTTGCTCCTCCACCTCATGCCCGGACCTTCAAGATTAAAGGCAGCCGGCATGACCGGATATTTTTCCTCACCCTTCCCGCGCCGCAGGTCGGTCGGTGTCGACGTCGGCGGCGTGATGGTCGGCGGCGGCGCCCCAGTCGTCGTCCAGTCGATGACCAACACCGACACGGCCGATGTCGACCAGACGGTGGCGCAAGTGGCGGCACTGCATCGCGCCGGCTCCGAGATCGTGCGCATAACGGTCGATCGCGACGAAAGCGCTGCCGCTGTGCCGGCCATCCGCGAGCGACTGGAGCGGCTCGGGATCGACGTGCCGCTGGTCGGCGATTTCCATTACATCGGCCACAAGCTCCTGGCCGATCATCCGGCCTGCGCTGAGGCCTTGGCCAAGTACCGCATCAACCCCGGCAATGTCGGTTTCAAGGACAAGAGGGATCGGCAGTTCGCGGCGATCGTCGAGATGGCGATCCGATACGACAAGCCGGTGCGCATCGGCGTCAACTGGGGTTCGCTCGACCAGGAGCTGCTGACCCGGCTGATGGATGACAACCAGGCCCAAGGCTTTCCGCTGACCGCGCAGGAAGTGACGCGCGAAGCGATCGTGCAGTCGGCGATCCTGTCGGCCGAAATGGCCGAAGAGATTGGCCTTGCGCGCGAGAAAATCATCCTCTCGGCCAAGGTCAGCGGCGTGCAGGATCTGATCGCCGTCTACACCGAGCTCGCCACCCGTTCCAACCATGCGCTGCACCTCGGCCTGACAGAGGCCGGCATGGGCTCGAAAGGCATTGTCGCATCATCGGCTGCGATGGGCATCCTGCTCCAGCAAGGCATCGGCGACACCATCCGCATCTCGCTGACGCCGGAGCCGAACGGCGACCGCACACGCGAAGTGCAGGTGTCGCAGGAGCTGTTGCAGACCATGGGCTTCCGGCAGTTCGTGCCGATCGTCGCCGCCTGCCCGGGCTGCGGCCGCACGACCTCGACCGTGTTCCAGGAGCTTGCCCAGAACATCCAGGCCGACCTGCGCAAGAACATGCCGGTGTGGCGCGAACAATATCCCGGCGTCGAGAACCTCAAGGTCGCGGTGATGGGTTGCATCGTCAACGGTCCGGGTGAATCCAAACATGCCGATATCGGCATTTCGCTGCCCGGAACCGGTGAGACGCCGACCGCCCCGGTGTTCGTCGACGGCAAGAAGGCGGCGACCCTGCGCGGCCCGTCGATCGCCGCGGATTTCGAGAAAATGGTTTCCGACTACATCGAACGGCGGTTTGGCCAACACGGCAAAGCCGCGGCGGAGTAGTTCGATGCGGCGTTTGCTTGGGGCGACGCTGGTTGTCATTTGCTGGCTGGGCTGGGCGACAGCCGTCCAGGCCGATCCGCCGCGGCCCGCCAAGCAGAAGCTGATCGATCGAGTTTGCGATCTTATCGAGACGCATGCCGACCAGAACGGCCTGCCCCGGGATTTCTTTGCCCGGCTGATCTGGAAGGAGAGTCGCTTCGATCCCAATGCGGTCAGCCCCGTCGGTGCGGAGGGTATCGCCCAATTCATGCCGGGTACCGCCAAGATGCGCGGGCTCGCCAATTCGTTCGATATCGAGCAGGCTATCCCGGCCTCGGCAAAATACCTCGCCGAAATGAAGACCGGCTTTGGCAATCTGGGCCTCGCCGCAGCCGCATACAATGCCGGCGAGAGCCGGGTGACGCGCTGGCTGAATTCCGGCGGCTTCTTGCCGATGGAGACCGAAAGCTACGTTTTGGACGTCATGGGCGAGCCGGCCGACAGGTTCACCGATGCCGCGTATGCCGGCGTCATCCGGCCGCTCGACAAGAAGGCGAGCTTCGCTGCCGCCTGCCGCACGCTGCCGGTGATCATGTCCAGAACCGTGCCGATGTCGTCGATCAACATCAAGCCATGGGGCGTGCAGGTGGCCGGCAATTTCCGCCGCGCCGCGGCGCTCAATCAGTGGAGCAATGTGAAACGGCGGTTTCCAGCCTTGCTCAGCGGTCGCAATCCGGTGGTCAGCCGGGTGCGCACACCGATCGGCAGGCGCGGCATCTATGCGGTGCGGATCGGCGCCGACACCAAAGCCAAGGCCGACGATATTTGCCAGAAGCTGCACAGCGTCGGCGGCGCATGCATTGTGGTGCGCAACCGGTAAAGCCATATGTCGGCGCGTTTCGCGCCGTTGCTGCCCATCTCGCTCCCGCTGGGCGCTTCATCTTCGACACGCGATCACATTTTCCGTGAACCCTTAAGCAGAACCGTCAGGCAGGTCTTGCATCGTCGTTGATGCGGGGTAAGGTCCCCGCGATTTTTCGCGAAAGGGATCAGCATGGCCGACTTCAAGACACTGGACGACATCGGCAATATCAGCGGCAAGCGTGTGCTGGTGCGTGTCGACCTCAACGTTCCCGTCACTGAGGGCAAGGTCACCGACGCCACCCGCATCGAGCGCATTGTACCGACCATCGCCGAGCTGTCCGGCAAGGGCGCCAAGGTCATCCTGCTTGCACATTTCGGTCGTCCCAAAGATGGACCGGCGCCGGAATTCTCGCTCGAGCCGATCGCCAAGGCGACGGCGGACGTGCTCGGCCGTCCGGTTGGCTTTGCCACCGACTGCATCGGCGACAAGGCCGCGAGCGCCGTCGCCGCCATGGAAAGCGGCGATGTGCTGCTGCTCGAGAACACCCGCTTCTACAAAGCCGAGGAGAAGAACGACCCGGCCTTCACCGAAAAGCTCGCCGCCAACGGCGACATCTTCGTCAACGACGCCTTCTCCGCTGCGCACCGCGCCCATTCGTCGACGGAAGGGCTGGCGCACGTGCTGCCGGCCTTCGCCGGGCGCACCATGCAGGCCGAGCTCGATGCGCTGGAAAAGGGCCTCGGCAATCCCGTCCGCCCGGTTGTCGCCATTGTCGGCGGGGCCAAGGTCTCGACCAAGATCGACTTGTTGATGAACCTGGTGAAGAAGGTCGACGCGCTGGTCATCGGCGGCGGCATGGCCAACACGTTTCTCGCGGCACGCGGCACCGACGTCGGGAAATCCTTGTGCGAGCACGATCTCGCGACCACCGCCAAGCAGATCATGATCGAGGCGGCCGAGGCCGGCTGCGCCATCATCCTGCCCGCCGACGCCGTTGTTGCCAGGGAGTTCAAGGCCGGTGCCGCAAGCGAGACCGTCGCCATTGCAGACGTACCAGCCGACGGCATGATCCTCGATGTCGGCGCGAAAACCGTGAAAACCATTGCCGAATGGATCGACCGTGCCTCGACGTTGGTCTGGAACGGGCCGCTCGGCGCCTTCGAGATCGAGCCGTTCGACCATGCGACGGTGGCGACGGCCAGGCACGCGGCAGCGCGCACCAAGGCCGGCAGGCTGGTCTCGGTGGCCGGCGGCGGCGATACGGTGGCCGCCCTCAACCATGCCGGCGTCAGGGATGAGTTCACCTATGTCTCGACGGCCGGCGGCGCTTTCCTCGAATGGATGGAAGGCAAGCCCTTGCCCGGCGTCGACGTCTTGAAGCGCTGAGCGCGGCGTTAATAACAGCGCGAAGCAGTGCGCTCGCGATTTTCAATCGATTCGCGCTTCTCCGACGAAAGGGTTCGACTTGAACCTGCGTTGCTCTGGTGGTCTGCTGGGTACGGGTCAATTCTTTCAGGAGAAGCACGATGAGCGAACGTCTCGAGGACATTGCCGCCGCGATGGTGGCCAACGGCAAGGGCCTGCTGGCTGCCGACGAGAGCTCCGGCACTATCAAGAAGCGCTTCGACGTCATCGGCGTCGAGTCGACCGCCGACAGCCGCCGCGACTATCGCGAGATGATGTTCCGCGCCAGCGATGCAATGACCAAGTACATTTCCGGCGTTATCCTCTATGACGAGACCATCCACCAGAAGGCCGCCGACGGCACGCCGCTGGTCGACATCATCAAGGCATCAGGCGCCATTCCCGGCATCAAGGTCGACGCCGGCGCCAAGCCTCTGGCAAGATTTCCCGGCGATACCATCACCGAAGGCCTGGACGGCCTGCGCGAACGCCTCGCCGACTATTACAAGCTTGGCGCCCGCTTTGCCAAATGGCGCGCGGTAATCGACATCGATGTTGCCAAGGGGGTGCCTTCCGCCACCTCGATCGGCTCGAATGCCCATGCGCTCGCCCGTTACGCCGCGCTTTGCCAGGAAGCCGGCATCGTGCCGATCGTCGAGCCGGAGGTGCTGATGGACGGCGCTCATGACATCGACACTTGCTACGAGATCAGCAAGGCGACACTGACAAAGCTATACACCGAGCTCTATGCGGCCCGCGTCGTCCTCGAAGGCACCATCCTGAAGCCAAACATGGTTCTCGCCGGCAAGAAATCGGGCAAGGTCACCAGCCCCGACGAGGTCGCCGAAAGGACGATAAAACTGTTCCGCGAGACGGTGCCAGCCGCGATCGGAGGCATCGCCTTCCTTTCGGGCGGACAATCGGACGAGCAAGCGACCGCCAACCTCAACGCCATCAACGCCATCGGCCCGCATCCGTGGAAGCTGACCTTCTCCTACGGCCGCGCCTTGCAGGCCGCTCCGCAGAAGGCCTGGAGCGGCAAGGCGGCGAACGTCGCCGCCGCGCAGGCCGCCTTCGCCCATCGCGCCCACATGAACCATCTGGCAGCGCTTGGACAATGGCAGCCGTCGCTGGAGCAAGCCGCTTAACCGAATCCATCTTGCGTTTCTCCCGACCCGGGCCACGTGCCCGGGTTTTGCTTGAAAGCAGCAAGGGCTGCAATTTTCTTGCAACTGAAATGCAGCTCGGTGTCGGCATTCCTCGCTGCCGAACGTCCTCCGTGAAAAGAGGAGCAGACCTATGCCAAACAACAAGACCGTTTCGCAGGAAGACTGGTTCCAGGCGCACAAGGCGCATCTGGCGCGCGAAAAGGAATTGACGCGCTTTCGCGACCGCGTCGCCGCCGAACGCCGCGAATTGCCATGGCTGAAGATCCGCAAGGACTACGTCTTCGAGACCGAGCAAGGGCCAAAGAAACTGCCCGACCTGTTTGGCGGCAACAGCCAGTTGATCGTCTACCATTTCATGTTCGGGCCGGGCGCCGATTATCGTTGCGAGGGCTGCTCGTTCCTTGCCGACCACATCGACGGCGCCAACCAGCATCTCAGGCACCACGATGTTTCGCTTGTCGTGGTGGCGCGGGCGCCGCTGGCCGAGCTTCTGCCCTACAAGCAGCGCATGGGCTGGAAATTCGACTGGGTGTCGTCCTACGCCTCGGACTTCAACTTCGATATGCAGGTGTCATTCACCGACAAGCAGATCGCGGCCGGCGACACGACCTACAATTTCGAGCGGCGCGCGCGGAGATCGAAGGACCTTCCCGGCACCAGCGTGTTCTATCGCGACGAGAAAGGCGACATCTTCCTGACTTTCATCTCGCGCTCCAGAGGCGGCGATCCGCTGATCGGCGCCTATCACTATCTCGACCTGACGCCGAAAGGCCGCAACGAAACCGGGCCGCATCATAGCCTCGCCGACTGGGTGCGGCTGCATGACGAGTATGAAGACCAATCCGGGACGCATGACTGCTGCCATTGAGGCGACAGGCTGTCGCTGCAAGGTCGTTCACCTTCAGTGCAACATGCGCTAAGTGCTGTTCGCTGTGCCCTAAAAGGGATTTGCCATGCGGCGCTTTCCGACCCTTCTCACCTGGCTCGCCTTTCCGGTCTATGTCTGGCAAGGACTTGGCGTGCGTCGCCGCACCACCCGCATACTGCCGGCACAAGGTCCGGTCATGCACGAGATATCAGGCCAGGCGCCGGCAATCTCGCTGCTGGTGCTCGGCGATTCCTCCGCCGCCTCAGTCGGCATCGGCAATTCCGAAAACGGATTGGCCGCGCAACTGGCCGTTCTAATTGCGCAACGCACCGGCCGCACCGTGCGCTGGCGGGCAGCCGGCTTCAACTCGGCAACCTCTGGCCAGATCCGCGATCATGTGCTGCCCAATCTGTCGGCCGATCCGTGGACGCATATCGTGCTCGCCATCGGCACCAACGACACCAAGAATTTTCATTCGGTACCGCGCTTCAAGCGCGATTTTGGCGGCCTGCTCTACGCGCTGCGCGCCAAATGGCCGGAGGCGCGCGTGGTGTGGTCGCCGGTGCTGGAGTTCACCCGGGCGCCGGCAATGCCGCCGCTGCTCGGCAAGATCCTCGAGATCCGCGCCGGCGAGATGAACCGGATGGGCGAGCGCCTTTGCCTCGAGCGCGGCGCCATACCGGCGCCCCGCCTGCCGATCACTGACGCCGAGGCCGGCTTTGCGTCGGATGGATTTCATGCTTCGGAAGCCGGCTACCGCGCCTGGGCGGAACATCTGGCCGGCTTGGTGCTCGCCAACGAACCGGGCGTCGCGTAGCGGCTGCCGGCACTAAAGCGCGTCGCGTTCGATTGGCCTCATGCGGCGGCGCTTTAGGTTCTTTGTTTTATGCATGTCGTCGGCGCAAAACCGCTGCACACCTTTTGCGCGACATGCATTACGTCCAGTGCCCGAGCACCGCCGTAACCGAAATCGCCGCCATAGCCAACAGCGCCAGCTTCCAGAAATCGCTGCGCCGCTTCAGCCCCGGCCAGCCGAGCGGCTTGATGAGCTGGATGACCATCATGGCGATGATGACGAGCGCGAGAAGTTTCGACATGCAGCCTTTGATCAGCATCGCGGCTGGCTGTCAAAGCGGCGCCACGATCGCGGTCTTTCCACCGCGGCACGCCTCTTTTCAGCACTGTTCGATCACTTCGGTGGACAAATCGGAACGCCGGTCGCGAGAGCCGCACCCTCCTGACAGACTGCTGTCAGTAGGGGTGTGCGATAGTGCCTGCATCGAAAGAGAGGAGACCAGCCATGAACGGTTTTACCATTCTGCGTAGCGTGCAGCACTATGTCGACAAGATCCGGACGATGCGCAATGAGATCCGCACCCAGCGTTTCATGAACACCCTGCCGGCGGACATCCGCAAGGATATTGGCTGGCCGGACATGTATGGCGACCGCCACAATGGCGGCAATTGAGGCAATCTTTCTGCCCGGCGTTTGGATGCGGCCCGGCGATAAACAGGCATGCTGAAGCCTCCTGACAGTATGGTGTCAGGAGGCTCGTGCCATAGTGGGATGGCCGTCAGAGACGGACGGCCGAGAGGACGATCGATGAAAAGCTGGACCGACAGGCTGAACACGCCTGGCATCAACGGCATAACACCGTCGCCACGCACCATCGCTGATGTCGTCGAAGGCCAGCCGATGCTGGTTCCCACAGCTCGCCAGGTCGATGCATTCATCTGCGCCATCCCCGAAGGCATGGATATGGATATCCGGGCTTTGCGCACCGCGCTCGCCATCGAGCACGGTGCCGAGGTGACATGTCCGGTCACCATCGGCTATCATCTGCGTACCGTCGCCGAGGCCGCCAACGAGGATCTTGAGCGTGGCATGGCGCTGGGCGACATTGCGCCGTTCTGGCGGGTGCTCGACGCAAGCACGCCGACAACGAGGAAACTGTCCTTCGGCGCGGCCTCCGTCGCCGCGCAGCGCAAGCGCGAAGGGCTAGAGCAATAGACGCCGAGGGACCATACGATGCGCCGCGCCGACAGGCTCTTCCAGATCGTGCAGCACCTGCGCGGTGGCCGTCTGGTCACCGCCCAGAAGCTGGGCACGTGGCTCGAGGTTTCCGAGCGGACCATCTATCGCGACATCGCCGACCTGCAGTCGACCGGCGTGCCGATCGACGGCGAGGCCGGTGTCGGCTACATGATGAGGGAGGGTTTCGACCTTCCGCCGCTGATGTTCACGCGTGACGAGATCGTCGCGCTGGTCGCCGGCGCCCGCATGGTGCGCGCCTTTGGCGGCGCGGCCATGGCGCGAGCCGCCGACGAGGCGCTGGTCAAGATCGGCGCCGTGCTGCCCGACGCCGAAAAGGACCGCATCGCCCGCACCGAGATCCACACGCCGATGTGGGTGGTAAGCGACGCCGCCCGCGAAGCCATCGACCTGATTGAGCGGTCCATCGAGAAACGTCAGGTGCTGACCATCGACTATTCGGATGAGGCCGGCCGCAGCACCGCGCGCGACATCCGCCCACTCGGCCTGTGGTTCTGGGGCAAGGTGTGGACCTTGGTCGCCTGGTGCGAGATGCGCGGCGATTTCCGCGCCTTCCGCATCGACCGCATCGCCTCCGTGGTCATCGCCGGCCGCACCTTCAAGCCGGAGCGCGGCAAGCAGCTCGCCGATTTCTACCGCGCGGTGGAACGCAGCGAGGACTACGGCATGGCACCGGACCGGGCGGCGCGAAGCTGACACGGAAGATCGAAAAAAAAGCCCGCTTGAAAGCGGGCTTTTTGTTTTGGATGCGAGACCTCTATTCCTCTTCGCCCGTATCCTTGTCCTTCGACTTCAGCGCCGAGAGCTTGGCGAAGACGGCGTTGGCGTCGAGTTCGCGATCCTCGTCCTTTGGCTTTTCCGGCGCCGGCACCAGCCGTTCGGTCAAGGCGGCCGGCAGCAGCGTATCGCCGACCGGCTGCGCCTGCTCGCGGCCGCGCGAGGCGCGGTTGATTTCCATGTCGAGGTCGATCTGCGACGTCAGGCCGAGCGTCACTGGATCCATCGGCTGGAGATTGGCGGAGTTCCAGTGTTTTCTGTCGCGGATCTGGTCGATCGTCGACTTCGTCGTGCCGACAAGGCGGGAAATCTGCGCATCCTTGAGCTCGGGATGGTTGCGCACCAGCCAGAGGATGGCGTTGGGCCGGTCCTGGCGCTTGGACAGCGGAGTGTAGCGCGGACCCTTGCGCTTGGATTCCGGCACCCGCACCTTGGGGTCGGAGAGCTTCAGCCGGTGGTTCGGGTCCTTCTCGGCGCGCGCGATCTCGTCGCGAGTGAGCTGGCCGGTCATGATCGGGTCCATACCCTTGATGCCTTGCGCAGATTCGCCGTCGGCGATCGCCTTGACCTCAAGCGGATGCAGTCCGCAGAACTGCGCGATCTGCTCGAAGGAAAGCGCTGTGTTGTCAACCAGCCAGACGGCGGTCGCTTTTGGCATCAGCAGCGTATTGGCCATTACAAAAATCCTTCTCGTTCGCCCGCGTTCCCGCGCGGGCGGTGGTTTACAGCCACCAAAATGGGAAAATCGCGGTCTATATAACTGCTCACTCGCCATTTCGCAATGTTTTTGGCAGGCGCGCGTCAAGGACGGCATGGCGGCGCGACCAGCAGACCGCGAAGGGTCGGCACATGAAGCCATGCAGTCGAAAGCTTCAAAAAGACAAAGCCCGCCAGACCAAGGTCGGGCGGGCTCGGAACCGGCGACGGAAATCCGTCTGCTACGGCTCTGGCTTCTAAGGCTTGATCCCGAACCGCGGCTCGGCGTTGCGGAAAAGCAGCGCCCGGTCTTCGGACAGGATCGTGCTCGAGATCAAAGCCCTTGGCGGGCGATTCTCTCTATGTCGCCGCGGTTGATGCCGAGATCATTGAGCTGACGAGCGTTCAGCCGGTTCAGTTCGCGCACGGTTTCGTTGTACATGCGCCAGTTACGGAAAGCGCGGATCGGGTTCATGGTAGTCCTCCATCGTTTCGATGCCGCGTAAATAGGCATCGGCGATGAAAAATTGAACAGACGCTTTTGCATGGCGGCAATGCGTTTGTTGCATTGCACCATTAAGCCTTCGTTCAGCCTGTTTACCGGCCGTCAGGCGACATCGAGCACAATCTTGCCAATGTGCTCACCCTCCTCCATCCGCTCATGCGCCCGCCAGGCTTCCTTGAGCGGGAAGATCGTGTCCATCACCGGTGCAACCTTGCGCGTGCCGAGCAGCGGCCAAACCTGCGCCTCCAGCGCAGCCGCGACCGCCGCCTTGAACTCCACCGTGCGTGGCCTGAGCAGCGAACCCGTGTGCACGAGCCGCTTGGCCATGACTTTGAAGAAATCGGCGCTCGCCACCGCTCCGCCCTGCGTCGCGATCTGGACGATGCGGCCCTCCACGGCCGCAGCCTCGTAGTTTCGCGCGACATAATCGCCGCCGACCATGTCGAGGATCACGTTGGCGCCCTTGCCGCCGGTTGCCTCCTTGACCGCGGCGACGAAGTCCTCCTCGCGGTAGTTGACCGTCCGGTCGGCGCCGAGCTTGAGGCAGGCGTCGCATTTCTCCTTGCTGCCGGCGGTGGTGACGACATAAGCGCCGAAAGCGGCAGCAAGCTGGATCGCCGTCGTTCCGATACCCGATGAGCCGCCATGCACGAGCAGCGTCTCGCCGCTCTTCAGGCCGCCGCGCTCGAAGACATTGTGCCAAACAGTGAAGTAGTTTTCCGGCAGCGCCGCCGCTTCGGTGTAGGTAAAGCCGGCGGGCAGCGGCAGCACGCTGCCGGCATGAACCTTGACATATTCGGCATAGCCGCCGCCCGCCGTCAGCGCGCAGACCCGGTCGCCGACGCGCCAGCGCGATATCTCGTCGCCGAGGGCGGCGACTTCGCCCGCCGCTTCCAGGCCCGGCAGATCCGACGCACCCGGCGGCGGCGGATAGGCGCCCTTGCGCTGCTGCACGTCGGGCCGGTTGACGCCGGCGGCACGCACCCGGATCAGGATCTCGCCAGGGCCGGGTACCGGCACGTCGCGGGTTTCCGGTTTCAGCACCCGCGGCCCGCCCGGCTCCGAGATGGCGATCGCCATCATCCTGGTCGGAATTTTCTGTGCGTTCGCCATGAATTTTCCCGTCGTGTTTCGCCGGTTTCTAGCGCCAGCTATTGCCGGCCATTTGCATCCATACCCCTGCCCTATGTATGCTCATTGGCAAATCAGGCAAATGGGCAATCACGGAGGAGCGACGATGGCGGTCTTCGACGACGAACCCAAGAAGAAAGCGCGCCCGCACGAGATCGGGCAGGATCTGTCGCTGCTTTCTGTCGATGAATTGTCCGAGCGGATCGGCATCCTGCGCGGCGAGATCGCCCGGCTGGAAGCCGAGCTCATGACCAAGGGCTCCACCAAGTCGGCGGCAGAGGCGCTGTTTCGCCGCGGATAGTACTGCGGGCAATTCCAAAAGCTCGGGCACGCCGCCGAAAAGCCCGAATGCCGCTGTCTCCAGACCTGTGCCCCGAACCCCAGCCGGATTGAACAATGTTCGCAAGCTACAGACCGATCCTCTCGCTGCTGCGCGGCACCGCGTTCCTGCTGGCGGCATCCGGGCTGCACGGGCTGCTGTTGCCGCTGCGCGGCCAGGTGGAGGGCTTCTCGACCGCATCGCTCGGCCTGATGGGCACGGCTTGGGCCGGCGGCTTCGTCACCGGCTGCTTCTTTGCGCCACGCATCGTGCGCCGCGCCGGTCATGTCAGGGCTTTCGGCGCCTTTGCCGCATCGGGAGCGATCGTCGCACTGCTCACCGGCCTGATCATTGATGAATATACCTGGATCCTGCTGCGCGCCTTCACCGGCTTCACCATGGCCGGTGCTTTCATGGTCATCGAAAGCTGGCTGAACGAGAAGGCCACCAACGAAAACCGCGGCACCGTCTTCGGCCTCTACATGATGGTCACCTATGCCTCGATCATGGGCGGTCAGATGATCGTTGCCGGCGGCGATGTGAAATCGGCGTCGCTATTCATGATCACCGGCATTCTGTTTTGCCTATCACTGATCCCGACGGCGGTCTCGACGGCGTCGCACCCCAAGCCGCTGCAGGACGTGTCGCTTGACGTCAAAGGGCTCTACGTCAATTCGCCGGTGTCGGCGATCGCCTGCGTGCTGATCGGCATCGCCAACGGCGCCTGGGGCACGCTTGGTGCCGTTTATGGAGCTCGCATCGGCATCTCGACGGCCGAGATCGCGCTCATGATGAGCCTGGTGGTCATCGCCGGCGCCGCCATGCAGCTTCCGGCCGGGCGGCTCTCCGACACGACGGACCGTCGTTTCGTGCTGGCGGGCGCGGCTTTCGGCGCTGCGCTGTTCGCCATCGCCATCTTCCTGTTCGAACCGCGCTCCGGCGTCTTCGTTATCGTCTGCACCGCCGCCTACGGCGCCTTCGCCTACACGCTCTATTCGATCGCGGTGGCGCATGCCAACGACCATGCCCGATCGGAAGACTTCGTCAAAGTGTCGGGCGGCCTGCTGCTGCTTTATGGCTTCGGCACGATGATCGGCCCGCTGCTGGCCGCCGGCCTGATGGGCTGGATGCGTCCCGAGGGGCTGTTCCTGGCTACTGCGTTGGCGCATCTCTGCCTGGCCGCCTATACGCTGCTGCGCATCAGCCGTCGCGCGCCGGTGCCAATCGAAGGCCGCGATGCCTTCAAGACCCAGCCGGCCGACCGCTCGGTGACGCCGGAAGCGTTGCGGCTCGACCCGCGCAGAAAAGCTGAAACCGACGGTTGAGATTCGAGACGCTTTGCCCCACAAATAAGGCATGATGCTTTCCGACGCCTTCATGGCGATTGCCGATCCCAACCGGCGCTATCTCTTGGAAGAGCTCCGGCGCGGACCGAAGACCGTCAACGAACTGGCCTCTGGCTTGCCGGTGTCCCGCCCGGCCGTTTCGCAGCATCTGAAGGTGCTGCTTGATGCCGGGCTGGTCAACGCCAAGCCGGAAGGCACCAGGCGCGTCTATACGGTCAGCAATGCCGGCTTCCTAAAGCTCAACATCTGGCTCGACCAGTTCTGGGATGCAGAGCAGCTCGGTTCACCCGGAAGCTGAGAGGCGTCGTCCGCGCGTCGGGCAGCTCGTGCAGCCTCGGGCCTGGAGCAATTCCAGGAAAAGTGTGAAACGGTTTTCCGTCCGGAATTGCGCAAAAAACAAAAGGATCGAGCGGTTCGGCGTTTCCGTGAAACGATGAACCACTCTCTAGCCGTTGTTGTAGGGGAAGAGCTTGAAATAGGGCTGCGCTTCCTCGATCACACGGGCAACCGACGGGCGCCGCAGCAGCCGGTCGTGATAGCGCCTCACCGCAGGATATTTGTCGCCGAACGGCTCGACCTTGTTAGCGTAGAACAGCGCGGGGGCGGCGGCGCAGTCGGCCATGGTGAAGCTCCCGCCCACCGCCCATGTCCTCGACTGCATGTCCTGTTCGATGACGGCGTAGGAGCTGCGCAGCTGGGCGCGCGCCTGCTCGACGCCGAACGGATCGGTCTTGCCCTCCGGCCGCAGCCGGTCGCCGACGATCTTCTGCATCGGTTCCTGGACGTAGAAGTCATAGAAGCGGTCGGCGAGCCGGGTCTGGCGAGCGAGATCGACATCGGCGGGGATCAGTTCGGCCGGCCCAGGATAATACGCGTTGAGATATTCGATGACGATTGTCGATTCCGGCACGGTCCGATCCAGCGCTTCATCACGCAGTACCGGCATCTTGCCGAGCGGCCACAATTTCAGAAACGCCGCGCGCGACTGTTCATTGCCGAGATCGACGACAACGGATGTGAATGGCGTGCCGTTCTCATAGAGCGCGATCAGCGGCTTCCAGCAGAAGGAGGCCAGTGGATGAAGATGCATAGTCAGGGACATTGGTTGTCGTTCCTTGGGTGGTTCGTCTCGCGGAAATTCGGTGTTGAGGTCAGGCTTGGTACTATTTGGCTTGGCTGTGGGTGACGATGGCATCGATGATCGCGGCCCAGTCGTCGGGATGCAGCTCGTGGCCGCCGCTCTCGATCCGGACCAGCCTTGCGCCGGCGACCGCGTCGGCAAGAGCGGCGCCATGCTCGACTGGAAAGATCGGATCGTCGGTGCCGTGGATAACGAGGAGCGGGATCTTCATCTCGTGCAGCCGCCCCGTCCAGTGCTGGCCGCTCCGATCTTCGCCGCTCCCATCTTCGCCGCTCTTGAGCATGAAATGATTGGTGGCGCTTAGAAAGCCGCCGGACCGGTCGTAATCCTGTTCGACGAAAGCCCGCGTGCGCTGCTCGTCGAATGAGCGTGCGGTGCCGGTGAGCGCATACGCGTCCTTGACGATGAAATCGACCGCCTGGCCACGGTCAGACCAGTCGACCTTCGCGCCTTCGTCCGAATGTTTCCTGTAGGCCTCGGTGGTTCCGGGCAGATGCGACGTATCAATGCCCAAGGGCGAGCTGCTGATCACCGTAAGCGAAGTGACACGCGACGGGTATTTCAACGCAACGAGCTGCGCAATCACGCCGCCCATCGACATGCCGACCACGTGCGCCTTTCGGATTCCCTGGTCGTCAAGGACGCGGATGGCATCGTCCGCCATGTCGTCGAATGTATAAGGCGGCTCGCCCGGCGCGTATTTCGTCGAACGGCCGGTATCGCGATTGTCATAGCGGACCACGAAGCGACCCTCGCCGGCCAGCTTCCGGCAAAACGCTTCCGGCCACCAGAGCATGGAAGCCATGGCGCCCATGATCAACAATACCGCCGGATGTGCCGGATCGCCGAACGTCTGGGATACGATTTCGGGGTGTTCGGCGTTTCTCATGGCTTTCCTCCTCGGGTCGCGAATCTGATTGCAATTTGCAATCGGTTGCACGATATTAAAACCGATACGATAATGCAACCGGTTTTTGGAGATTCGCATGAACATCGATCGCCGGTCCGGATGTCCGATCAATCTGTCGCTCGAAGTGTTCGGCGATCGGTGGAGCCTGATCATCCTTCGCGACATCATCTTCGGCGGCAGACGCCACTTTCGCGAGCTGCTCAATGGCTCGATGGAGGGCATCGCCTCCAACATCCTCGCCGACCGGCTGAAACGGCTGATGGAGCTCAGCATGCTGACCAAGGCGGACGATCCCTCCCACAAGCAGAAGGCGATCTACAGCCTGACCGAAATGGCTATTACGCTGGTGCCGATCCTGGCGCATCTCGGCGCCTGGGGCCGCGTCTGGCTCCCGGTCAGCGAAGAGCTCTCTATCCGTGCCGAGCTTCTGGAAAAAGGCGGCCCGCCGATGTGGGATAAGTTCATGAACGAGTTGCGCCACGAGCATCTAGGTGCGTCTCCCGCCCCATCTGGACCCACCGTGCGCGCGACCTTGCAGGCCGCATACGATGCGGTGATCGCCCGCAATGCGGAGCGAGTCGGGTGCGATCCGGCGCCATGACCAACTTATTTTCCCAATTGCGGGCTGGCTCTGCTATCAAGGGACTGAAGATAATTTACCGGATTGGATAACGCTCTTGGTCGAGAACTCTAAGGACACTGCCCGTGCGCGGGCCGATTTGCGTTTCAAGAAACAGGAAGAGGCAGCCACGGTGCGCCAGAAGGCCATGGCGGAATATGTCGCCGAGAGCGACGCTCGCCAGGCCAAAACCAACAAGCTGCGGGCGCTGCGCCTCGCCAAGGAAGCGGAAGACCTGGCCAATGCGCCTCCGGCGCCGGTGAAGAAGTCCCGCGCCAAGAAGAAATAAGCCGGCGCTCCTTGGATCGCATTGCTTCGTTTCGTACGCGGAACAGTTTTCACCGCGATCTGTTCTGCCGGTTGATAACTGGCGCGTTTAGGAGGCGGCCATGACCGCACTGACGCTCGACAAAGCCCTTGAGATCATCGCCGCCGCCTTTGCCAAGGGTGCCGAGCTCAAGCTCAGGCCGCTTGGCGTCTCGGTGCTCGATGCCGGCGCCCATCTGGTCTCGTTCCAGCGTCAGGACGGCGCCTCGTTCCTGCGTCCGCAAATGTCGGCCGGCAAGGCCTATGGCGCGCTCGCTATCGGCATGGGCTCGCGCCGGGTGGAGGCTTTCGCCAAGGAGCGCCCGCATCTGATAGCCGGCGTCTCCGACGTGTCGGGCGGACGCGTCCTGCCGGTCGTCGGCGGCGTGCTGATCCGCGATAAGGCTGGCACGATCATCGGCGCCGTCGGCATTTCCGGCGATACGTCGGACAATGATGAAACGGCAGCCATCGCTGGCATCGAGGCGGCTGGCTTCACCGCCGACCCGGGCTGAGCCGGAATCCTTAATTCATGTTGATGTCGCGGCTGGCCGACCGCATCGACACCGAAAAGCCGGCCAGCACGTCGATCAGTGCTATGACCATCAGTGTGAAGAAAACGGAATGGGCGGCGCCCTTCACCAGCAGGAATTCGACCAGATAGGCCACAAAGACGAAGGTCGACAAAAGGTGGTCCATGATCGAGGCATTTGTCGTTCGCGTCGACTTCACCACTTCGACGAACAAGAAGATCAATGCGATCAGCACGATGAGATCGCCGAGGGTCATCGAGAACACCCCGCCCGACATCATCCGGACCGAAAACATTTCGGTCGCCCACGGGTCGTCGCCGCTGCCGAATATTCCCAGAAGCCCGAGATTGTAGAGAATGAAAGGCACGATCAGCAGCGGAATGGCACCGAACATGTGGCGGCTCCGGTTGGACTGATCTTTGTAGAGTGCGCCCGGCGTTCGCCGTCAAGAATTTTCGTGCGGCCCATAAACACGGACAAAGACGGCGTGAAACAACAATGTCAGCCCCGGTCGACACGATCAGTTGTCGACGAACGCAAAAAGACCGGCCAGTGGCCGGTCTTTTGCAATAATAAACCGTCGAAAGCTGTCTCAGCTTTCCTTCGGCTCCAGCACCTGGCGACCGCGATACATGCCGGTCTTCAGGTCGATATGGTGCGGACGGCGCATCTCGCCGGAGTTCTTGTCCTCGACATAGGTCGGGGCCTTCAGTGCGTCGGCGGAACGGCGCATGCCGCGCTTCGACGGAGAGGTTTTTCGTTTCGGAACGGCCATGGATATGCTCCACTACATGGTCAAAACGCCCCGGCGGCCCTCGTGAAAGGGCCACGTCAGGGGCCGGAATCTGAGAAAGTCGGCTGCCTATACACGCCCGATGGCGTTTTGGCCAGCGTCGCGGTGTTTTTTTTTGACACTATCGCAGGCAGCCGACATAGGCGCCGGCGCGGCCCGCGCGCCGTTCGATCAACGCGGCAAGCCGCCTCAGTCCCGGCCCGGGCTTCGCCGGATTGCGCACGATCGGGTTCGGCAAGGTGACGGCAAGCAGCGCTGCCTGTCGGCGCGACAGCTGTTTTGCCGAGACGCCGAAATGATGTTGGGCGGCGGCCTCGATGCCGTAGATGCCCGGTCCCCATTCGGCGATGTTGAGGTAGATCTCCATGATCCGCCGTTTCGACAGCACCGCATCGAAATAGACGGCCAGCGGCAGTTCGACGACCTTACGGACCGAGCCCAACGGCCGCGACCATAGATAAAGGTTCTTTACCGTCTGCATGGTGATGGTCGAGGCGCCACGCGTCATCTCGCCGGCGAGCGCATCGTCGACGACGCCGCGCAACTCGCCTAGATCGACGCCGCGATGGAAACAGAACTGCCCGTCCTCCGACATGATGACCGAATATGCCAGCACCGGCGCCACATCGTCGATAGAAACCCAGCGCCGATCGTAGCCGGAAAACGTCGCCAGGTCCTTCAGCATCAATGTCGAAACCGGGTGCACGAATGACGGCAGGTACAGAAAGGTCAGCACCACCGGCATCAGCGCCAGCACGATGGCGACAGCGATGCCGCGCCGGACCCAGCGTTGAAGACCGATGCGGCTGCCGCGTCTCGGTCTCGCCATGTCCAACCCTTCGGTTTCGTGATCGACGATCGGTTCCGCCAAGCCACCCAATCCGCGCTACTCCCTGCCCCCGGCATAATGGCGCTTGGCTTCTTGCGCAATGTCTGAGTGTCGGCTACCGCTCCCGACCATGACGAAAGACGACCAAATGGCGTTCGAGGCTGCACTTATTGCCCGGGCAGTTCCACTCGAGGCGCTGCTGAGGCGGTTGCTCGACGGGCGCACGCTTTCAGGCGAGATCGCGCGGCCGGAACGCCTGATGGCCGCGATGCGACATGGCGTGCTGAACGGCGGCAAACGACTGCGCCCCTTCCTGGTCATGGAAAGTTCTGCACTGTTTTCAGCCGACGTCGAGCCGGCGCTGCGCGTCGCGGCGGCGCTCGAATGCGTGCACTGCTATTCGCTCATCCATGACGATCTGCCGGCCATGGACGATGATGATTTGCGCCGTGGCCAGCCGACCGTGCACAGGGCTTTCGATGAAGCGACCGCCATTCTTGCCGGCGACGCCTTGCTGACGCTTGCCTTCGACATCCTTGCCGACGAGGCGACAATGCTGCCGGCCGAGCGCAGGGCAGCGCTGGTGCTGGCGCTGGCCCGCGCCGCAGGGGCCGGCAGCATGGTCGGCGGCCAGATGCTCGATCTCGAGGCCGAACAAAGCCGGCCGGACGAGGCTGGCATCATCCGGCTTCAGGCGATGAAAACCGGTGCGCTGATCCGCTTTGCCTGCGAAGCGGGCGCCATCCTTGCCGGCGCGCCGTCGCGCGACCGCGAAAGGCTGGCCGAATTCGGCTCGGCGATCGGGCTTGCCTTTCAGCTTGCCGACGATCTGCTCGACCTGACCGCCGACGCGCATCAGATGGGCAAGGCAACCGGCAAGGATGCCGCGGCCGGCAAGGCGACGCTGGTCGCGCTGCACGGACCGGACTGGGCGCGGGACCAGCTCCATGGCCTCGTCGACCAAGCTCATGCGCTGCTCGAGCCCTATGGCGAACAAGCCGCGCTTCTGAAACAAGCGGCGCAGTTCGTTGCGGCCCGCAACAATTAAGCTGCCCCCTATGGCGCGCCGTACAGCCACGGAGAATTGGCGACTGTTCGGCCAGATGCCCTCGCAGCCGGCCGATCGGGATGATTTCCGGCGATGTCGGACCACATGGACTCGCCACGCCAGTTGCCGAACCATTCTTCAGCCTCGCGGCAGGGCTCCGCGGCTCGGGTCGACGCGGTCAGCCTTCGCCAGTTGTCTTTTCCACCACGGGCTGCGGAACCGGTTCCATTTCGGCCACCGCCTCGACCGCTCGCGCTTCGGCCGGCTTGCGCCGGTTGCGGATGAAGGCGGCGATACGGTCGCGGATTTCGCCGGCGCTGAGGAACACCGGAACGCGTGCCACCGGCGCGGTCGGCTCGAAGGATAGGCCAAGGCCGGTGATCCTGCCCTTGTCGTCGACGTCGCGGACGATCAGCTCGATCGGACCGAGCAGCACGCGGTCGGCATATTCGGCGTGGCCGCCGAGCCGCGCCGTGACCAGATCGCCAATGGTGAGCTTGCGTTCCGCTTCGGTCAGGCCCGGCGCGTAGGCGGTCTCCAGTTCCTCGGCGGAGCGTGACGGATCGACGGCAAAGGCGCCGAAGAAATCCGCATCCTCGGGATCGACCACGGCACGGCTGGCGAACAGCTTGTCGAGCAGGCGCGGATAGCGGTCCGGCACGAAGATGTAGACATGATCGCCAGCCGCCAGCCGGCCCATATCCTGGAAGCGCATCGAGCGTCCGTCTCGCAGCACAAGCGACGGCCGCGCCCAGCGCGGAATGCGTTCGCCCCGCGCCACCGGGCTGCCGGGTGCCACACGGTAGGCAAGAAGCTCATGATGGGCGGAGCCCGGCAGTTCCAATTCGACCTTGTCGAGCGGTCCCAGGCGGGCCGGCACGATAAGGCCGAGGCGGCGCGCCAGCGGCCCGACGGTCCATCCCTGGATGACCAGAGAGACCAGCACGATGATGAAGGCGGTGTTGAAGATGAGGCGGCCGTTCTCAAGACCGCCGAGCAGCGGCGTGATAGCAAGCAGGATCGACACGGCGCCACGCAGGCCAACCCATGAGACAAAGGCGACTTCCGGGCGTGGCAGACGGAACGGCACCAGGCATAGCCAGACGGCGACTGGCCGTGCGACAAATATCAGGAACAGTCCGAGCAGCACCGCCGGCACCAGGATCGCCGGAAATTGCGAAGGCGTCGCGAACAGGCCGAGGATCAGGAACATGATGATCTGCGCCAACCACGACATCCCGTCCTGAAAGCGCTTGAGGATGGTGACAGCCCGGATATCGGAATTGCCGGCGATCAGGCCCGCGAGATAGACCGCCAGGAAGCCGGAGCCGCCGACGGCGCCGGCGGCGGCAAACACCATCAGCGACAGCGTCAGCACGAAGATCGGCAGCAGGCCGTGATCTAGATTGAGGCGATCGACAAGGCGCACGATGGCCATGCCGCCGAGAATACCGATGACCGCACCGAGCCCCATGTTGACAAGGAAACCGACGGCAAGATCGGTAACCAGCACCTTGGCCTCGGGGTGGGTGTTGGCGGCGATGACCTCGACCAGCGTGATGGTCAGGAAGATGGCGATCGGGTCATTGGTGCCGGATTCCACCTCGAGCGTCGAACGCACGCGCTCGCGCAAATTGATCTCGCCGGCGCGCAGCAGGAAGAACACCGCCGCGGCGTCGGTCGAGGCGACGGCGGCACCGAGCAGGAAGGATTCCAGCCATGTCAGGTCGAGCAAATAATAGGCGGCGGCGCCGAACAGGCCAGTGGTCAAAAGGACGCCGAAGGTCGCCAGCGACAGCGCCGGCCCGGCCGCCTGCCGCAAGGCATTGAGCGGCGTGCCGAAGCCGGAATCGAAAAGGATCACCGCCAGCGCCAATGAGCCGGCAAAATAGGCAAATCGGGCATTGTCGAAATGGATTCCGAGACCGTCGGTTCCGGTGGCAAGGCCGATGCAGAGAAACAGCAGCAGGAGGGGGGCGCCGAAACGGAAGGCGATCAGGCTCGAAAACGCGGCGGCAACGACAAGTGCTGCGCCAACGAGCGTCACCAGATAGATACCATGCTCCATTCGTTGGTCGCCCCTAGTCGATATGCTCCGGCATCACGGGAGAGTGGGGCGAAGACATGGCCGCTGCAAGGCAGCAGCGCGGCTTTTCGCCCTACGCTGCCGATAGTCGAATGTTTTGGCACCTCCGAGCAGCGGAGGCTGCCTCGGGGGGGCGTGCTGCAACGAAAAACGCCCGGACTGAGCCGGGCGTTGTCCAAGTCGAGAAGATGGTTCTGCGATCAGGCGATGGTCTTGCCGAAGGCGACAGCGGTGTCGCCCATGCGGTTGGAGAAGCCCCACTCATTGTCGTACCAGGCCAGCACCGAAACGAAATTGCCGTCCATGACCTTCGTCTGGTCGAGCGCCACGATCGAGGAGTGCGGATCGTGGTTGAAGTCGATAGAAACATTGGGATGACGAGTGACGGCAAGGATGTCCTTCAGCTTGCCGTTCGAAGCGGCGATTACCGCGTCGTTGATTTCCTGGACGGTGGTCGACCGCTTGGCGATGAACTTGAAATCGACCAGCGAGACGTTCGGGGTCGGCACGCGGATGGAGATGCCGTCGAGCTTGCCCTTGAGCTCGGGCAGTACCAGGCCGATGGCCTTGGCGGCACCGGTCGAGGTCGGAATCTGCGAAAGCGCGGCGGCGCGGGCGCGGTAGAGGTCCTTGTGCATGGTGTCCAGCGTCGGCTGGTCGCCAGTATAGGAGTGGATCGTCGTCATCATGCCCTTCTCGATGCCGACGGCCTCATTCAGCACGGCCGCCAGCGGCGCCAAGCAGTTGGTGGTGCAGGAGGCGTTCGAGATGACGATGTGGTCCTTGGTCAGCTTGTCGTGATTGATGCCATAGACGACGGTCAGGTCGGCCCCCTCCGCCGGAGCGGAGACGAGAACGCGCTTGGCACCGGCGGTCAGATGGGCGGCGGCCTTGTCGCGGGCGGTGAAGATGCCGGTGCATTCGAGCGCGATGTCGATGCCGAGTTCCTTCCACGGCAGTTGCGTCGGATCCTTGATCGCGGTGACCTTGAATTTTTCCTTGCCGACGATGATCTGATCGCCGTCAACCGTCACCTCATGCGGAAAGCGGCCATGCACGCTGTCGAAGCGCAGCAGATGCGCGTTGGTCTCGACCGGGCCGAGATCGTTGACGGCGACGACGTCGATATCCTTGCGGCCGGATTCGTGGATGGCGCGCAGGATGTTGCGGCCGATGCGGCCGAATCCATTGATGGCAACTCTGACGGTCATTGTTCTCTCCCTGGGAGTTGGGGGCCGAAGATCAAGTCCGCAGCTTCATAACGGCGGACGGGCAAAGAATCCAGCCGCCGAGGCTCGGATTTAAATCGATTAGTGCTCCGCCGGCCGGCAAAACCGCTATGCCAGCCTTTGCGGATCGGGGCTTAATTTCATTTGCCGTGCAGACGGGCTTCCGCCGCCTTCACCGTTGCTTCGGCGGTGATGCCGAAATGCGGATAGAGCTGTTCGATCGTGCCGGAGGCGCCGAAGCCGGTCATACCGATAAAGATGCCTTCGGTGCCGATGAAATAATCCCAGCCCTGACGGATGCCGGCTTCGATGGCAATCTTGAGCGGCGCATTGCCGATCATCCTGCTGCGATAGTCGGCGCTCTGCTTGTCGAACAATTCGAAGCACGGCACCGAGACGACGCGGGTAGCATGGCCGTGCTTTTCCAGCGCCTCGCGCGCGGCCAGGGCGATCTCGACCTCGGAGCCCGAAGCGAAGATTGTCACCGCCGCCTCGCCACTTGCGGCGGCAAGTTCATAGGCGCCGCGGCTGGAGAGGTTTTCCGCAACGAAGTCGTTGCGTACCGTCGGCAGGTTCTGCCGGGTCAGCGCCAAAGTCGAAGGCGTCTTTTCCGATTCAATGGCCAGCTGCCAGCATTCCGCGGTTTCCACCGCGTCGGCCGGGCGGAAGACATTGTGGTTCGGGATGGCGCGAAGTGCTGCCAGATGCTCGACCGGCTGATGGGTCGGGCCGTCTTCGCCAAGGCCGATGGAATCATGGGTCATGACGAAGATCGAGCGGATGCCCATCAACGAGGCAAGCCGCATCGCCGGACGGGCATAATCGGAAAAGCACATGAAGGTGCCGCCATAGGCGACAATGCCGCCATGCAGCGTCAGCCCGTTGAGCGCGGCCGCCATGCCGTGCTCGCGAATGCCGTAGTGGACATAGCGCTGGCCGTAATCGTCGGCAGTGATGTTCTTGGTCTGGCTGGTCTTGGTGTTGTTGGAGCCGGTCAAATCGGCCGAGCCGCCGATGGTTTCGGGCACGGCGCCGTTGATGACCTCCAGCGCCATTTCCGACGATTTGCGGGTGGCGACCTTCGGCTTGTCGGCGGCGAGCTTCTTCTTGTAATCGCCAATGACAGCATCGAAGTTGGCCGGCAGCGTGCCACCGATGCGGCGTTCGAATTCGCCGCGCAATTTGGTGTCGGCCTTGGCAAGGCGGCTTTCCCAGTCGGTGCGCGCCTTGACGCCGGCCCGGCCGGCGGTACGCCATGCGTCGAGGATATCGGCCGGAACCTCGAACGGCGGATAATCCCAGCCGAAGAATTTTCTGGCGCCGGCGATTTCCTCGGCGCCGAGCGGCGAGCCATGCGCCTTGTTGGTACCGGCCTTGGTCGGCGCGCCGAAGCCGATCGTCGTCTTGCAGGCAATCATCGTCGGCTTGTCGGAGTGGCGGGCCGCTTCAATGGCATAGGCGATCGCTTCCGGGTCCTGGCCGTCGATATGGCTGGCGTTCCAGCCGGACGCCTGGAAGCGGGCGACCTGATCGGTGTTGTCGGCCAGCGACACTGGGCCGTCGATGGAGATGTTGTTGTTGTCCCAGAAGACGATCAGCTTGTTCAGCTTCAGATGTCCGGCAAGCGCGATGGCTTCCTGGGACACGCCTTCCATCAGGCAGCCGTCACCGGCCAGCACATAGGTGTAGTGGTCGACGAGATCGTTGCCGAAAGCGGCATTCATGATGCGCTCGCCGAGCGCGAAACCGACCGAATTGGCAAGGCCCTGGCCGAGTGGGCCCGTCGTCGTCTCGATGCCGGCGGCATGGCCGTATTCCGGGTGGCCCGCGGTCCTCGACCCCAATTGGCGGAACTGCTTGATCTGGTCGATGGTGATGTCTTCGTAGCCGGTCAGATAGAGCAGCGAGTAAAGCAGCATCGAGCCGTGGCCGGCCGACAGGATAAAGCGGTCGCGATCCGGCCAATGCGGGTTCTTCGGATCGTATTTGAGAAAGCGGGTGAACAACACGGTGGCGATGTCGGCACAGCCCATGGGCAGCCCGGGGTGGCCGGAGTTTGCCTTCTCGACGGCGTCCATGGCGAGAAAACGGATCGCATTGGCCATCCGGTCATGTTGTTCGCGCGAGGTCATGCTTCCTCCAAAATGGGGGTTTGGGCCTTGGGAAAGCCCTTGAAAAGGGTGCGCGACACATAGCAGGCGCGGCCTTTTAGTCAACAAATCGGTGTGCTTTTGCCGGTCTTGTGATGGCCATGCACCACTTACATTAGCGTTAGCAGGGGACAGTCGCGATCGCTTTATTGACGTGCGGTTCACACGGCGCGTAATGTTTCAGGGATAACGCGTTCTGAACGTGGATGATTCGGTGATGGGCAGGGCGCAGGACGAAAGCCATGACCGGGGAAACGACCCTCAAGGAAGTCATTGCCAGGCTGGGTAAGGCCATCGAAGGGCTGGAAAACGCCGTCGCGGCCAAGCTCGAGCACGAGCGGGACTATTCGGAAGCCGAGGCCGAAGTGCAGCGGATGAACGCCGACCGCTCGCGGCTGGCGCAGGAACTCGACAATTCCGAGGCCCGCGCCGAACGGCTGGAAGATGCCAACAAGGAAGTGTCGCGAAGGCTGGTGACAGCCATGGAGACCATCCGCGCGGTACTGGACAGGTAGGCCAATGGCACAAGTCACGGTTTCCATCGACGGCAAGCAGTATCGGATGGCCTGCGACGAGGGCCAGGAAGAGCATCTGATCGATCTTGCCGAGCGCTTCGACCGCTATGTCTCGCATCTGAAGGATTCTTTTGGCGAGATCGGCGACCAGAGGCTGACCGTGATGGCCGGCATCATGGTCATGGACGAGCTTTCAGAACTGCAAAAGCGGGTCAAGGGCATGGAAAGCGAAGTGCTGACGCTGCGCAAGACGCGCGACGACGCACTGACCAAGGCCGACAAGAACGATTCCGTGCTGACCGGGGCGCTCGGCGCGTTGGCCCAGCGCATGGAAGACCTGACGACGACGTTAGCAGTGAGCAAGGCCTGAGCCAGCGCAGCGAAAATTCCTGCTGCATTTGCCGAGAAGCAATGAAAATATTTCGCCGCCGGCCTCGATGCCGGCGCAACAGCCGTTTGAAGGATGACGCCGGAGTGGTAGAAAGGCAAAAGCAGCGCCGGTCAACGCCGGCTGCGATCTGCACTCACAAGGTAGGGACATGTCATGAGCCTCCGCATCAACGATATCGCGCCGGACTTCACCGCTGAGACCACGCAAGGACCGATCAGCTTCCATGAATGGATCGGCGACGGCTGGGCGGTATTGTTCAGCCATCCGAAGAACTTTACGCCGGTTTGCACAACCGAACTCGGCACGATGGCCGGGCTCGAAGGCGAGTTCAGGAAGCGCAACGTTAAGATCATCGGCATCTCGGTCGATCCCGTCGAAAGCCATGGAAAGTGGCAGAACGACATCAAGACGGCGACCGGCCATTCGGTGAACTACCCGCTGATCGGCGACAAGGATCTCAAGGTCGCCAAGCTTTACGAGATGCTGCCGGCGGGTGCCGGCGAGAGCTCGGAGGGCCGCACGCCCGCCGACAATGCCACGGTGCGTTCGGTCTACGTCATCGGGCCCGACAAGAAGATCAAGCTGGTCCTCACCTATCCGATGACGACGGGCCGCAACTTCGACGAAATCCTGCGCGCCATCGATTCCATGCAACTGACCGCCAAGCACCAGGTGGCGACGCCGGCGAACTGGAAGCAGGGCGAGGACGTCATCATCACCGCTGCTGTCTCGAATGAGGATGCCATCAAGCGCTTCGGCGCCTACGAGACAATCCTGCCATATCTCAGGAAAACCAAGCAGCCTTCCGCCTGAGCAGGCAGAGGCGGCACGGAGAAATTTTTGGTTTTCCTAGCCGTGTGAGCACGGGGTGCTTGACGACGCCTGGTTGACGGACAACCATGCCTTTCATTTGCCGTGGCTGAGAAAATCATTCCTGCCACGGTGAGAGATCAAGGGGGCTGGGATTGGACGCATTATCGGCTAGGTCGCAGGTCACCGGCTTCTATGACAAGCCGAGCGGGTCCGTCCAGTATGTGGTCGCCGACATGGCGACCCGCAAATGCGCCATCATCGATCCGGTGCTCGACTTCGACGAAAGGTCCGGTGCAACGGCAACGAAAAACGCCGACGCCCTGCTCGACTTCGTCAGGGAAAGCGGGCTGGAGGTCGAGTGGATCCTCGACACGCATCCGCATGCCGACCATTTGTCCGCCGTCCATTATCTGAGGGGGAGAACCGGAGCGCCGACGGCAATCGGCGAGAGGATCATCGACGTCCAGAAATTGTGGAAGGTGATCTACAACTGGCCGGAATTCCCCGCCGACGGTTCGCAATGGGACAGGCTGTTCGCCGACGGCGCGACTTTTTCGGTCGGCGGCCTTCCGGCAAGAGTGCTGTTTTCGCCGGGCCACACCCTGGCCTCGATTACTTACGTCATCGGCGACGCCGCCTTCATCCACGACACGCTGTTCATGCCGGACAGCGGCACCGCAAGGGCAGACTTTCCCGGCGGCAGCGCCGAGCGGCTCTGGCGTTCGATCGAGGACATCCTGGCACTGCCGGACGAGACACGTCTGTTCGTCGGTCACGACTACCAGCCGGGTGACCGCGAAGCGCGCTGGGAAAGCACGGTCGCGGAACAGAAAGGCGGCAACATCCATGTTGCCGGCTGCAAGACGGAAGCCGACTTCGTCGCGCTCCGCCAAGCCCGCGACAGGACGTTGCCGATGCCGCGGCTGATCCTGCACGCGCTGCAGGTCAATATGAATGGCGGACGCCTGCCGGAACCGGAATCCAACGGGCGGCGCTATCTGAAATTTCCGCTCGATTGCCTCTGAGGAGATGGGTCGCTGGCACTACAAATGCCATTTCAAACTCGGCGCCCGCTCATCGTTCCGAGATGGTTATCTAAGTTATTGATTAAGTTATTGATCCTGATTCGATTTTTGCGATGTGTGAATCCGATAGGTCGCCATACGGGAGAAGGTGGCGGCAGCCGGATGAGGAGCGGCGCAGACGCCAGCTAAGTGTTTAGTCCAGCGTCAGGGTTTTGTTCGGCGGGCTAAATGTTCATACGTGATTTGCCAAGGATCGCTCTCGGAAGATCTTTCCTCGCCAATCCAATGGAAGCTGTTGCAGTGATCTCAGTGAAACGCCATCGAGTTTTCAGACCGCGCGAGTCATTGCCGAGCTGGACAATGTCCTTACCCTCGGCCCGGCCGATCTGGCGCGAGTGATCCCGGTTGAGCGGGTCGTTCCATATGATATGCCAGCCATCGATCCCAGGATCGAAGATGCGCAAGGTTGTGCCATACATCGTCGACGGCGCAGGGCGCTTGGGCCTGATCCAAACGTCCTGAATCGCGCGGCCTTCGAGCACCCAGCCAAAATGGCATTCGCCATCCCATTTCTGGATTGTCCCGTCATCGAGGTAGTGGACCGTGTCCATTTCCCAGCTTCCAATTAGCCATCCATACAGGTCCATGTCTTTCGCTCGGTCGGCTGGGGGACCTTCGGATCCGAGAGCGGTCAGAAACGGAGAAATCGTCATCGTCATATCGCCTTTCGTTTCCGAACAGACGAGTTCAACTGCCCGGCGCGGCCCCGGCGGCCCGTTGTCGCCCGCCTGCCGCAAGCGCCGCCTTGTGGAATTTTGCGACGGAAGCCCGTGTCGGCGCCGGAACATTGCCGCCACAGCTTGCAGCGTTGCGGTTTCCAGAGCTTGGGGAAAATTGCGATAATGCCGCTATCGATGGGATCGTCTGCGGACACGATGGCGAGGCTACTGAGCAGTTTATGGCAGTGGATCGGACATCCGCGAAGGCGCCGCGGAACTGGCAACCTTCTAAAATAACGGCGGCGCCAGTTACCTGACGCCGCCGTTATTTGTTTCTACCGGCCGTTATTTGTTTCTATCGGAAGGCTTTACGCCGCCGGCTGCGCCTCGATGGTGCGCAGCGCCTGCATCTGGCGCTTGGCTGCGGCCTTGACCGCGTCCTGCACCTTCTCGAAGGCGCGCACCTCGATCTGGCGCACGCGCTCGCGGCTGATATCGAACTCGGCCGACAGCTCTTCCAGCGTCAACGGCTCATCGGCGAGGCGGCGCGCCTCGAAGATGCGGCGTTCGCGGTCGTTGAGCACGGCAAGAGCGCCCGACAGCATGCCGCGCCGGTTTTCCAGCTCGTCCTGCTCGATCAGCATCTCTTCCTGGCTTTCGTGATCGTCGACCAGCCAGTCCTGCCATTCGCCGGATTCGCCTTCGCTGGCCCGGATGGGCGCATTGAGCGAGGCATCGCCCGACAGACGGCGGTTCATCGACACGACTTCCGCTTCCGAGACGTTCAGCCGGGTGGCGATCTCGGTAATCTGGTCGGGCTTCAAATCGCCTTCGTCGAGCGCCTGGATCTTGCCCTTCACCTTGCGCAGGTTGAAGAACAGGCGCTTCTGGTTGGCGGTGGTGCCCATCTTGACCAGGCTCCACGAGCGCAGGATGTATTCCTGGATCGAGGCCTTGATCCACCACATCGCATAGGTGGCGAGACGGAAGCCGCGCTCCGGTTCGAATTTCTTGACGGCCTGCATCAGGCCGACATTGCCTTCCGAGATCACCTCGCCGATCGGCAGGCCGTAGCCGCGATAGCCCATGGCGATCTTGGCGACGAGCCGAAGGTGGCTGGTGACGAGCTTGTGCGCAGCCGTGGTGTCCTCATGCTCGGCGTAGCGCTTGGCGAGCATGTACTCTTCCTGCGGCTGAAGCATCGGAAAACGGCGGATTTCTTCCAGGTAGCGGCTGAGGCCGCCTTCGCCGGAAACGATACTGGGTAGTGACTGGGCCATTATAGCGCCCCCTCTCTATTGGAGTGATGCCCCCGAAACGCGGCAGGCATGTGGCGCGAATGCCAAAGGCACATTCGCGCCAACCGACATATATAGGAACAAAACCAGAAAGACAGGCATTTGTTCAACACGAAACAGTGTGTCACGCTGAAGTGAACAACGCCGGTCAGGTTTTCAGGTGGTTGGTTCAAAGCTTGCGGAAGCCGTCGACGAGGTTCTCCATGTCCCACGGTATCGGTGCTTCGAACCTCATCGTTAAATGGGTATCCGGATGCCGAAATGCAAGGAGGCGGGCGTGCAACGCTTGTCGCGGAAATGCTTTCACTTTGCTGGTTAGCGGCGCAGGCAACCGGTTGGCCTTGGTGCGGAAAGCCTGGCCGTATTCGGGGTCGCCAATCACCGGATGGCCGATATGGGCCATGTGGACGCGTATCTGGTGGGTGCGACCGGTTTCCAGCCGGCATTCGACCAGGCTCGCCGTGGCGAATTCCTGCTGCTGCTCGCCAAAGCGCTCAATGACGGTGAAATGCGTTATGGCGTGGCGGGCATCGTCGCGGCCTTGCGGCACCACGGCGCGGCGTACCCGGTCGGCGGCGCGGCCGAGCGGCGCGTCGACCATCCCCGTCGGCCTTGCCGGTATGCCCCAGACCAACGCCAGATAGGCGCGCTCGAGATCGCCGGTCAGGCCGTGGTCGGCAAAGGCCTCCGACAACGCCTTGTGGGCGCGATCGGTCTTGGCGACGACCATGACGCCACTGGTCTCCTTGTCGAGGCGATGGACGATGCCCGGCCGTCTCACCCCGCCGATGCCCGACAGGCTGTTGCCGCAATGATGGATCAGCGCGTTGACCAGCGTGCCGGTCCAGTTGCCGGCGCCGGGATGCACGACCAACCCGGCCGGCTTGTTGATGACGATCAGCTCGCTGTCCTCGTAGAGGACATCCAGCGCAATATCTTCGCCTTGCGGCTCCGCCGGTTCCGGCTCCGGCATGTCGACCGACACGCTGTCACCTTGTGCCATCTTGCGCTTCGTCTCGCTGGCTGGCCTGCCGCCGATCCTGACCGCGCCCTGCTTTATCAGCATCTGCACCCGGCTGCGCGACATGTCGGGGCCGAGCCTGGCCGCCAGCCATTGGTCGAGCCGTTGGCCGGCCGCATCGGCGCCGGCCTCCAGCACGATCTGTCTGGCCCCTATTAATTGTCTGACCTCTTCGTTATGAGCGCTCATCGAAAACAGTTCCGGAATCTGCTGCCATGGCCCGGCCGCTTGCCGACGAAGACGAGGAAAAGCCGCTCGACCCCGAGGTCGAAAAGGTGCGGAGGAAGCTCGTCCGCTTCGTCGCCATCAATCTCGGCCTGCTGTTCCTCGCCCTTATGGTGGTGATCGCGGCGCTTGTCTACAAAGCGCGCAATGCACCGCCTGCCGCCCCGCCGTTGACGAGCGACATCCAGGTGTCGGCAGGCGAGCCGGTCAGTGGCGACATCGTGCTGCCGGTCGGCGCCAGGGTGGTCAGCCAATCGCTCTCGGGCAATCGCCTGTCGATCGACGCCGAGTTGGCCGACGGCAGCCGCGCCATTTTCGTCTACGACACCACTGAGCGCCGCATCGTCGGCCGCTTTTCGATCAGGAACAAATGACCGGTTTTGCCGAACACCGCAGCATTGCCACGGTCGCGCTCGTCGTCGCAAATTATGACGAGGCGATCTCCTGGTATGTCGACCGGCTGGGTTTTGTCCTCACCGAAGATGTCGATCTCGGCGGCGGCAAACGCTGGGTCACGATCACGCCGGGCAACGGGCAGGGCGCGCGGCTGCTTCTCGCCGAGGCATCCGGCGATGCGCAAAGGCACGCCGTCGGCAACCAGACCGGCGGGCGGGTTTTTTTGTTCCTCGAAACCGACGAGTTTGCCCGTGACTATGCGCTGATGTTCCAAAAGGGCGTCGAGTTCCGCGAGGCGCCGCGCCATGAAGCCTATGGCACGGTCGCGGTTTTCGCCGATCTCCATGGAAATCTCTGGGACCTGATCGAGCCAAAACGCTAGGCTTGCAGCGGATATTTCACCGGCGCGACAGGCAGCCTTAAGCCTAGTTGCTTTTTCCCAGCCGTCAGCCTATATCGCCGGTTCTTGAACGCGCCCATCGTCTAGCGGTCAGGACACCGCCCTCTCACGGCGGGAACAGGGGTTCGATTCCCCTTGGGCGTACCAATCGTTTCAACTACTTAGCGGGCCGGCAGGTAAAACCGTCAAATAACGGTCAAACAAGCCATTCGTAGGATCCATTTTTGAGGTGCCTAGAGCGCCGTGAGCCGCGCCGCTTGGCAAGCAGTTGAGCAAAACCGTTGAGCAAGGATGGGGACCATCACTATGTGCCGCAGTTTCACCTCCGGCGGTGGGCCGACACTGCTGGCTATGTGACACAATGGGGCAGAATCAAGCACAATGGAAAACTGACTAGAAAGGGGGTAGCTCCTGCTGCCACCGGATACGTCCCAGGTCTTTACGCTTTGGAGCACGTCCCCGCGGACAAGGTCCACCTTGTGGAAGAACGGGTTTTCGGTTTCGTAGACGACAAAGCAGCACCCATCCTCGAGAAGATGGTCGTTCGAGGGGCAAAATCGCTCTCCATTGAAGAACGATACTGGTGGGCGATCTATCTGAACGCGGCGCTGCTGCGTGTCCCTCATGTTGTCGCGTCGATATCAAAGCGCATTGAAGAGATGCAGCAAAAAATACTTTCGGAACCCGATGCAGACTTCGACGCTGCAAAAGGGTCCGCACCCGAACGAAACCTACTCGAATGGGCTCAGAATCACGCACCTAGTGCATTGGCCAATTCTGGCATGGAAACCTTGTCCAAGATGATCGGCGAGAGCCGGCCAATTGAGCGCCTGCTTTCCTTCTGGTGGACAGTACGCGACGTCAGCAATTCAAGTCGGCCTCTCATGCTCGGCGACGACCCACTTGAACGCATTGGAGACCTCTACCGTCCGAAATGTCTCATAAATCTCCCCATCTCCCCTGGTCACGCCTTTTTCGCAACAAACGCGCGGTCAATCGCAGAAAACATCGCTAAGATGCCCGATAGGCGCGTGGTAGACGCCACGAACATCTCCACCATCTCCACAGCGAAGAAATTTGTGTATGGCGACGCAGAGCCCAGCTTCGTCGATCGTTACCTAACAAGAACGGAGTCGTCCTCACACTTGGTCTAACTCCCTTCGCGGGGAGGCGGCAAACCGTTGAGGGGCGCTTGCGCGCCCGGCAGAGCTGCGTCACTTTCAGCCGAAAGGCAGCGAGGAAGGAGACCCGATGGCCGCAACGAAAGACCAGTGGAAGGCTTTCCGCGAAGAACTTAGCCAGCAGCTCGAAGAGGAGCGCCGGTTCATCACCAATGCCGAAGCAGGGAAAACGGGCATTTGGACTGTTCAGCCAGGCAAGGGAAAAGTCGATACCACGGCTGCTCATGTTGAGATATCGAGGCGCGCAGTCCAGGCTCTTGAGGGGGTAATTGCCAAGATCGATCAGGACCATCTGGCAGAATAACTCTTGCGGTCGAATTAGGAATATGGTCCTCATTTGCGCCGGTGCGGCGATCCACTTAACGGAGATCGCAAAATGGCCAGAACCAAACCATCCAAGCAACTTGCACAGGCCGAGATCGACCGCTTCATGGCGGCTGCGGAAGAGCTTGAGGCCGTAGCGTTGGAAGTACGCTAAACAACAGCAAGACGTCGTTGGCAACTTAGTACAGATTGAAACAGGTAAGATGCGGTTTTCGGAGGAATTGATGCATTACACACTTCATGCTGCGCCAGGCTCTTGCTCTTTTGCACCTCACATCGTCATGGAGGAGATTGGAAGGCCCTATTCGCTGGCGTTGATGTCGCCAGGTCATCCCGAAGCCAAGACCGACGAATTTCACCGCTTAAACCCGAAAGGGCGAATCCCTGTTCTCATTGCCGACAATTTCACTCTCACTGAAGCGCCGGCAATCTTATTTCACCTGGGCCTGACGAATCCAGACGCGCGGCTCCTGGGAGCGAATGCAGAAAACATCATCCGTTCCATCGAATGGTTTAACTGGCTATCGAGTGCGGTTCACGCGGTCGCCGTCCGAATGATCTGGCGCGCCGACTTTTTCTTACCGGATCAATCGATGTACGAGCCCTTGGTTCATAAAGGAAAGGAGCACTTGGCTTCCGCGTTTGCGCTTATAGAATCCAAGTTGACGGATCGAGATTGGGCCGTAGGAGAGTCCTATTCAATAGTTGATCCGTATTTGCTCGTATTCTACAGGTGGGGAAATCGCATGGCCGTAGACATGCGAAATACCTACCCCGCTTGGACCTCTCATGCACGTCGGTTGGAGGAGCGAGCGGCTGTGCAACGAGCCTTAACGCAAGAGGGAATATCCCTCTGGGAGTAGCTGTCGCGTTGCCGAATCCAAAAATTCGCAAGACCATCGATCCTACGCGGTCGTACTTAAATGTCTGGTAGCGTTGTTTAGCGGGAAACCAACGCTACGGCCTCAGCTTCACAAGAGCATTGTCCGGCCGCTGCTATCGCCTACCTGCGACCATTATCGGGCGCTTCGAGCGGTCCATGAACCCTGTTGAAATCGGTGAAGGACATTACCGGCAAGGATGCAGCTTTCATCCGATGGCACGGCTCGGGGCCAGCGATAGCGGCAGCGGGGAAGCGCCTCATTGCCACCTTAACGCCACCCATGTTGTTCTCCTTCCCTGAAATATAGCTCAAGTATCCCGGCCCCGAAACGGGGGCGACATATGTGAGTATTGGGTCCTCAGGAAACAAGATGGCGTCGTCCGTGTCGACTATCCGTTCCGTGACGCTGCCCGCCGCATGTCCGATGCCTGATTGGCGAGGATTCGGGCTTCCGTCCGTTTGAAGCTGTCCGGCTGATTTGACTCAGCGCACTATCCACGGCCCCGGCGACGCGATCGGCAAGCATGCCGACGGCATGGCTGGGCTCTAAACGCGCCATACTCCAGTTGCAGTATCGTAGCTTCTTTGCCGTTCGAATTTCTCTCAGTCATGGCTTCGCACGATACCAAGATATGCTGCGAACGACACATCCACGGCGGGCTCAACCATTCGATCTATTCCGGCAAGCCGAAAAGTGTTTGCGCGCCTGCTATTCCTCCGAGCGGATGACTGCCCATGGCGATCATCGGCTCGGTAGTTTCTGCCTCGAACACTGTCGACGCGAGCACCGTCCGTCCCAACGGCTTGCACAGCCCTTCGATGCGGCTGACAAGATTTACAGCCTTGCCGATCGCGGTGAAGTCCAACCTGCCGGCAGTGCCGATGTTCCCCCAGAGTATCTCGCCGACATGCAGGCCAATGCCATATCCGAGCTCAGGGCCGCCATTGCGGCGCCGAGTTTGGTTGAGATGATCTATCCCGGCGCGCGTGGCCTTCACGGCGCGTACCGCAGCGTCACATGCGGCATTTGCATCGCGCTCGCCAATCGGGAAAATCGCGAGGACGCCATCACCTATAAACTTGAGAACCTCACCACCAAATGCGTGCACCGCGCCCGCGACGCAATCGAACCAGGCATCAAGTACCAATACGATCTCGTCTGCATCATGAACCTCGGATAGATCGGTGAAACCTCGAAGGTCCGCGCACAGAAGCGCAGCCCGTATCGTCTCTCCCTTTACTCGACGAGAATGACCGTTGAGCACATGTGCTGCACTGCGCTTTCCCAAATATGCTTCGAGCAATGCGCGTTTCGCGGACCGTTCTGCGAGTGCGGTCATCGGAGCCGCAGCAAACCGGGAGATTTGCCGCAGCAGCTCTGACTGCGCCTCATCCGGAGTATGATCGAACGCCCACACCAAAGTCGGTGCGACACCGCCCGCTCGCTCGTCGAACACCATCGCCCGCGTCGTGCCAAGCCACTCCCGCAGCACGAGCCGGGGATCGGCATTCTGGCGGTCGGCGCCTATGCCCAAAGCCTCGACCACTTCATTCCCAGGCGCTCGCCAGAGCCAGATGCGGCGTGAAATGATCGGGTCGGGAGCATCCTGCGCCAGCGCGCCGGCGATGATCGGCAGGCCGTCTTCCATCAAATGCGTTGAGAGCTGCAATAGAAGTCGCCCACCGTCGCCAATATGCGCGGCGTCGTCCAGAAGGAATGAAAGCGAGTTTGCGAGAAGCATCGGCAGAAGGTCACTCGGCACAGGCTTATGCTTACGCCTCGAACATCTTCTTGCAACTCCCCACATTCGCTTCAATCATGCACGGTATTCGATGCGGATGTGACCTGGAGTGAGCGATGGCGGAATCGGTTTACACAGAGATTGAGGTCGCCGCGCCACAAGCGACCGTGTTCGCGCTTTTGACGGATCCGGACCAGATCGTGCGATGGATCGGGACCGAAGCGAATTTGGATGCATCGCCGGGCGGTCTGTTCCTCGTCAATGTCGGTGGTCGCCATATGGCCCGCGGTGAGTTCACCGAGGTGATCCCGGTCCACCGTCTTGCCTACAGTTTTGGCTGGGAAGACAACGAGACCGTGCCGCCCGGCTCCAGCCATGTCGAGATCGACCTGATCGCGAGGGATGCGGGGACACTGATCCGCTTCACGCACAGCGGACTGCCGAACGCAAAGGAGCGTGACAGCCACCGAAGGGGATGGGAGCACTACCTCTCACGGCTGAAGATCACTGCCGATGGGGGACATGTCGATCCCGACGTGCCGATGAAGAATATGTGATTTTCATCTAAGGGCCGCGGATGCCCGTAATCCGAACCAGGCGCGGCATGCGTCAACGAGGCCCCTTTGACCTGCCGTCGCCAAACCGGCCGCTCGGGAAACCCAGCGACCTGCGGGCTGCCGCACCATTACAGCTGCCGGCGACGGATCGTTTCGGCGAGCTCGGCGAAGGCGTCCGCGATCCCGGTGCCGCTCTTGGCGCCTGCGTGGAGTTCTTGAAACTCAGCGCTTCTGGCGCAACGCCTCGGATTGAATTAGCATCCGTTCATCAAAGCTCCGGCCGCACTCCTGCAGGATGCGGAATGCGGAGCGCAGGCGAGCGAGGCCGGGCGCGGTCACATGCCGGGCGCTGATCCAAGCGCGACTGGGCATCCGAACTTCCGTTCGGCGGCAAGACGGCGTGGCCGGGAGGAGTCAGATGCAGAAGCTGCAATCACAAGGCGTCCATCACATCACGCTGGTCGGCGCCGATCGCCAGAGCTCCATCGATTTCTGGGAAGGCGTGCTCGGCATGCCTTTCATCTTCGAGCAGCCCAACCTCGACAAAGCCAGCGAAAGCCATCTTTATTTCGATCCGGGCGACGGCCGGCTGATCACCGTCTTCACCGACGAGAGCCGCACGCCGGTCAAGCGGCGCACGCCAACCGATACGGGCTGCGTCCATCACATCGCTTTCGCGGTGTCGCGCGTCACCTTTTTGCAGGCGGTCGGCCGGCTCGACGAGCGCGCCATCAAGCACAGCGGCGTCAAGGATCGCGGCTTCATGGACTCGATCTACTTCGAGGATCCGCTCGGCCTGCTGATCGAGCTCGCCTCCTACCGTTTCGAGCCGCCGGCGGGCTTCACCCATGCCGACGTGTTGATGCAGGCGCACAAGATCCGCGTCGCGCGCGGCGACTACGCAATAGCCGAGGTGCATCTCGCCGACGCGATCCAGGCGCTTGTCGAGCGCTCCCGCGCGACCTTGTCGGAAGACCGCGCTCCGAAAGATCCATACTGACGACAGGCCAAACAAAGGGAGGACACAATGGCAAAGACGACAACGAAGAGTGCGAAGAAGCCGGCCGCCAAGGCCGCTCCGAAACCAGCTGCCAAGGCCGCGACAAAGCCTGCTGCCAAGGCGTCGAAAGCGTCCGCCAAGTCGGCAACGAAAGCCGCCGCAAAACCTGCAGCCAAGGCATCCGCGAAGTCCGCGCGGAAGGCCGTAGCGAAATCAGCGAAAAAACCCGCGCTGATGCTCAGCATGCTGAAGCCGAGCGTCAACAATATGAGCGTACGGGTGTTTGCGCGCGCGGCCGGGCTCGACCATTCCGAGACCGACGTATGGGGCCACACGCGCTCGCCTGAATATATGGCGCGAAACCCGGCCCACCTGACCCCGATGATCGAGGACAAGGGCCTGCCGAGAGGTGTCTTGTGGGAAAGCTGCGCCATCATGCAGTACCTCGCCAACAAGCACCGGCTGGAAAAATTGTACCCTAAGGAACCCGCCAAGCGGGCAATGATCGACAGTGCCATGTTCTACCTGATCGGCACGCTCTACCCCTATGTGGCGCGCGCCACCTATCCAGCACTGAATTTCCCGCAATATGCCGGCGAGGTCGGCCACAGCGACGCTCATCCCGACAGAAAATCGGAAGCCCAGAAGGCCGCGGCGGCCGCAATTGCCGAGCCGCTGGAGGTCTTTCACAGCTTCTTCAGGAACGGCAAGCCGTTCATCGGCGGCAAGAACCCGTCGATCGCCGACATCCGTCTGGCGGCGACGCTCGAGTTCCTCGCCGTCATCGACTATGCGCTGCCCCAATGGGCAAAAGACTATATGACGGCGATCGAGAAGAAGCTCGGCAAGGCCTATGCCGAGCCGGCCGGCGATGTGCGCGGCTATATCGCCTATGTGCGGTCGCAGGCCAACGCCTGAGGCACGTGCAGGCCGGCGATCGTCCGTACGTTCTGCAGGAGCCGGTAACGATCTGGGGTAATTCTTTTTACTCTCCCCTGTTTGCACGATGTGGGGAGCTTAAGGTTTCGTTAACCGAAACCCTTTCTACTGTATCCACCTCCAGCCCGCGACCACGGATGTACTGGCGCGGATGGAAAGCAAAGGTCGGCTGCTCGCCGGCCTTTTGCTTGTTGCAGCCCTGCCGAAGTTGCGGTCGACGGCGCTTCCCGACGCCTGCATGGCTGATGAAGCGCGTTGCTGGCACCTTGTCATCGCCGATGTCGGCCCTACCATCGAAGTTAGTCAAGTCCTCGAGGGCGGTTCAAGGACAGAGGCCCTGTCATGAAAAGCATTGCTGGAATGGTGGTGATTGCAGGCGCCATGCTGGCGGGCACAGCCGGTCAATCGAATGCAGCGACGCTCAACACCATGCCCGAGGTCGGGGCTGCCATCCAGGCGTGCTGGACCCCGCCAGCGAATGCCGGGAATTCCACCGTCACCCTGAGCTTCAGCTTCAGGCGCAATGGCACGCTGATCGGCCGGCCCAAGCCGACTGCCATCCGCGTGGCCGGCGACGAGAAGGCGCGGCAAGCTTTTGTCGATGCGGCGATTGCGGCCGTGGACCACTGCCTGCCGTTGAGCCTTTCACCGGCGCTGGCTGAAGGCATCCCGGGCAAGGTGTTCACTCTGCAATTCAACTCGCCCAAACAAAAACAGCCTGCAACGCGAGTGCAGGCTTCGCCTTGATCTTTTCCGACAACCGGATTCCACTTTTCGGGATCTAGCGCATGTCGAGCAAAAGTGTGCAGCGGTTTTGCGACAACGACATGCATGAAACAAGAACCTAAGCGCGTCGCATGAGGCCCCATCGACCGCGATGCGCTTTAGTGGCGGCTTCGTCTGGCCTCGACATGTCGCGCCAGTTCCGGCATTTCGAAGACATAGTCGCTCCAGGCCGATTCCGGAATCTGGCCGGCGAGATAGCACTCCAGCAAAAGCCTCTGCTCGTGGTCGAGCGGCCTCGGTGTGCGTTCATGGTCCAGCCCAAGTGAATGGAACAGATTCCTGGTCAGGCCCGCGACAGTGAAATGAATCGACATTTTGCGGTCTCCTCCTTTGGCCGCTCAACGCCGAACTTGGGGCTAAGGTTTCAGCAACGGCCGGCCGGTAACGCCGGATTGATCGCGGTGCGGAACCGGCCGGGTGCTTCAAACTTCGCCGTGGCGCGAGTTCGCCGGCGTTGCTGCCGGTTCGTCTCAATCTTGAAATAAAAATGTAATATTGAATTTACGCCAGCGGATATAATACACTAGAACTAAAGTCTCTGGTGGCGGTGCGGTCTACTTCAATTAGGTAAAACTGATTTAGCCAGTACTTAACCATAGTCGACAAAGAAATCCTATTCTCGGCGCAACAAGGACAATGGTCGCTCCAATGACACGCTTCTGGCTTCTCACGATTCTGATGCTGGTGTCGGCAATAGCCGTTGCGCTCGGCACGTCCTCCTCCTATGCGGATAGCTGCGGCGCGATCAGGAGCCAATTGCTTTCGGCGGGGCGTGGCGCCGGGACCAGCCCCGAGCTTGCCCAACTACGCCGGCAACTCGCCGCGATTCAAAGGCTGGAGAGACAGCGCCGATGCACGGCGAAAACGGCCGGGTTCTTCTTCAACCCCTGCGCCGACCTCGTAAGCAGCAAGGCGGAGGTGCAACGGCAGATCGCCAGACTGTCGAATTCGGGCAGGGACACCTCCGGCCTGAAGGCCAGGTTCGTCGCGCTAGGCTGCGCCGCCCCCGCTGCCAAGAAGCAGCAGGCGCAGCAGAACCAGCCGCAGGCACAGCAGCGCACAGCACCAAAACCTCAGTCCGCAGGCGCAATAATGGGTGGCAATCGGATGCTGTTTTGCGTTCGCTTGTCGGACGGATATTTCTTCCCCGCGCCAAAATCGCAGTTCGCCAAGAACGACGATCTGAAGGAAACGGTCGATCAGTGCCGCTATATCTGCGACGATGCCGGCGTCGAACTCTATACGCTGAGCGATGCCACCCGCGAGACCGAAGAGATGATCGCGCTCGAGACGCAAAAGCCCTATGTGGAGCTTGCGACCGCCTTCAGGTACCGCGACGACGCGAACTTCAAGGCCTGCGATGTCAAGCGCTATTACCAGCGCGTCGCCGAACTCAGGGCACGAACCGTGACACCGGCCAACATGAGCAACGCCATCATTCCGTTGCCGACGGCAAAGCCGGATTTTGGCATCGTCGCGGAAATTCCTGAATCCGGGATCCAAACCGCCGGTACCGCTCTCGCAGGGGAAAAAACGCCGGTTGCCGAGGTACCAGGGGCTGCCCAGCATCAGTCGGTCGAAAGAGCGATCGGCGCGCGGCCGGTGAGAGTGGTCGGGCCGGCCTTTTTCCCGGCGGACTGACCAAGGCAGGCGATGTCCCGAGACGGCGAACGGCTGGCCGGATAGCCGCTTCAAGGCCTACAGCCGCACGCATCGACCGACGGCCGGTTGGTTATTCGCAGACCATGCGGGCCCGTTTGCCGGGCTGGCTGACATTCCTGCAGGTGAGCGGCTTCGCCGGCTCCGATGACAGCATGGGCGGATTGGCGACCTTCCTTCGTGGCGCTGCAACGGAAGCTGCGCTCCGGCGCACCGCCGGCCTTTTCGGCGTTTGAGGCGCCACAGGAAAGACATCGGTCTCCAGCTGCGACTGTTCGGCTTGCGCCTGCGGAGAAGGCCGGTCCCAGAAACGGCGAACATCGAGCGGCTTGGGAATGATCACGGTGCCGTCATAGCTGCGCGCGCAGCCGGTTCCCAGAAGCAGCGCCAGGCACAGGAAGACAGGCAGAATCCGTCGAAACATCAGCAACACCCCTGCAAGCTTATAACGCTGCTTCGGCCCAACCGACAACCGGCGGAATAGTGCAGAGGGAGTAGGTAAGGTGAAGTAGAAATCGTCGCACTTCCAGTCGAAGGCCCCGCTCGAAAGATCGAGCGCCGGGTCGGGCGCGGATGGAGGTCCAGCGCGAGGCGAGTTAAAACCTTGCGATTCGTCACCGCTTCCAGCGTAAGGCCATGGTGCGATCGCACCATACCCAATGGCGCGCTCAGTCGCGACAATGGGATATTCGAAGTTCCGCTCCTCCAGTTACGGGCGGGAGCAGCGACCGCCGGCAAGAAACAGGGTCAGATTTACCCCAACGGACCTGTTTCGGCGATGGCGCGGCCATGACACGTTCTGGCTGCATGCAACGCGCTCCCGTCCGGCTTTTTTCTTCTCAAGGTCAGTGGCTGCTATCGTCGAGCGGACAAAGCCGGCCGGAATTCACGCAAGCTGCTGATTCCAGCGGCAAACCGCGGCCCATGCCGACAAAGCCCGCGGCCGTTCCTTCTTAACCCGGCTGGACGACGTTACCGGAGCGACATGAAACTGTCATGCGACTGTAATAATCGGGGGCTATTGGCCTCAGCGGGCGCCGGAGGAATGGCGCCGAGAGACCATATTCCGAACAGGAGCAGGCCACATGAGACATTTCATCCGCTCGGCGGCCGTTGCGATTGCAATGGCTGCGGCGACGACTACCCTCACCCTGTCCGCCGCGCTCGCCGCGGACATCTCTGGCGCCGGCGCCACCTTCCCCTACCCGATCTATGCGAAGTGGGCCGACACCTACAAGAAAGACACCGGCATTGGGCTTAACTATCAGTCGATCGGTTCCGGCGGCGGCATCAAGCAGATCAAAGCCAAGACCGTTACCTTCGGCGCTTCTGATGCGCCGCTGAAAGGCGAAGAGCTTGAATCGTCCGGATTGGCTCAGTTCCCGATGGTGATGGGCGGCATCGTTCCCGTCGTCAACCTCGAAGGCATCAGGCCGGGCGAGTTGGTTCTCGACGGCCCGACGCTGGCCGACATCTTCCTCGGCAAGATCACGAGCTGGGATGACGAGGCGATCAAGAAGCTCAATCCCGACGTCAAGCTGCCTTCGCAGGCGATCGCGGTCGTTCACCGTTCTGATGGGTCGGGCACGACGTTCAACTTCACATACTACCTCGGCGACGTCAGCGCGGACTGGAAAGAAAAGGTCGGCGTCGACAAGGCCGTGGAATGGCCCGTGGGCATCGGCGCCAAGGGCAATGAGGGCGTTGCCAACAACGTCTCCCAGACCGGCGGCGCGATCGGCTATGTCGAATACGCCTATGCCAAGCAGAACAAGCTCACCCACACCGACATGATCAACAAGGACGGCAAGAAGGTCGAACCCACCGCGGCGGCATTCTCGGCGGCAGCGGCCAATGCCGACTGGAGCTCGCAGCCGGGCTATGGCGTCATCCTCGCCAACGAGCCGGGCGCCGAGTCCTGGCCGATGACGGCGGCAACGTGGATCCTCCTGTACAAGAAGCCGGACGATGCCGCGACCACCGGCGAAGCGCTCAAATTCTTCGCCTGGGCATACGACAAGGGCGACGAGATGGCCGGCGAGCTGGACTACGTTCCGATGCCCGACAAGGTGGTCGAGAGCGTCAAGGCCATGTGGGCCAAGGAAGTCGTCGGCAGCGACGGCAAGCCGCTCTACTCGGCTATGTAATCTCCTCCAGGGAGGGCGTCGACGGCGCCCTCCCTGTTGCCTTCAATCGCGAGGACCCAATGACCATCGCTTCCGATGCCATGCTATCATCTGCAGCCCGGGCCAGGGAAGCTACGGTGCGGCGCTTCGCGCTCACAGACGCCATATTCCGCGGACTCACCCGCGCTTCCGCAATTCTTGTGCTGGTCATCCTCGGTGGTGTCGCAATCTCGCTGTTTGCCGGCTCATGGCAGGCCCTGTCGTCCTTCGGGTTCTCTTTCCTGACGACTGAGAGCTGGAATCCGGTTACGGAAAAATTTGGCGCGCTGGCGCCGATCTACGGCACCCTGGTCACGGCGGCCATCGCCATCCTGATCGCGGTTCCGATCGGCATCGGCATTGCCGTGTTTCTCACCGAACTCTGCCCGCGCCCGCTCAGGCGCCCGATCGGCATAGCGGTCGAGCTGTTGGCCGGCATTCCCTCGATCATCTACGGCATCTGGGGCCTGTTCGTGTTCGCGCCGTTCCTGCAGACGACGATACAGCCCTTCATCATCAACATCTTCCACGGCGTGCCGGGACTATCCAGCCTTTTCGCCGGCCCTCCTTACGGCATCGGCCTTCTAACCTCGGCGCTGATCCTCGCCATCATGGTACTGCCCTTCATCACCTCGATCACCAAGGACGTCTTCGATACGGTGCCGGCGGTGCTGAAGGAATCGGCCTACGGCATCGGTTGCACGACCTGGGAAGTGACCCGGCGCGTGGTCATTCCCTATACCCGCATCGGTATCATGGGCGGCGTCATGCTTGGCCTCGGCCGCGCGCTCGGCGAAACCATGGCGGTGACCTTCGTCATTGGCAACGCTCACCGCATCAGCGCCTCTCTGTTCGCGCCGGGCACGACGATCTCGGCGACCATCGCCAATGAATTCACCGAGGCCGACGGCGATCTCTACACCTCCTCTCTGGTTTCGCTCGGCCTGATCCTGTTCGTCATCACTTTCCTGATCCTTGCCGCCGCCCGCTATATGCTGATGCGGATCGACGCCCGTACGGGAGCCTGACCGATGTCGACATCCTCATCGCTCCACAGCCGCCGCAAAGCCAGGAATTCGGTGATGATGGCGCTTTGCGTCGTCGCCGCCGGCATCGGGCTTGCCTGGCTGGCGCTCATTCTCGGTGCACTGGTCTATAAGGGCACAGCCGGGCTTTCGTTCGCGGTCTTCACCGAGATGACGCCACCGCCAGGCGAGGCCGGCGGCCTGCTCAATGCAATCGCGGGCAGCCTGCTGATGACGATCATCGCCGTTGTCGTCGGCACGCCGATCGGCGTGCTGGCGGGAACCTACATGGCCGAATATGGGCGTTTCTCGCGCATCACCACCGTCGTGCGCTTCATCAACGACATCCTGTTGTCGGCGCCCTCGATCATCATCGGCTTGTTCGTCTATGAGTTGATGGTGCGGCCAATGGGGCATTTCTCGGCCATAGCCGGCGCCGTTGCGCTTGCCATCCTGGTCATTCCGGTGGTCGTGCGCACCACTGAAGACATGCTCAACCTGGTGCCGAACGCGTTGCGTGAAGCCGGTGCCGCGATCGGCGCGCCGCGTTGGGTGGTGATCCGTTCGGTCGCCTACCGCGCCGCATTGTCCGGCATCGTCACCGGCATATTGCTGGCGATAGCACGCATTTCCGGCGAGACGGCGCCGCTGCTCTTCACCGCGCTCAACAACCAGTTCTGGAGCAGCAATATCAACGCGCCGATGGCCAGCCTGCCGGTGACCATCTTCCAGTTCGCTCTCAGCCCTTACGAGGAATGGCAGCAACTGGCGTGGACCGGCGCACTCATAATCACCCTGACGGTTCTGGGCTTGAGCATCCTCGCCCGCAGCCTTACCGGACGCAGAGAGGACAGATGACACAGATGTTGTCCCCGGACATGACGATGACCGAAACGGTCGCCGAGAAGACGAAGATCGAGGTCAAGAACCTCAACTTCTACTACGGCCAGAGCAAGGCGTTGAAGGACATCACCTTGTCGCTGCCCGAGCGCAGCGTCACTGCCTTCATCGGCCCTTCGGGCTGCGGGAAATCGACGCTGCTGCGTGTGTTCAACCGCATCTACGAACTCTACCCGAAGCAGACAGCCGAGGGCCAGGTGCTGCTCGACGGCAAGAACATTCTCGACCGCTCGCAGGATCTCAATCTCCTGAGGACCAAGATCGGCATGGTGTTCCAGAAGCCGACGCCGTTCCCTATGTCGATCTACGAGAACATCGCCTTCGGGGTCAGGCTCTATGAGAATCTCGGCAAGTCCGAAATGGACGGCCGCGTCGAACAAGCGTTGAAGCGGGCCGCGCTGTGGGGCGAGGTCAAGGACAAGCTCAACGCCAGCGGCTTGAGCCTGTCAGGCGGCCAGCAGCAGCGGCTTTGCATTGCCCGCACCGTGGCGGTGAAGCCGGAAGTCATTCTGCTCGATGAGCCGGCTTCGGCACTCGACCCGCTGTCGACCGCCAAGATCGAGGAGCTGATAGACGAGTTGCAAGCCGATTACACGATCGTCATCGTCACCCACAACATGCAGCAGGCGGCGCGCGTGTCGCGCCAGACCGCCTTCATGTATCTGGGTGAACTGGTCGAGTTCGACCGGACCGAGAAGATCTTTACGTCGCCCCGCGAGAAGCGCACGCAGGATTACATCACCGGCCGCTTCGGCTGAGCCGTTCCGATCATGCATATAAGGACAGGACCATGGGCGAACACACAGTCGCTTCTTTCGACGAGGATCTCGAGCAGATCAGCAAGCTGATCCGCGACATGGCCGACCTCGCCGGTTCGATGGTCGGCGGGGCGACCAAGGCCCTGTTGAATTCTGACAACGTGCTGGCGCAACGCGTCGTTTCCGACGATGCCATCATGGATGCGCGTCAACGCGAACTGGACGACCGCGCCATCACCCTGATCGCCAAGCGCCAGCCGATGGCCCACGATCTGCGCCATGTCGTCGGGGCGATCCGCATGGCCGGCGATCTCGAACGCATCGGCGACCTTGCCAAGAATATCGCCAAGCGTGTGAGTGCGGTCGGCCTTAGCGTCACACCGCGCGACCTATCGCATTCCATCGATGCGATGGCGCAGCTGGTGCTCATCCAGGTGCAGGGCGTCATCGAGGAGTATGCTGCAGGCGATGCGGCCGCGTTGGCCAAGCTACGCGCCGCCGACGAGCGCATCGACGTCAAATATACGTCGGTGTTCCGCGAACTGTTGACCTACATGATGGAAGACCCGCGCAACATCACCGCTTGCACGCATCTGCTGTTCTGCGCCAAGAATCTGGAGCGGATCGGCGACCATGTCACCAACATCGCCGAAAATGCGTATTATGTGCTGACCGGCGAGCAATTGCCGGTCAATCGTCCGAAGCAAGACGAAACGACAATGTCCGCACCGGCGACATGATGGGGGTGCCCAGCCGATGATCGCACCACGCATAATGGTGGTGGAGGACGAGGAGCCGTTGGGTGTGCTGCTCCGCTACAATCTCGAATCCGAAGGCTACCAGGTCGAGGTGGTGACACGCGGCGACGAAGCCGAGATCCGTTTGCAGGAGAATGTGCCCGATCTTCTGGTGCTCGACTGGATGATACCAGCGGTTTCCGGCATCGAGCTCTGCCGCCGGTTGCGGGTGCGCCCCGAAACCGAACGGCTGCCGATCATCATGCTGACCGCGCGCGGCGAGGAGAGCGACCGGGTACGCGGTCTTTCGACCGGCGCCGACGACTATCTGGTCAAACCGTTTTCGACACCGGAATTCATGGCCAGGGTCAAGGCGCTGCTGCGCCGCGCCAAGCCGGAAGTGCTGTCCAGCGTGCTGAAGGTCGGCGACATCGTGCTCGATCGCGAATCGCACAGGGTGTATCGCAAGAAGACCGAGATCCGGCTCGGGCCGACCGAATTCCGGCTGCTCGAATTCATGATGCGGCATCCGGGCCGCGTCTTCTCGCGCAGCCAGTTACTCGATAATGTCTGGGGCGAGACGATCTATATCGACGAACGCACCGTCGACGTGCATGTCGGGCGGCTGCGCAAAGCCGTCAACAACGGCCGCATGCCTGATGTCATCCGCACCATCCGCGGTGCCGGCTACGCGATCAGGGAAGATTGACCCGCCCAGTCAGGCTACGTTCTTTCTGACGCCGGGCCTCATTTGCGCGCCCGGCGCGAAAATCTGCTGGTCGACGAAGCTTAACGCCCGCATTGCACAGCCTTCGCGGATCAGCGGCAATTCGTTCGGCTCGGTATCGAAGGAGATCGAGCCCGAATGCTGGCCGCCGGCGGTCTGGGCGATGGCCTTCCGCAAGGCCGGCTCGATCAGATCAAAGGCGGCGGCACTGGCGCCGACCATTGCGACCGGTGCCGGATCGATCAGCGCGAACAGCGAGCCGAGACCGAAACCCAGCGCTTCGCCGGCCTTGCGGTAGGCTTCGCGTTCCGGCCCGTCCTTCTCGCGCGCCCGAACCGCCAGCGCGCGCATGTCGGCGTCGCTGACGTCGGCGACCGGTTGGCTGTCTTCGCTCATCTGCGTGGCGTTGCGCCAGATGGCGTAATTGCCGGCATAGGCCTCGATGCAGCCGCGCCGCCCGCAACGGCAGAGCGCGCCGCCCGGACGATGGATCATGTGGCCAAACTCGCCGCCCGAGGAATGCGTGCCGGTGAACAGCTCGCCCTTCAACACCAGCCCCATGCCGATGCCGTGCGAAAGCAGGATGGCGATGAAGTCGTCGCGATAGCGATCCGGATCGCGCCAGCGCAAAGCCACCGCCATCATATTGCAGTCGTTCTCCACCGTGGCCGGGATGCCGAATTCATCTTCCAGCATGTCGGCAAAGGCGATGTCCGTCTGCGGCGTGATCGGCGACCACAGCATGGCGCGTGCAGGGGAGTCGGTAATTCCCTGAATCGCCAGGGCGATGCGGGCGACACTGCGGACGTCAAGATCTGGATCGTCCAGCCGGCGCCGGACGATGGCCATGCATTCGCGGATCAGTTCGTCGCGCGGCATGGTCAGCGTGTCCAGCCGGCGCTGTTCCTCGGCGACCACCTGCCCCGCATAGTCGATGATGGCGGCCGACAGGAAATTCAGCGACAACACCACGGTCAGCACCGCCGCCGCTTCCGGATTGAGGGCGAGGCCGACCTGCGGACGACCGCGTTTCAACGAAACGGGTTCGCTTGCCTTGCTCTCGGCGAGGATGCCTTCCCGTATCAGGTCGGAGGAGATCGCCGATATGGTCGAATGGCTGAGGCCGGTGGTTGCGGCGATCTCCGTACGCGATGGCTGGCCGGCCCGGCGCACGGCCGAGATCACCATCGCCCGGTTGCGCCGGCGCAAATCGTCATGGCGGATTCCGACCGACATCGTTTTGCTTTCCTCCCGGTTTGCCGCGGCCGCTCATGAACCGGAAGCCGTCGGTAATGCCGACAAATAGTGTCAGATGAGGCAAATAGTGTCAGATGCAGGTGGCGCTGTCATCGTTTATTCCGAAGCTCGAAAAACTCGCAGCAACATCAAAATCCATCAGAATCGATGTTGACAGCAGCGGGAGATCGGGCCAGTATTTTTTCGAGGCTCGAAAAAATTAGCGCCTCTAAGCTGGCCTTTGGGGCCAATTGGTCACGCCGTACGCGGCGCAGGGAGGATATGATGAAGAAATTCACGACCGCCATTCTGGCGGGTGTCGCCATGACGCTGGCGCTTGCGTCGGTGGCGCAGGCTAAGGACAAGGTCATCGGCGTTTCCTGGTCGAACTTCCAGGAAGAGCGCTGGAAGACCGACGAAGCCGCAATGAAGGCGGCCATCGAGGCCGCAGGCGACAAGTATATTTCCGCCGACGCACAGTCCAACCCCGGCAAGCAGCTCACCGACGTCGAGAGCCTGATCTCGCAGGGCGCCAACGCACTGATCATCCTGGCGCAGGACGCCTCGGCGATAGGGCCGGCCGTGCAGAAGGCGCTGGACGAAGGTATTCCGGTTGTCGGCTACGACCGGCTGATCGAGAACAAGGACGTCTTTTACCTGACCTTCGACAACAAGGAAGTCGGCCGCATGCAGGCCCGCGACGTGTTCAAGGTGAAGCCGGAAGGCAACTATGTCTTCATCAAGGGCTCGGGCGCCGATCCGAATGCCGATTTCCTTTTTGCCGGTTCGATGGAAGTGCTGAAGGACGCCATCGACAGCGGCAAGATCAGGAATGTCGGCGAGGCCTATACCGACGGCTGGCTGCCGGCCAACGCCCAGAAGAACATGGAACAGTTCCTGACCGCGAACGACAACAAGGTCGATGCGGTGGTCGCCGCTAACGACGGCACTGCCGGCGGCGTCGTCGCCGCACTGACGGCGCAAGGGTTGGCTGGATCGGTTCCGGTCTCGGGCCAGGACGGCGACCACGCCGCGCTGAATCGCATCGCGCTCGGCACACAGACGGTCTCGGTGTGGAAGGACGCGCGCGAGCTCGGCAAGAACGCCGCCGAGATCGCCTCACAATTGGCCGACGGCAAGCAGATGACCGACATTGCCGGCGTGAAGGATTTCACCACGCCCGGCGGCAACACCGTAAAGTCCCTGTTCCTGACCCCGGTCGCCATCACCAAGGACAACCTCAACGTCGTCATCGACGCCGGCTGGATCAAGAAAGAAGAGGTCTGCGCGGGCGTGGCGGCGGGCGCTGTTCCGGTCTGCAACTGATCCGAGTTTCCGAGAAGTCCGAACGCCGCGGCCGCTTGCCGCGGCGTTTTTTCAAGAAAGAATTGTTTTTCCGCTTCCGGCGGATAACTTCTAGGCTGCTTCCGGCATCCGCGGCAGACGGCAACCCGGCGGGAGAAACATCATGACCGACACGACTTCCAACACGCCGGTCGACAGCTCGACGGCAGACCGGGCGCGGGAATCGGAGCTCGGCGTCGTTGCCCGATTTCTCAAGGCAACCGAACTCGACACGCGCATGCTCGGCATGGTCGGCGCGCTGCTGGTCATCTGGGTCGGGATCCACATACTGTCGGGCGGGCTCTTCCTGACGCCGCGCAATCTCTGGAACCTTTCGGTGCAGACCTCGTCGGTGGCGATCATGGTGACCGGCATGGTGCTGGTCATCGTGATGCGCAACATCGATCTTTCCGTCGGCTCCGTGGAAGGCGTGATCGGCATGGTGATGGGCGTGGCGCAGGCCGAATTCCTCGTCCGCATCATGGGATTTCAGCTTGGCAGCCCCTGGCTGTGGGTCATCGCACTGGCCGCCGGCCTGGTGCTCGGCCTGGCTATCGGAGCGTTTCAGGGTTTCATCATCGCCTATCTCCAGGTTCCTGCCTTTATCGTGACGCTCGGCGGATTGCTGGTCTGGCGCGGCATGGCGTGGCTGATCACCAGCGGGCGCACCGTTGCGCCGCTGGACAGGACCTTCCAGCTGATGGGCGGCGGACCACGGGGCTCGATCGGCGCCACCTGGAGCTGGATCGTCGGTGTCCTCGCCTGCGCGGCCGTTGCCTTCATGCTCTTCAACGGCCGCTCGCAGCGCAAGCGCTTCAACTTTCCGCTGCGCCCTGTCTGGGCGGAAAGCTTGCTCGGCGTGATAGCCTGCGCCGCCATCCTCGGCGCCGTGTGGATCGCCAATTCCTATCCTTGGCCGGTCGGCATCGTACGCCAATATGCCCAGCAGAACGGCATCACCGTTCCCGAGGGCGGGTTGTTCATCGCCCACGGCATCGCCATACCTGTGCTGATGGCCGTGGCCGCGGGCATCGTCATGACCTTCATCACCAGACGCACCCGTTTCGGCCGCTATGTCTTTGCCATAGGCGGCAATCCGGAAGCGGCCGAACTCGCCGGCATCAACACACGCTGGGTCACCATGAAGGTGTTCATGATCATGGGCGTGCTGGCCGCGATCAGTGCGGCGATCGCATCGGCGCGCCTCAACGCGTCGACTAATGCGCTGGGGACCCTGGACGAGCTGCTGGTCATCGCGGCGGCCGTGATCGGCGGCACGTCGCTCGCCGGCGGCTCCGGCACGGTGCTCGGCGCCATGCTCGGCGCGCTTTTGATGCAGTCGCTGCAATCCGGCATGGTGCTGCTCGGCATCGATTCGCCGCTGCAGAGCATCGTTGTCGGCGCCGTGCTGGTGGTCGCGGTGTGGCTCGATACCGTCTATCGCAAACGGGTCTAGTGAGGAGAACGAGCATGGCAGACAGGACCGCTCCCACGGGCACGCCGCTGATCGACATGCGCAACATCTCGATCGCCTTCGGCGGCATTCGCGCCGTCGACGATGCCTCGGTCGATCTTTTTCCGGGCGAGGTGATGGCTTTGCTCGGCCATAACGGTGCCGGCAAATCGACGTTGATAAAAATCCTGTCCGGCGCCTACAAGCGCGATGCGGGCCAGATTTTCGTCAACGGCGAGGAGGCTTCGATCTCCAATCCCCGCGACGCCAAGAAGTACGGTATCGAGACGATCTACCAGACGCTGGCGCTGGCCGACAATGTCGACGCGGCTGCCAACCTGTTTCTCGGCCGTGAGCTGATGACCGGCTGGGGTACGCTCGACGACGTCGCCATGGAGGCTGAGGCGCGCAAGGTGATGGGCAGGCTCAATCCGCGCTTCCAACGCTTCAAGGAGCCGGTGGTAAAGCTTTCGGGCGGCCAGCGGCAGTCGGTTGCGATCGCCCGCGCCATCCTGTTCAACGCCCGCATCCTGATCATGGACGAGCCGACAGCGGCACTCGGGCCGCAGGAGACGGCACAGGTCGGCGAACTGGTCAGGCAGCTCAAGGCCGACGGCATCGGCATCTTCCTGATCAGCCATGACATCCATGACGTGTTCGAGCTTGCCGACCGCGTCTGCGTCATGAAGAACGGTCGGGTTGTCGGCACGGCGCGCACGACCGATGTCACCCAGGACGAGGTGCTCGGTATGATCATCCTCGGCAAGTGCCCGCCCGGCGCCATCCCAGGGCCGGGCGCCCTGAAGATCGCGGCCTGAACGAGAATTAGCCGGCTAATCACAAGTCGCCAAAATGTGCCAGCAGTCACCATGCTTTGGCCTCGCCATTGTGTTGGCGTCGGGAGTTGCCCATAAAGATGCCGAACCGTCCACGGGACGTATCGGCAATTGAAGAAACTCTTTCCGACCGTAGCTTTCATCGCCGTCGCGCTGATCAGCCTGACGATGGCGGGTTTTGCCTATTTTGCCACCCAGGAAGCCGCCCGTATAAAATTCGAGGCGACGGCGGACGACGCGCTTAACCGGATCGAAAGCCGCATCGACCTGGACCTGTCGCTGCTGCGCTCAACCCGGGCATTGTTCGATGCGCGCAATGGCGGTATCTCGCAAGGCGAGTTCAAGGCTTTCTTCAACGCGCTCGACATCGACAATAATTTCGCCGGCCTGCGCGGCATCGGCTTCCTCCGCCTGGCGAAAACTGAAAACGAGGCGGCGGTCGAGCGCGATATCCTGCACGATCACGGCGCAAGCCATCCGATCTATCCCGACACGAACTTGCCGTGGCGTACGCCCATCGTGCTGTTCGAGCCGCTGGACCCGTCCAATAAATCCAGCATCGGTTATGATATGTTCACCGGGCCGGTGCGGCGCGAGGCGATCGAAAAGGCGATGGTCGACGACCAGCTGCACGCCAGCGGGCTCGTGCAGCTCGGCAAGGATACGGGTGCCGCGCAGACCTTCACCGGATTCCTCGTCTTCGTCCGGCTCAATGTCGAAACCGCGCCGGACGCCGTCAACGCATCGAGATCTTCGACTGCCGGCTTCCTCTATGCGGCCTTCCGCTCCCGGGACCTGTTCCAGGCTGCGCTCAGCCGGGCACCTCTGTTGCCGGTCAACACCGAAATCTATGACGGCGCTGTGAACAGTGACAACCTGCTGTTCCAGTCGGAAACGCCGCCTGTTTCAGCCCTTGGCGACAGGCTGCTGATCACCCGCAAGATCACCGTTGCCGGTCGGCCGTGGGTCGTCCTGTTCAGGCCGACAAGTGCTTTCTCGCAACCTTCCTCGCGTGCCATTCCGGTGATGCTCGGATTGTTCGGGCTACTGCTTGCGGGCGCCATCGCGCTGGTGGCCCGCTATCAGGAGCGGGCCTATGAGGCGGTCTCGCTGCTTCACGAAACGACCGAAAAGAGCCTGCTGGAAAAAGACCTGATGCTGCAGGAGATGAAGCATCGCATCAAGAACTCGATCACGCGGGTGCTGGCAATCGCGCGCCAGACAGCATCGCACACCGCCGACGTCCAAGAGTTCTCGGCATCATTTTCGGCTCGGCTGCAGGCGATGGCGGCTTCCCAGGACATGCTGACGCGCTCACGCTGGCAGAAAGCCGATCTCGGCGACCTGCTGCGCATCGAGCTTGGCCAGGTGTTCGGAAGCGAGCTTCCTGAAGGGCTGTTGTCGGGACCGGAGGTTCTTCTCGACGAAAAGACGACGCAGGCACTCGGCCTCGTCTTTCACGAACTGGCGACGAATGCGCTGAAGCATGGCGAAACCGGCAATTCAGTCGGTGCGCTCAAGGTCGACTGGTCGCTCGAAGGCCGCGGCGGAGCCCGGACATTGGCTCTCAACTGGCGCGAGGCCGGGCAGAGGAAGCTCGAGACACCGGCGAAGAGCGGTTTCGGCACCAGACTGATCGATCTCAACGTCACACGCGAGTTGCGTGGCACAATCAGGCGCGATTTTCACGAAAACGGCTTGAACGTGGAAATCAAGGTTCCGCTGCCGGCTTGAAACGCCGTCTCGTGAGCCGCATCGCGACAGCGCTTTGGAAGTGCAAACGCGGAGACAGGTGGTCTGCCTCCGCGTTTGCTGTTCGCCTGGAACTCGAAACTAGTTGCAGCGAGCTGTGTAGATCCGGCCGTGACGATCTCTGTATTGGCAGTAGCCATTTTGCAGGCGGCGAACCAGCAGACCGCCAATCGCACCAGCGCCAGCGCCGATCAAAGCGCCCTTGCCGCCGCCGACAGCGCCACCAATAAGCGCGCCGCCCACAGTGCCGATACCCACGTTCTCTTCCGTGGTGGTGCAGCCGCTGACCGCAACCACGGCAACCATGGCAATAATCATCTTCCGCATGGAGTCATCCTCACTTTGTCCTCACTTTAACAAGCTCCAGCCGCCATCTAGCATGAAAGTGCGGCCTCTGCGCGCACGATTTCATTGTTGATTAAGATAGTCTTTTCGGACGTGCGCCGTTCGATGCTACCACGAACTCGGAAATCTCCAAGGACGCATCGAGCGTGGCGTCGGGATGCACATTCCAGACAATCCTGTCATAGCCGTCCTCGAGCGCAGGATCGACGGCAAGACATTTGGCGCCGACATGTTGGGCTTGGCCCTGCCGGTCGATGACCGCGAACGGGGGCGCGCCGCCGTGCACTCGGCCGCGGTTTCAAAGGAATCAAGCAGAGGCGAGCTCGATCAGATCAACTGGGACGCGGCGGTCAGGACGATCGCGGCCATAAGCGCAAAGGCGGCGAAGCGAAGGGGCAAAGCACGAGGCGCGGGCGCTGCGGACACGTCGGGATCCTGAAAACCGCCCATCGAGACGCGAGCGGCCTGTTCCAGTCTGTTCAAGTCGGCAGCCGTCAAGGCCCATTCCTTTCATATTGTGCCAAACTCAATCAATGTCCGCTGAATCGGCACGTTCGGACAGGATCGGACTTTATGGTGAACAGTCGGTTAAGGCGGGGTGATGCAGCCAGCCTTCTTCCTGCGGCCGCCGTTCGTTCAATCCGTCTCGAAATTGCCGTGAGGAACGACAAGACGGTATTCGAGGCGGTTCCCGGTGATCTCAAGTGTCGCCGTTCCATTCAACGAAGTGGGCACGACGCGTTCAAGTGCGACGCTGCCAAAACGCTTCTCGCTGCGTTGATTGTCGTTGGCTCCGATCACTTCGGCCCATGTCAGCGACAGCGCAGGCTCGCCAGCGGAAGCGGCCGTCAGATCGGCCGTCACCTCGACGAAACCATCGCTGCGCGACAGCGCGCCATAGCTGACCGAATTGACGGCGAGCTCATGCATGGCCAAGCCGATGTGCAAGGCAGCATTGGGATTGAGATATGGATTTGCGCCGCGGAAACGCAGGCTGTGCATGGGGTCCGCGCCGTACCTTCCGACCTGACCGGAAACCAGCTCGCGCAGCGCCGCTCCCCGCCAGTTGGATGACGTAACTAGGTCCTGCGAGGAGGCCAGCGACTGCAATCGGCCCCGGAAACGCGTCAGGAAATCGTCAATGCTGCCGGAATAACGCCCCGTCTGGGTGGCGATGCTCTGGATGATGGCCAAAAGGTTCTTGGAGCGGTGACTGACCTCGCGCAGCAGCGCCTTCAGCGTCTGCTCCCGGCGTTTCTGCTCGGTTGTTTCGACCATGGTGGTCACGACGCCCTGCACCGCGCCGGTCTCGCTGCGGTCGGCGTCGATCCATACCTGAAACCAGCGGGCGCCATCATCGGCCGGCACGCTGAGTTCGAGATGTTGAGGATTGCCGGAGACGATGACGTCGTGCTTGGCGGCGCCGATACGCTCTGCCTGCGCCGGCGGCAAGATGCCGTTGTTGTCGGAGGCATCAGAGGTCCATGGTGCGCGCATGTTGCGCGCCCACACCGTCTTCATCTCGCGATCCTGGTATAGAACGGAAATCCCGGCATTGTGCAAGGCGTGGAGAAGGGCTCGGCCAAGCTGCATTCCGCTTTCGGCGGGATGCAGAGCGATGATCTCATCCCTCTGGCCGCGGTCTTTCATTTTTCCGACTCTGGAACGCATCGGTAATTTGCTCAACCCACGTCGGGCTGAACGGCTCACGGAAAAATGGGTTCCAAAAGGAGGAGCTTCGGATCGAGCCCTAAAAAGCGGTCCGCCGAGCGGCATCCCGTTGGAGGACACTGCCCGGCGGTGGCTGGAAACCGTTTGAGGGGTGCGGCTTCCAGTGTTCGCTTGAATGGCCGCTTGGCATTCACGCCCGTCTGATCAGGCCGGCAATAAGCGATATGATCAGGAAGGCGAGAAAGATGAAGAACAATATCTGCGCTATGCCGGCCGAAGTGCCAGCGATGCCGCCGAAACCAAGCGCACCGGCGATGATCGCCACGACGAGAAATACGAGCGCCCAGTAAAGCATGATCCATCTCCTTCCAATGCTGCGGTGAAAACGTGATTCGCCTCCGTTTGTTCCACCATTTCCCGAAAAAGACGATGCTGAAAATCGTTACGGCCCGAATTGCTGCGGTGTGTGCGAAAAGGTTCTCGTCAGGTTCGGCAGCAGTTGGCTGTCGTGTGTTAAGTCGGCGTCACGCCCCCATCCGGTCCAAGGGGAGTGGCTATCCCACACCCTGGCGGCCGCAACTCGGTCGCCAGCTGTTTTATGCCGCGGCCTTCGCGTGCCGGTCAAAGAACAGGGCCTGGCTGATAAGAGCCTTGACCATATCCGGGTTGAATGGCTTGGTGACGAGGAAAGCCGGTTCCGGCCGCTCGCCGGTGAGCAACCGCTCGGGAAAGGCGGTGATGAAGATCACCGGCACCGAGGTGGACGACAGGATTTCATTGACGGCCGCGATGCCCGAACTGCCGTCGGCGAGCTGAATATCGGCAAGCACCATCTTTGGCCGCGCCTTGCCGAACATCGCCACCGCCTCCGCGTGGGTGCGCGCTGTTCCGACGACGCGGTGGCCGAGGCTTTCGACCATTTCCTCGATATCCATGGCGATCAGCGGCTCATCCTCGATGATCAGCACGTCGGTTGCCACCTGACGGGAGATCTCGTTGCTCGCCTGAGCGAGAAGTTCTGAGAATTCCTGTTCGTCGACGTCGAGAATCTCCGCCGCCTCGTCTTCGCTGAAGCCTTCGACGGCGACCAGCAGAAAGGCTTGGCGGGGACGAGGCGCGATTGCATTCAGATTGGCCGCGGCGCGCTGCTCCCATGCCGATTGGGCATGCTCCTGCGGAACGCGAATGGCCACCGAGGTGAAGAGCTTGGCAAAGACCTTGTAGAGTGCGATGCGGTCGTTCGATGCGTCCGGAAAGATATCGACATCGGCAATGATGGCCTCGAGCATTGCGGCGACCAACGCGTCGCCGCTCTCCTGCGATCCGGATACCGCGCGCGAGAAGCGGCGCAGGAACGGCAGGTGCGGAGCGATGGTTGCTGATAGGCTCATATCGGACGTCTCCCTCATATGACGTGATTACATGTTACAGCTAAAAACGGTTCGCAAGCCCAAAGTTAAAAACGCGGGTTGTGCGAAAAAGTTCCGGTCATGCGGAACTAAGTATGCGGGCTGGCGTTTAGGGCGGGGTTGGGCAACCAGACGAGGCTGCCGCTTGCCTTGCGTTATGTGTTGAAGGGCGGCTTAAGGCTGGGACAAAGGGCGAAATGAAGAACATGACGAAAGCTACCACGGCTGGCGTTGGCAACGGGCGCCGGGCTGCTTCCCGCGACCCGCTTGGGCCGAACTCGGAAATCGGCCGCAAACTCAAACAATATTACGACGAGCTGGTCTCCGACAATGTGCCGGATCGCTTCGCACAACTGCTCAGCCAGTTGGAAAAGGCCGAACCTGTACAGAAGAAGGACTGAGGCATGGCGGCCGTCTCCCAGGGCTTCAAGACCGACTTGCTCGGCTCGATCCCGAGCCTGCGGGCTTTTGCCGTGTCGCTGACGCAAAATGCCGACAAGGCCGACGACCTGGTGCAGGAAACATTAGTCAAGGCCTGGGACAAGCATGAAAGCTTCCAGCCCGGCACCAATCTGAAGGCATGGCTGTTCACGATCTTGCGCAACGAATTCTATTCGCAGATGCGCAAGCGCGGCCGCGAGGTGCAGGACAGCGATGGCGTCATGACGGCCAGACTTGCCGTTCATCCGGCCCAGCACGGCCAGCTTGACCTCGAAGACTTTCGCGGCGCGCTCGAGTTGCTGCCCGAAGACCAGCGCGAAGCCATTATCCTCATCGGCGCATCGGGCTTTTCCTACGAGGAAGCGGCCGAGATCTGCGGCTGCGCCGTCGGAACGATCAAGAGCCGCGTCAGCCGCGCCCGCACGCGGCTGCAGGAAATCTTGAAGATCTCCGGTGAAGACGAGTATGGCCCGGACGCAATTTCGGCTCAGGTAACGGGGTCGACGGCAGCGTGAAGCGTGGGCGTGTTCGAGCCGCTCCGCGCCCTCAGCGCCTGCAGGCCGCTGCCACTGCCTCGACGAGATCGTCTCCCGAATAGGGCTTGGTGACCAGTCTGACGCCGGGAAAGGATTTCTTGATCTCGTCCATATCCGACTGGCCCGAGGCGAAGACGAACGGGATGCCAGCTTCACGCAGCCGTGAAGCAAATTGAAGCGTCGAAACGCCGCTCAGCATGAGGTCGACGATGGCCACGTCGAACTGCGCGGCAACGTCTTGCTGTTCGATCTCAGTCAGATCACGGGCGATGACCACATCGAGCGCGCCGTAGTCGCGACAAAGCTGCTCGATATCCATGGCAATCAGGAACTCATCTTCCAGGATAAGAATCCGCAAACCGTCAAGCGATGGGCCCACGCAGCAATATCTCCTTAAATGCGTCTCTATCTTCAAACCGGGGAAGTCATGATCGCTATTTGGCATGCTGTCATTTAAAAAAGACATGCCGGCGGATGCGTCGGCCGCGGCCCTTGCAAGGCATTTGCAACGAGCGCTGCCGGAGATAGGGTTAGAAGAGGTTCGTGCCGGAACCTTGGGGTCTGTTGGGCGTTTTCGACCGAGCAAAAGCAAGGAGAGTGAAGCAATGGCGACTGCCGCAGGAAAGGCCGCGAACGAAGCCCGCACGAATTCCGATATTGAGGCCGACATCGCACAACTGAAGGCCGACATCGACCAACTTACCAAGCTGTTGGCCAAAACTGGCGAACATGGCTACGGGGCTGCGCGGCGCGCCGCCGCCGAGGGCGTCGAGCAGTTGCGAACCCAGGGCGAAGCAGCCTTCGACAGCCTGCGCAGCAACGCCAAAGACATCGAGGCGCAGCTGATAGCCCATATGCGCGAAAAGCCTGTGACTTCGCTGGCGATCGCCGCAGGCGTCGGGTTCCTCTTCGCACTCCTCGCGCGCCGCTAGTTCTGCACGCATGGGAATGCTTGCATCGCTGATCTCGGGCCTCGCCTCGGGCGAAACCATTGCGGCGATACAACGCGCGCGCGTCGCTGCGATGGTCTATTCGGTCGCAGCACTCGCGGCGCTGTGCGGCCTCGGCTTCCTAGTCGGGGCAGCCTATATCTGGACGGCGGCCCGCTATGGACCGATGGCAGCGTCGTTGAGCTTCGGGATCGGCTTTCTGGCAATCGCCGGTCTCATCCTGCTCGTCTACCGGATGTCGGCCGGCTCGCGCGCCAGACGCCGGGCGAAGCGACGCAACGCCGACATGAAGGCGGTCGGCATCGCCGCAGCACTCGCCGTGCTGCCGGCGCTGCTCAAGGGCAAAGGTGGCGTGGCGAAGGGCGGATTGGGCGCCATTCTCGGCCCGGCGATAGCACTCGCAGCCTACGCCATCTACCGCGAGAACGTGAAGCCCGACTCCGACGATCCGGATACCGGCAAAGGGAAATAGTTCGGAAGCGGATAGTTCGGCCCAAACGATTCTGGCGCCCGGTCGAAAAATCCTCGCGTCACAAATCGTCGAGCGGCATCGATATTTCCGCGATTACGCCGTCGGGCCGGAATTCATGGGTCACCTCGCTGGAAATGACCTTGGCCAGGCTGCGGCGGATCAGGATCGAGCCGAAGCCATGGCGTTCGGGCGGCGCAACCCGCGGGCCGCCGCTTTCACGCCAAGCCAGCAACAGACGTCGTGCACCCTTCCTGCCTTGCACCTTCCAATTGAGATCGACCTTTCCGGAAGAAACCGAGAGCGCCCCATGTTGTAGTGCGTTACTTGCCAGTTCATGCAGGATCAGGCCGAGTCCGACTGCCTGGTCGGGTGAGAGCAGGACATCGGTGCCGGAGATCGCCATGCGCGATTGTCCAGCGGTTTGAAACGGCTTTACTTCGATCTCCACCAACTCCCGAATGCCGATGCCGCGCCACTCGCGGTCCGACAGCAGGCTGTGCGCAACGCCCAGCGCCTGCAGCCTGGCGCTGAAAGCTTCAAGGAATTCGCTTGGCTGACGGGCATGGCGAACGGTCTGCGTCGCCAGCGCCTGTACGGTTGCCAAAGTGTTCTTGACGCGGTGATTGAGCTCGCGCAGCAACAGCCGTTGACGTTCTTCGCCAAGCTTGCGTTCGGTGATGTCGTAGTTGACGCCGAAGATCAGCGTCGGCTTGCCCTCGCCGTCGCGCTCTATGACGCGGCCGCGCGTTGCGATCCATCGCGGCGGATCGAGGCCTTTGACACGGTATTCGCCAAAATAATCGTCGCTGCCGGTCAGCGCGTCGCGAAAGCGTGTTTCGGTCTGATGAACGTCGCGCGGGTCGATGGCGGTCAGGATGTCGCGCGCTCTCAGCCTGTTCGACTTGGGCAAGTTGAACAATTCGGACAGCAGGACATCGCAGTCGATCATGTCGCTGCGGATATCCCATGCCCAACTGGCGAGCGAAGCTGCATCGAGCGCAATAGCGCGCCGCTTTTCCTCTCGAGCCAGTGCGGCCTCGGCAATCGCTGCGCTGCGGGTTGCATCCTTCAGCGTGAACAGGCTCGCGGCGAGGCCAGCTAGCGCCGACAGTTGGTCGATCTGGACAGAAGAGGGACGTGCGTGCGGCTTCCGGTCGAGCACGCAGAGCGTGCCGATCAGTGCGCCGTCGACTACGATCGGCACGCCGGCGTAAAAGCGGATATGATGCTCGCCGGTGACCAGCGGATTGGCTTTGAACCGCGGATCCGTCGCCGCGTCGGCCACCACCATCGGCACGTCGCCGGCTGCGATGGTATAGGCGCAGAACGATGTCTCGGTTGCGGTTTCGGTCTCGTTGAGGCCGATACAGGACTTGAACCACTGCCGCTCGGCATCGACCAGCGTGATCAGTGCGACAGGCGTTTGCATCGCCGAAGCGGCAAGACCGCTGATACGGTCGAAATCAGGGTCGGCAGCCGTATCCAGCGCGTCGAGGCCGTGCAGCACGGCAAGGCGGTCCGCAGCGCCCACCACATGGCGAATATCGACCGGCAGGGCCGGCTTTGTCTGGCTATTGTCGTCCACTACGCCCCCAGTGGCCGGCCCCGCTGATTGATCAGGCCAACCGGCCCGTTTGCCGCCTTGTCGAGCCGGAACTTTCGCAGCGGGGAGCCGTTACCAGCCAATGCCCTGCTAGCTACGCCTGCCGGCGCCAAATATGGAGCCAGACCATGCCAAAAATCGTTCCTGAAAACAAAGCCCGTCAAGGGCGGCGGGGTCAGCATGTCCTTCGTATCCTGATCGCCGCGCTGTTGCTGGCTTTTATCGCCTGGGGCGTCGCCGAAATCTACGGCTGGATGATCGAGACGCCTAAGACCGAGCAGGGCAACACACCCAGCGGCTAGACTCTCTCCATCTCTCGTGCCAACCCGCATCACGCAACCCCACATCACGCTACCTCACGTCAGGCAACCTTTGCCTCGGCGGCGCGCGCCGGGACGAGAACATTCAACGCGCGCGGATGGATTTCGACGGTCGTCTCGCGATCGAGCTTTACCAGTTCGCCGTCCATGACGGCCTGAACTTTCCTGTTCGTCGAATGGATTTTCAAAACGGCGCGGTTTGCCTGATGGATTTCGACATGCTCGTTGCCGCGCCATTTCCCACGGGCGACGTCAAAGAGGAACCTGATCAATTCGCCGCGCCGCCGTGCCACGGTGACATAGATGCCCAGCACGCCGCCTGCCGGATTGTCGGCATAGGGCAGGTGGCCCTCGCCGAACAGATTGTTGGTGATGCCGATACCGGTGATCCGGGTTCTGATCTCGGCCTCACCGACCGTCAGCGTTACGTTCATCGCCGGTGGATTGTTGATCGTTGCCCAAGCGGCTCGCACCGAGGCACGCATCTTCCCCAGCCGCGAGCCGAATTCCATCTTCTGGCGCAGTTGCACCATCCTGGCGTGCATGCCGATCGAGAATTGATGCACGAAAGGCCGGCCGTTGGCTGTTGCAATGTCAATCGCCATCACCTCGCCGTCCGCAAACGATTTCAGTGCCGCATCGAGGGTCTGCGGAATACCGAGGCCGCGCGCAAAAAGGTTCATTGTGCCAGCCGGCAGAATTGCCAGCGCCTTCTCCCCGTTCATCAAACGGGCTGCCGCGGCCGAAATGGTGCCGTCGCCGCCGCCCGCCAGCACGACGTCGATGCCGCGCCTGGAAGCTACGCCGTCCAGCGTGGCGACGATATCCTTGCCGGCGACGATTTCGATATCGATCGAGTGGCCGGCAGTCTCAAGCGTGCCGCGCATCCGGCTGGCGAAGGCCTCAAGATCGATGGTGCGCAGGGTGCCCCCGTCCTTGTTCAGCACCGCTGCAAACCGCATGGCCGTTCCATTTTCCAGCACCTATCGGGCCGGGGCGGGGCCCCAGCCGGGAGTGGAACGGGGCGGCCGAGAAAATGTTCCGTTCGACCAGCGCGGCGAATCCGAGAACCATTGACATCGCACAGGGTGCACCGCGGCTTTTTTCGGAACAACAGTGTGGTCACAACGTTGTGAACATGCAGAAGACGCTGCGCCCGCAGTGACGCCAGGCGGGCAGGGCGTGCACGAAATCACCGACGAGGAGACACTAAGATGATCCGCACCCTTTTAACCACGACAGCAGTCGCAACATTGATTGCGACGGGTGCATTTGCGCAATCGGCGACGACCCCGGCGCCGGCGCAACCACCCGCCGCCCAGGATACCGCTCCGGCGATACGTGCCGAGGGCAGCCTTGCCACCAACATCATCGGCGAATCCGTCTATAATGGCACCGGCGACGATGCCCAGAATATCGGCAACATCAGCGACGTCGTCTTCGACGAGCGCGGCGAGGTAAAATCCGTCGTCATCGGCGTCGGCGGTTTTCTTGGCATAGGAACCAAGAACGTCGCTTTCGACTACAAAAAGATGCAATGGGCCGAAAGAAATGGCGACCGTTGGCTGATAGCGCAAACGACGAAGGATGAGTTGACGGCTCAGCCGGATTTCGACCGGAGGCCTTACGATCCGCCTCCGCCACCAGCTTCGGCGGATAATGCGGCGCCTGCCGCCCCTTCCACCAGCGCGCAAAATACAACCCCGGCGCCTGCCGCGCCGGCTGAGCCAGTGAAGCGCGCCGAGGGCAATCTCGCCACCAATATCATCGGCGAGACCGTCTATAACGGCACCGGCGACGACGCCCAAAACATCGGTGACGTGAACGACATCGTCATCAACAAGGAAGCCAAGGCGCAATCGCTGATCATCGGTGTCGGCGGCTTCCTCGGCATCGGCGAAAAGAACGTCGCCTATGATTTCGACAAGGCGCAGTGGGCCGAGAGGAACGGCGATCGCTGGCTGGTCGCGCAAACGACCAAGGAAGAGCTGCAGGCACAGCCGGACTTCAACCGCAAGGCCTATGATCCGGCCCCGGCAACCACTGCGTCGAACGATGCCGCGGCTACTGCGCCTGCCACCGTCACGCCTACCGTGACGGCCAGCAACACCGCGACGACCAGCAACACTGACCAAGCCAGTAAAACGGCTCAAAATGCCCCGGCGCCGGCGCCCACGGCTAATTCCGCGGCCGACCAGACCAAGACCGGCTCGATCGACAAGTCGACGCTGACTGAAATGCCGATAGGCGAAATCCGGGCCGAGGATCTGGTTGGAACAACCGTTTACGGCGCCAATGATGCCAATGTCGGCGAGATCGGCGACGTCGTGCTGAGCGGCGACAAGAAGGTCGACGCAGTCATCATCGACGTCGGCGGCTTCCTCGGCGTCGGCGAGAAGGAGGTGGCAGTCGGTATGGACAACCTGAAATTCATGACCGACAAGAACGGCAAGCGCTATCTCTACACGAACTTCACCAAGGAGCAGCTCGAGGCGCAGGCCGCCTATGACAAGGGCAGCTATGCGCAAAACCGCGACAAACAGCGCATGATCATGCGGTAAGCTGCATCTCAGTCGACAGGTAAGCCCGCGCCGGCAACGGCGCGGGCTTTCTCATGTCGACGCAAAAGGCAGGCCCGCGACATGGCCGGTAACGCCGTCATGCGTCAATTCGGCGAGCGCCAGCGACTGGTCGAGATGCTCGGCCCGCCAGGCAAGGAGCTTTTCGGCAAGTTCCAGCCGCGCCGGCCGATAGGCTGGGTCGTCCGCGACGCTGGTCACCTCGCCGGCGTCTTTCTCGAGGTCGAAGAGCAAGGGCGGCAGGCCACCGCCGAAATGCACATATTTGTACTTTTCCGTACGGATGACGGCGAGATTGCACTGGCGTTGACCGATGCCAAAATACCGTTCGGCATCACCATCCGCGATCGAGCGGAAATCGAACTCCCAATGGGCCGCGTCGCGCCAGGCGTCCGGCTCCGTCGCGTCCAGGAAAGGCGCCAGCGAGCGGCCGTCGAGATGCGGCAGCACTTCGCCGCCAGTGAGCTCGAGCAAGGTCGGCGCCAAATCCACCGCCTCGGTGAAGCGGTCGACGCTGCTGCCGACAGCCTTTCGGCGGCGCGGATCGCGAATGATCAGCGGAATATGGAAGCTGCCGTCGAAGAAGCCGCCCTTGCCCAGCATGAAATGGTCGCCCATCATCTCGGCGTGGTCGGAGGTCAGCACGATGACGGTGTCGTCCCATGCATCGGCCGCCTTGACTGCTTGCCAGACCCGGCCAAGCTGCGCATCGCTCTCCGAGATCATGCCGTAATAAAGCGCCCGAATGCGGCGAAAATTATCGTCGCCCCAGTCGCGCACCTTGCCCTCCGAGCCGGGCCGGAATTTCGACCGTTCCTGCCGGTCAAGTTCATAGGCGAGATAAGGGTGGCTTGCTGCTTCGGCCTGCCAGCTTTCGGCGCGGTCAAAAGCTGGACCGATGGCCAGATCGTACATGGCGTTGTAAGGCGCCGGCACGATGAAGGGTGGGTGAGGACTGATGAAGGAAAGGTGCGCGAACCACGGCGCATCGCGCTCCTGTTCGCCGAGCCAGCGGATAAATTCGCCGGCCAGGAAGGCCGACGGCGTTTCGTCCTTCGAATAGACGGGCGGGGCGTTGCTAACCCCGCCGTCGTTTTCCGGGATTTCACCCACCGGGAGATGGATGTCGGGGGAGCCGGCGCCGGCATCGACGCCGCGCGCCTTGAGCCATGACAGCCAAGGCTTCTGGTGCTCGGGCAGAAGCTGACGTACGGTGAAGCCGGGCAGCACGCCTTCATAGCTCTTCAGCTGCGGGTCGCCAGGCGCCAGCGTACGCGGATCGCGTGCCATATCAGTATAGCCGAACAGCGTCGGTTCATAGCCGAGGGCACGCGCCCGGAGCGCTATGTTGCCGTGGCGGGCGTCGAGCGGTGTGCCATTGCGGCAGACACGATTGTTCATCTGGTAGAGGCCGGTGTAGAGGCAGGCGCGAGCCGGCGAGCAAGGCGCGGCGCCGCCATAGTGCTTCTTGAAAAGAATGCCCTCTGCAGCCAACGCGTCGGCATTCGGCGTTCTTACCACCTTGTGGCCAGCAGCCGATAGGCAGTCGCCGCGCCACTGGTCGCAGGTGATCAGGAGAATGTTGGGGCGTTTTCCAATCAACCGCTATATCCTCATGCCGGCTACGTCGCTCATGGAGCGCAATTTCGGCGAATATGCAAGCCGGTCCAGTTTGCCGAATGGTGAACAAAACCTGTTTGATCGTTCACTTTAACAGCACAGTCCATTCTGTGTTTGCCATCTTTGCAGCCAGGAGCCGGATCCTCATATTTGCGTGGACAGCGGCAAGGGCCGCACCAGTACAAGGGAAGGAGCAGAAACATGCTCGACCAGGTCAAGGGCCTGCATCACGTCACCTCGATGGCCAGCGACGCGCGCCAGAACAATGAATTCTTCACCGGGACGCTCGGCCTGCGGCGGGTCAAGAAAACCGTCAATTTCGACGCGCCCGACGTCTACCACCTCTATTACGGCGACGAGGTCGGCATGCCCGGCTCGGTGATGACCTATTTCCCCTTCCCCAACATCGGCAAGGGCCGCCATGGAGTCGGCGAAGTCGGCACAACCACTTACTCGGTGCCCGAGGGCACGCTCGGCTATTGGGAGAAACGGTTTGCCGAGCAAGGTGTCACAGGGCTTTCTCGCGAGGAGACGTTCGGCGAGAAGCGTCTTGCCTTCGCCGGTCCCGACGGCGACGGTTTTGCGCTGGTCGAGGACAGAGCGGACAGCCGAGCGCCCTGGGCCAAGGGTGGCATTCCCACTGACGAGGCGATCCGCGGCTTTCACTCAGTGTCGCTCAGGCTGAAAGATAGTGGCGCCACCGAAGAGCTGCTGAAATTCATGGGTTATGAGGAGGTCGACAAGTCCGGCAATGTCAGGCGGCTAACGGTGAAGAACGGCAACGGCGCCGATGTCGTCGATATCGAATCGCTGCCAGGGGCCGGCTTCGCCAATCTCGGCGCCGGCTCGGTCCACCATGTCGCCTTCGCCGTCGAGAACCGCGCCAAGCAGCTCGAAGTGCGCAAGGCGCTGCTCGATACCGGTTATCAGGTGACGCCGGTAATCGACCGCGACTATTTCTGGGCGATCTACTTCCGCACACCGGGCGGCGTGCTGTTCGAAGTCGCTACCAACGAGCCCGGCTTCGACCGCGACGAGGAAACCGCCCATCTTGGTGAGGCGCTGAAGCTGCCGTCACAACACCAGCATTTGCGGCCCTATCTCGAGCAGCATCTGCAGAAACTGGAAGACTGAGGGCAACGTCGTGAGTAAGGATTCGTATATTCACAAGGTGCTGCCCGGTTCGCCTGATGGACCGCTGCTCTTCGTCTTCCATGGCACCGGCGGCGACGAGGCCCAGCTTCTGTCGCTTGGACGCGATCTTGTGCCGCAAGCGACGATCGTCGCTCCGCGCGGCGATGTTTCGGAACAAGACGCTGCACGCTTCTTTCGCCGCGCCGGCGAGGGCGTCTACGACATGGGCGACCTCACGCGAGCGACAGAGAAGATGGCCGGCTTCGTCAAGGCACATGTCGAGGCGGCAAAGCCATCTTCGGTGCTCGGCCTCGGTTACTCCAACGGCGCCAACATCCTGGCCTCGGTGCTGTTTGCCGAGCCGTCGCTGTTCGACGCAACGGTGCTGATGCATCCGCTGATCCCGTTCGAGCCGGAGGTCAAGGGCAGCCTTGGCGGCAGTCACATCCTGGTCACCGCCGGCAGGCGGGACCCGGTCTGTCCGCCTAATTTGACGGTGCGGCTCGAAGCCTATTTGCGCGCCGATGGCGCCGATGTCACAGTCGAGTGGCATGACGGCGGCCATGAGGTGCGGCCGAGCGAGATCGAGGCGGCGCGGCGGTTGTTCGCCGTGGCGCCGGACGAAAGGACCGCAAGCCATGTCTGACCTATTGCCGGAGATCGAACTGGAGGACCGCGGCTCGAAGGGCCGCTATCTCCTGCGTGGGCCGGGCGGCGCCGAGGCGGAGATGACTTTCACCAAGATCGGCGAGCACCAGATCATCATCGACCATACCGAAGTGCCGGATGCATTTCGCGGCCAGGGCGCGGGGCTTCGCCTGGTCACCCGTGCCGTCGAGGATGCGCGTGCGGCGGGCAAAACGATCATCCCGCTTTGCCCGTTCGCCAATGCCCAGTTCCGTCGCCATCCGGAATGGGCGGACGTGCTGAAGCGGTAAGAGACAGCCATCGATGAATGACAGGAGAAAGGGTGCGCGGCTTTACCGCGGGCCTCTTCGGCCATTGGAGGCGTACAAACACAGCGGCAACATGCGGGATTTGCGAAGAGCGCCCGTCTTGCCTAAGTATTGCCAACAAACCGGCTCGCCGTCTGCGGCCCGACCACTTCAACCGAATGGCCCTCCATGACCGAATCCGATCTCGTTCCCGTCTTCGACGGCCACAACGATACGCTGCTCAGGCTCTACCAGTCGAAGGATGCGGACGTCGAAAAGCTGTTCGTCGAGGGGACGCCGGGTGGCCATATCGACCTGCCGCGCGCGAAGAAAGGCGGATTTGCCGGCGGCATGTTCGCGATCTTCCCGCCGCCTGTCGAGAAATCCAAACGCGGCTCGGTGCCGCTGGCGCCGAGTGACAGCGAGCCCTTGCCGCCCGAGGTTCCGCGCGCCGATGCGCTCAACTCCACCATGGCGATGGCCTCGATCCTGTTCAGGCTGGAGCGGGCTTCGGCGCTCACCGTTTGCCGCAGCGCCGGCGACGTGAGGAAGGCGATGACGCAAGGCTCGATCGCGGCGGTGTTCCATATCGAAGGGGTCGAGGCGATCGATCCTGAGCTCACCCTGCTTGACGTCCTCCACGCAGCCGGCCTGCGTTCGCTCGGTATCGTCTGGAGCCGTCCCAATGCCTTCGGCCACGGCGTGCCGTTCCGTTTTCCGTCGTCGCCCGATACAGGGCCAGGGCTGACCGATGCCGGCAAGGCGCTGGTGAAAGCCTGCAACCAGCTGAAGATCATGATCGATCTTTCGCATCTCAACGAAAAAGGTTTTCGCGACGTCGTCGAAATCAGCGATGCACCGCTGGTCGCGACCCACTCCAACGTGCACGCGATTTGCGGCCATTCGCGCAACCTCACCGAATGGCAGCTCGGCGCAATCCGCGACTCGGGCGGCATGGTCGGGCTGAACTTCGCCACCGGGTTCCTGCGTGAGGACGGCAGGATGAACGCCGACACCAGCCTCGACATCATGGTGCGCCATGTCGATTCGCTGCTGCAGGCGCTGGGCGAAGACGGCGTTGGCCTCGGCTCGGATTTCGACGGCGCCATGATTCCTGCCGTGATCGGCGACGTTGCCGGCCTGCCGAAGCTGCTCGACGCGTTCGCAGCACGCGGCTTCGGGCGCGCGTTGATCGAGAAGATCGCCTATCGCAATTGGCTCAGTATGCTGGAAAAGACCATCGGCTAGGGCACCCAAAAGTACGCTCCGCTCCGGTTCTCGGAACCCACAATTTTCGACTCGGCCTGACCTGAATCTCAACACGCCCCAGGGCGAGTTATTCAAAACCTATGCGTTTAAGCCAGTCCTGGCCAATGCCGCGATCGCGGATGATCGGCAGCGGATCGGTCGAGTCCAGCCTCGCACAAATGCGGTAGACCTCCAGCGTTTCAGCGCTCATCTCGCCACGTTTGTAGAAGAACATGGCCGCTGCATAGCGGGTGCGGCCCGACCATCGTGTGATGCGCCCCCAATAAGCCGAATTTCGCACGAAGACGGTCATCCTGTCCAGCCATATTGAATGAATGTTCAACAAATGATGTTGCGTTTTCGTGTTTATGCGCTAGGCTTTGGCTCATTCGAGGATAGCCTTGGGACCAGGGTTTGATGATCGAAACGGCAGAGGCCGAACCGGAGTATGACGACACCGCCATCCGCTTCCTCGAGGCGCTGTGGGGCGACGGCTATTTGTCGCCGGGTGGGCCAGAAGAGGTCGACCGGGTCGTCGAAGGGCTGTCGCTTGCGGGCAAGACAGTCCTGGACATGGGCTGCGGTTCCGGCGGCATCACGCTGCATCTCATCGAGCGTCACCGCGCGGCCCACCTCACAGGCTTCGACGTCGAACGGCCCGTGATCGAGACGGCCAGGAAGCGGGCCGCTGCGCGCGGGCTCGCGCGTCGCGCCGATTTCATCCAGGCGGCGCCAGGACCGCTGCCTTTTGCCGACGGTGCCTTCGACGTCGTATTTTCCAAGGACGCGCTGCTGCACGTGGCGAACAAGGATGCATTGTTCGCCGAGATATTCCGCGTCCTGAAGCCTGGCGGCGTCTTTGCCGCGTCGAACTGGATGATCTCGCATGATGGCGAGCCGTCGCCCGAGATGAAGGCCTATGTCGCCGCTGAAGGCCTGTCCTTCGCCATGGCATCGCCGGCCCGCTATGTGCAGGCGATGCGCCAGGCCGGCTTTGCCGACATCACCGTGCGCGACCGCAATCCCTGGTATCGCGAGATCGCGGGGGAGGAGCTGAACCGCTTGAAGGGGCCGCTCTACCCGGTGGTCGCGGCTGCCGTCGGCGCGGCCTATGTCGACAAGAATATACGAACCTGGGAAGCCATGCAGAAGGTGCTTGACACAGGCGAGCACCGTCCCACTCATCTTCGCGGCCGAAAGCCGGTTGGCTAGCCGGCGATGCTGGAGACCATCAATCCCATGAAGACAACAGAGGCGCGCGAAGCCCTCCTCGAGGCGACGCGAAAGAGCGACACCGAAAAGCGTGGCCGCAAGGCGTCGAAAGAGACCAGGCAGCTTCAACTGATCGAAGCGACGATCGATTCACTGGCCAAGCGCGGCTATTCGGATACGACGATGGCCGACGTTGCCGACGGTGCCGGCCTGTCGCGCGGCATCGTCAATTTCCATTTCGAAAGCAAGGAGAAGCTGCTCGTCGCGACTTTGCAATACATGTATGACGAGTATTCGGCGCATTGGCGCAGCGCCTTGCAGAAGGCCGGCGATGATCCCGCCCGCCAGTTGCAGGCATTGGTCGCGGCCGATTTCGACCGCTCGATCTGCAACAAGCGCAAGCTGGCGGCCTGGTGTGCGTTCTGGGGCGAAGCCAAATCGCGGCCGACCTATCAGGCGCTGAGCAGCGCACGCGACGCCGTCTATCAGAACATCTTTATCGACCTTTGCGCGACGCTCAAGCAGAGCGGCGGCTATTCTTATGAGCCGCAGGTGATAGCGCTGGCGCTCAGCGCCATGCTGGAGGGACTGTGGCTGCGGCTGATGATGGGCACCGAAGACACCACGCGCGAGACTGCGCTGCAGGCCGCGAACGCGTTCCTGTCCGCGGCATTTCCCAAGCATTATCCGTGGCCGACAGCCGGCGGTGCCAAGCCGGCGTGAAACAATCAAAAGAGGATGGAACAGCAATGAAGACAATGACGCGACGCCCGACGCTGACATTGACGCTGACATTGGCATTGGCCGGAGCGCTCGCCGCTTCGGCGGCGGCGCTGGCTGCGGACAGGGATCTCGTCGTGTTCGACTGGTCTGGCTACGAGGAGCCCGGCTTCCATCCGAAATATGTCGAAAAGAACGGCGATTCGCCGACTTTCACCTTCTTCGGCGACGAGGACGAGGCGTTCGAAAAGGTCCGCTCCGGTTTCAAGGCCGATCTTGGCCATCCCTGCTCGCAAAGCGTGGTGAAATGGCGCGAGGCCGGCCTGCTGCAGCCGCTCGACACCTCGAAGATATCAGGCTGGAAAGACCTCAATCCCGGCATAATGGCGATGAAGGATCTCGCCACCACCGCCGACGGCAAGGCCTGGTTCATGCCTTGGGACTGGGGCAACACGCAGCTGACCTACAATTCCGACAAGATCGATGCGAAGGACGTGCAGTCGTTGAAGGCCTTCGCCGATCCGAAGTTCAAGGGCCGGGTTTCCGTCGGTGACAATGTCGACGACGCCTACGCGCTGGCCAGTCTCGCCATCGGCCTGAAGGACTGGACCAAGATGACGGATGACCAGTTCAAACAGGCATCAGGCTTCCTGCGCCAGGTGCACAAAAACGTCCGCTCCTACTGGACCGACTCAACCGATATCGTGCAGCTGTTGAGCGGCGGCGAGGTCGATCTCGCATGGGCCTGGAACGACGCGACGGTGCAGTCTGTCGCCGCCGGCGTGCCGATCAAGGCCAAGAAGGACACCGACGAGGGCATTTCGACCTGGGTCTGCGGCTATGTGCTGTTCAAGGATGCGCCCGGCAATGCCGACAAGGCCTATGATTATCTCAACGCCGTCAACGATCCGGAAGTCGCCAAGGTCCTGGTCAAGGACTGGGGCTACGGCCAGGCCAATGCCAATGGCATGGCCGGCGTCGACCAGGTGGTGCTAAAGGAGAAAGGCTATGACGACGTGCAGAAGTTCGTCGACAAGACGCTGTTCCAGTCGCCGGTTCCATCCGATCTCAAGCTCAAGATGATCGCCGAGTTCGAGAAGATCAAAGCCGGCTATTGAGCTCTCCTCGCTTGGCCCGTCTGCCCACGGACATAGCGGGCGGACGGGCTCGCCAAAGCTCCCGAATTCTCCTAACGTCGCCGCGGTGTTTCCCGCGATGAGGAGCTTTGCGCCATGAATTCCGTGCTTCGCCGCCTGGCCATCGCCGCGGCCTGCGCAATCGGCGCAGGCACAGTCGCGGCACTTGCGGCAGGCGGCGGCGACCTCGTCGTGTTCGACTGGTCGGGCTATGAGGACCCGCTGCTGCATCCGGCCTACACCGCCGAACAAGGCGCCGAGCCGACCTTCGCCTTCTTCGGCGACGAGGAAGAGGCCTTTCAGAAAATGCGGGCCGGCTTCAAGGCGGACATTGCGCATCCCTGCTCGCAAAGCGTGGTGAAATGGCGCGAGGCCGGCATGCTGCAGCCGCTCGACACCAGCCGTATCGCCGGCTGGAAGGATCTCAATCCCGGCATCATGGCGATGAAGGATCTCGCCACCACCGCTGACGGCAAGGCCTGGTTCATGCCTTTCGACTGGGGCAATACGGCCCTGCTTTACCGCACCGACAATGTGACGCCGGATCAGGCGCAGTCGCTCAGGATCTTTGCCGATCCGAAGTTCAAGGGGCGCGTTACCATTGGCGACAATGTCGACGACGCCTACGCGCTGGCCAGCCTGGTCATCGGCCTCAAGGACTGGAACAAGATGACCGACGCGCAGTTCAAGGACGCCTCGGCATTTCTGCGTGACGTGCACAAGAACATCCGCTTCTACTGGACCGACGACACCGATATCAATCAGGCCTTCTCCGGCAACGAGGTCGATCTCGCCTGGGGCTGGAACGAGACTTTCGTCACCCTCAAGGGCCAAGGCGTGCCGATCGCCATGAACCGCGATACCAAGGAAGGCCTGTCGACATGGGTGTGCGGCTATGTGCTGATGAAGGACGCACCGGGTGATCTCGACCAGGCCTATGATTTCCTGAACGCTGTCAATGCGCCTGCTGTATCCGACTATCTGGTCAAGACGTTCGGCTATGGCCATGGCAACGCCGCTGCCATGGCGGCGATCGATCCCAAGATCCTGGCCGAGCGCGGCTTCGACGATCTCGACAAGTTCCTCGACAAGACGCTGTTCCAGCAGCCGGTGGCGCCGGAGCTCAAGCAGCGGATGATCGCCGAATTCGAGAAGATCAAGGCCGGCTATTGACGTCCGAGATCGAACGAGCCGAGGTGGTCGTCGTCGGCGCCGGCTTCACCGGCCTGTCGGCGGCGCATGAGCTGAACAACGCTGGCGTCGATTTCGTGCTGCTCGAAGCCCGCGACCGCGTCGGCGGACGCGTCGAAGCCATGCCGAACGGGCTCGGCGAGCGCATCGACAGCGGCGGCCAGTTCCTGTGCGAGGACATGCCCGAACTGATGGCGCTGGTGCGGGCACGCGGCAAGACGCTGGTCGGGACGCATTTCGCCGGCGAATTCATCACCCAACCGCGGATGAGCGAGGCGCAAGCCGAGCGCACTTATGGCACCGCCATGCGAATACGCGAGCGGATGAACGCGATTGCACCGGACGATCCGGCCATTGCCGGTTTGACCGTCGCGGCATGGCTCGATCGCCAGAATGATCCCGATGAAGCCAAGGCGGTCTTTCATTCGCTGATCGAGGGCCTTTGGTGCCTGGCAATGGAAAGGCTGCCGCTGTGGTACCTGATCGACAACGACCGCCGCATCACCAACGAGGTGTCGGAACTGCAGTATTTCGTGCGCGAAACCATGCATTCGCTGGCAGACGACCTGGCCCGCGACCTCGGTGGTCGCCTGCGGCTGAACACGCCGGTCAAGACCATCGAGCGTCGAGCGGAAGGGGTTCGCGTCGTCTCGGCCGCAGGCTCAATCGAGGCGCGAGCGGTGCTGGTCGCAGTCCCGCCGATGATGGCGTCGAGACTGGATTTCGTACCGCTGCTGCCGGCTGCGCTGGAAGCAGCGCTCGGCGTCTGGCAAAGCGGCGCGGTAATCAAGATGCTGGCGCGTTATCCCACGGCCTTCTGGCGCGACAGGGGCTTGAGCGGCATGGTGATGTGGCGCGATCCGCACGGGCTTTTTGCCTGCGACGCCGGCAATGACGACGGTCATCCAGCACTTGTCGTCTTCATCGGCGGGCCGCTGGCCCGGCGCTGGCGCGAACTGGGCGAGGCGGAACTGCGCGCTAAGGTGACGTCAAAACTGGAGCAAGCGCTCGGCGCCGAGGCGGCCGGCTTCTCCGATCTCAGCTACCGTGACTGGACGGACGATCGCTGGAGCGGTGGCGGCTACAGCGACCTTATCGTCGATGCGACGGCAACCAATGCCGAACGCATCATCCGCGCCGGCGCGCCGCCGGTCCATTTCGCCTCGTCGGAGCTGTCGCCGTCATTCCCAGGCTATGTCGAGGGTGCAATCGTCGCCGGGCGAAAAATGGCGCGGCGGTTGATCGAGGAGATCTGAGCGGTATGAAAACGGTCTCGAAGATCGTACTCACCGGTGCGGTCATGGCAGTTACAGGATTTGCGGCTGGCTATTATTCGGCGCCCCACCCAATCGAGATTGGTGAACTCGACAATACCTTAAAGAAGGTCTGCGAATACTCGGCAAGCTCACTTAAAGCTGACCTTCAGGGCGGCTGGCCGATCAACTCATTTGCTGTTTGGAAGTCCGGCGACCGTGCGCATTATCACGTGCTTAGCCAATTGGGTAATCTCAAGTGCGGGTTCGACCCGGAGCTTACAGTCGTCTATTTGCAGAACCATGGATTGGTCGACATTGATGATCTTAAAATGCTGCTGGAGGATTCAAAGAAGGCAGGCGACAATCGATTAAGTGACTATCTGTCCGCCGAATTGGAGGTGAGATAGCGTCAATCTGCCATCGCCACCAAGGCCTCTGGGTCGTAGGCGAGGCGGATCGTGGTGCCGACCGGAATGTCGTCGGCGCCGAAGTCGTTGGTCTCGGTCACCGACAACGGCTTTTCCAGCCCTGGTATCTCGACGATCAAATGGGTGATCTCGCCAAAATAATGGCGCTCGACCACCTTGCCGGCGACCTCGAATTTTGCCGTCGCATCGTCCCACAGAACGCGCAGGCGCTCGGGCCGGATGCCAAGCGTCGCGGCGGTGCCATTGCGCACAAAAGCTTTCGGCTTGTCGGTCTTGACGCGGCCGAAGCCCAGCGTGTCGAGCACCAGCGAGGCGCCGTTCTCCTCGACGATCTCCGCTTTGACGAAATTCATGCCGCCGAGGAAGTCGGCCACCTGGCGATTGACCGGCCGCTGGTAGATCTCCTTCGGCGATGCGACCTGCGCAATCATGCCGCCGAACATCACTGCGATGCGATCCGACATCGCCAGTGCCTCATATTGGTCGTGGGTTACCAGGACAAAGGTGATGCCGACCGCCTGCTGCAGGCGGCGCAGTTCGACCTGCATCTGCTCGCGCAGCTTCTTGTCCAGCGCCGACAGCGGCTCGTCGAGCAAAAGCACTTTTGGGCGCATCACCAGCGCGCGAGCCAGCGCCACGCGCTGGCGCTGGCCGCCGGAAAGCTCGGTGGCGAGCCGCTTGCCGAGGCCGGTCAGCGACACCTGGGCGAGGGCTTCCTCGACGCGGCGCCTTTCCTCCGTGCCGGCCAGCTTCAGCCGCTTCAAGCCATAGGCGACGTTCTGCTCGACATTGAGGTGCGGGAAGATGGCGTAGTTCTGGAACACCATGTTGGTCGGCCGGCCGTTGGCGGGGATGCCTTCCATCGGTTGGCCATCGACGGAGATCGAGCCGCTGGTCGGGTTGTCGAAACCGGCAATCATACGCAACAGCGTGGTCTTGCCGCAGCCGGACGGGCCAAGCAGCGAAAAGAATTCGCCCTCCCTGATGGTCAGCGAGGCGTCGTCCAGCGCCTTGAACGAACCATAGCTGCGCGTGACGTTGCGGATCTCGATCATAGAGCGCTCGATTTGGGGCCGCTCAGGCATGGAGGCCTCCCTCGTTCTGGGTGCGTCTGGCCGCGCGGCGGCGCAGGATTTCGGCGATGGTCATCAAAAGAAACGAGGCAACCAGCAACAGCGTGCCCAGCGCCAGCACGCCGGGCAGTTTCGCGGCGAAACGCAACTGGCCCCAGATATAGATCGGCAGTGTAGCCTCGGTGCTGGTCAGGAAGAAGGCGATGAGGAACTCATCGAGCGAAATGGTGAAGCAGACGAGCAGGCTTGAAATGATCGCCGGCGCCACCATCGGCAGCGTCACCCGCCGAAACGTGCCGAAGGCGCTCTCGCCGAGATCGGCGGAGGCTTCCTCCAGGCTGCGGTCGAAGCCCTCGAAGCCGGCGGTCAGCACCGTCATCGAATAGGGAACGCAGACCAGGACGTGGCCAAGCACGACGGTGAACAGCGACAGGCTCAAACCGAGTTGCAGGATCACCAGTAGCAAGGAGATGGCAACGATGATTTCGGGCAGTACCAGCGGCGCCATGATCAGGCCGTTGATGGCGCGGCGGCCGGGATAGCGGTAGCGGGTGATCGAGCGCGCGGCGAGGATGCCAAGAACGGTCGACAGGATGGAGGCCGATACCCCGACGACCAGGCTGTTCCAGGTGGCGTCGAGCAGCGCCGGCGTGCGCGGCAGGTCGTGGTACCATTTCAAGGTGAAGCCGGAGAGCGGGAATTTCGGCGTCGCGGCGGTGTTGATGGAGAAGATCGGCAGGAAGATAACCGGCAGATAGAGAAACACGACGTAGAGGAACGCATAGGCCGGCAGCAATCGGCCCGGCAGCAAGCGGCGCATCGCCGTCATCGCGCCGGCCTCATCGCGCCAGCCTCATCGTGCCAGCCGCTGGGCGGCACGGATGATCAGAACCGTGGCGCCTGCGATCAGCGTCACAACCAGCATCGTGGTGACGGAGAGTGCAGCACCCAGCGGCCAATTGGAGGCCTTGCCGAATTGCGCCTGGATGGCATTGGCGATCATGACGCCGTCCTTGCCGCCGACAAGCTTCGGCGTGACGTAATCGCCGACCGTCGGGATCATGACGATCAGCGCTGCCGAAATGATACCGGGCGCCGAAAGCGGCAGCGTCACGCGCAGGAAGGAACGGACAGGGCCATCGCCGAGGTCCGTGGCCGCCTCGACCAGCGTGCGGTCGATTTTTTCCAGCGAGACGAAGATCGGCAGGATGGCGAAGGCTGCCCAGGCGTGGGTCAGCGTGATGATGACGGCAGTCGAATTGTAAAGCAGCGCGGTCGACGGCTCGTCGATGATGCCAAGGCCCATCAGGCCGGAATTGAGCACGCCATTATAGCCGAGGATGACCTTCCACGACATTACCCGCAGCAGATAGCTGGTCCAGAACGGGATGGTGATCAGGAACAGCCACAGGCCCTTGTGGCGGCCGCCGTGGAACGAGATGAAATAGGCGATCGGATAGGCGAGCACGACCGTGAAGAAGCTCACCGTCAGCGAGATGTAGAGCGAGCGCCACAGCAGGTCGCGATAGATCGGCTCGGTCAGCGCAAGGCGGTAGTTTTCAAGCGTGAAGGTATGGTCGACAGTGAGGTAATTCTGCGTCCAGAAGGAGTGCGCGATGACCGCCAGGATCGGCAGCACCAGAAGTATCAGCGCATAGACGAAGGTCGGGCTGATCAGGGCAAGACCCTGAACGGGTTCTGATTGCAGAAGGGCGTTTCGCCTCGCCCGCGTCATGCCGAAAGCGGGCGACCCTTCCGCGGCCACCATCATTGCAGGCCCTCGGGCAGGGTCTCCGGCGTGATTTCGGTTGCTGGCGCGGACTGTCCTGCCATGCGGCATCCCATTGCTGAAACCGGCTATCTGTTCCCACTTTATGCCCAGGGCGCAATCGTGCTCCGAGCTTGCCGGCTTTCTTTCATCATGCGCGCATCGGCGGATTGAAATCAAGCGCTATTTCTGCAATATTGATTGAACGGCCATTCAAAATGAACGAAGAAAGCCGAGCTTTCCTGGAGCGTGAACCAGCTTCGTGTCCGGTGAAATTGCGGCATACAATGCGAGGCGAAGATGGCGGCGGCAAGAGACATCACTTCGACCGAAATGGCTGGAGCCGGCGCTCAGGATGCCGTCGAACTGGCCAAGCGCCATCTTGTCCAGCCCTGGCCGTTCGCCGGCTCGGTCGGCGCGGAGGCACGCGCCCTGATCGGCGCGGGCGAGGGCATCTACATCACCGATGCCACCGGCAAGCGGCTGATCGACGGACCGGCGGGCATGTGGTGCATCAATGTCGGCCACCGTCGCGAAGAGCTCGCCAAGGTAATGTACGACCAGGCGATGGCGCTGTCCTACAACACGCCGTGGTACACGATGAATGCGCCGTCGGCGGAACTGGCCATGCGAATCGCCGGCCACGCGCCGGGCGATCTCAGCCATGTTTTCTTCACCACGGGCGGCTCCTCGGCGGTCGAGACGGCGCTGCGCTTTATGCAATTTTACAACAATGTGCGCGGCCGCCCGGAAAAGAAGCTGATCCTGAGCCGGGGCGGCGCGTATCACGGCTCGACCTATCTGTCGGCCTCGCTTAACGGGCGTCCGCGCGACCGTGACTGGATGGATGGCGCAGACGAGCTGGTCGTCAAATTGTCCTCACCCGATCCGTTCCGCCGTCCGAAGGGCATGAGCGTTGCCGCTTTCACCGATGCGCTGGTCGCTGAATTCCGCGATATGGTCGCCCGTGTCGGCGCCGACAGGATCGGTGCTTTCGTCGGCGAGCCGGTGCAGGCGTCGGGCGGCGTCATCGTGCCGCCGGAGGGCTATCTCCAGCGCATCCGGACGATCTGCCGCGACAACGACATCCTCTATATTTCCGACGAGGTGGTGACCGCCTTCGGCCGGCTTGGCCATGTCTTTGCCTCCGGCGAGGTGTTCGGCATCGAGCCCGACATGATCACCTTTGCGAAAGGGGTGACCTCAGGCTATTTCCCGCTCGGCGGCGTCATCCTTTCGGAACGGCTGCTGGAGGAGCTGCGCCGCTCGAACCATCCGGACGCCATGTTCGGCCATGGCCTGACCTACACCAGCCATCCGGTCGGCTGCGCGGTGGCGCTGAAGAACCTCGATATTCTGGACGAAAGCGTGCTGGCCCATACGCGCGAGGTCGCGCCCTACTTCCAGGCGCAACTGAAGACGCTGGAGGAATTGCCGGTGGTCGGTGAGGTGCGCGGCATGGGGCTGATGGGCTGCGTCGAATGCGTCGCCGACCGCGACAGCAAGGATCCACTGCAGCTCGACAAGGATGTCGGCAAACGCATCGACGCGCATTGCCACGAGCTCGGCCTGTTGGTCCGGCCGCTGATTAACATGTGCGTGATGTCGCCGCCATTGATCATCACGCGCGAGCAGATCGACGACATGGTGTCGATCCTGCGCGAAGGCATTTCGCGCACGATGGACGATCTGCGCCGGGAAGGCGTCTGGCGGGGATAAGCGTTTATCGCCGGCAATCTCGCCATTGCTGACAGCGGTCGTTCGCGCTTACGATGTACGGCAGGGCCTCGATCGCCTGCATCTGGCCGCATCTCTGGGAAACAAACATTGACCGACCTATCGGACCTGTTCGGCCTCGCCGGCAAAACCGCTTTCATCTCCGGATCGAGCCGCGGAATCGGCTTTGCCATGGCGAAGGCGCTGGCGAGCGCCGGCGCGACGGTGATCATCAATGGGCGGGACGAAGACCACGTTCAAAAGGCACTCGGATCGTTGGCCGAATCCGGTATCCAGGCGATCGGCTCCACCTTCGACGTGACCGTGGCTGAAGACGTCGAGCGTGAAATCGGCAGGCTGGAAGCAGAGCGCGGCCCGATCGATATTCTCGTCAACAATGCCGGCATGCAGCACCGCGCGCCATTCGCCGATTTCCCGCTCGACATGTTCGACAGATTGATGCGGACAAACCTTTACAGTGCATTCTATGTCACCCGGCCGGTGGTCCGCTCGATGATGGCCCGCAAGACCGGGTCCATAATCAACATATGTTCGGTGCAAAGCGAACTGGGGCGTTCCTCGATCGTGCCATACACGGCATCGAAGGGTGCGATGAAAATGCTGACCAAGGGGCTTGCCACCGAGCTTGGCCCACACGGCATCAGAGTCAATGGTATCGGCCCAGGCTACTTCCGGACAGAACTGAACGAGGCGCTGGTGCAAGACGCCGAATTCTCGCGCTGGCTGGTCGGGCGCACACCGCTGGCCAGATGGGGCGAAGTTGACGAACTGGGCGGCGCCGCGATCTTCCTGGCATCCAATGCATCGAGCTTCATGACGGGCCAGATCATCTATGTCGACGGCGGCATGACCGGCTCGGTATGACCGCGGTTATCGCTGTCAGTGCGTGGGAGATCGGTCGACCTCGAGCCGCCCTGCAAAAGGCAGAGCCGTCATTTGCACACTCTTACCTTGACCGCTAAGCTTCTCCGGCTGGGGTATTTTCCTCAGATCACATTCGCCATCCCAAGGACCCCATGACACCCGACACAGCAGCGCGCGAACAGTTCGCCATCGATCTCGCGCGGCGCGCTGGCGCGCTCGGCCTGAAATATTTTCGCGATCTCGACAGCCTCGCCATCGAGAGCAAAGGTCATCAGGATATGGTTTCGCAGGCCGACCGCGAGGTCGAGCTGTTCATCCGCGCGGCAATGAAAGCCGCCTACCCGACCGATGGAATTGTCGGCGAGGAGCATGCCTCGGTCACCGGATCGAGCGGGCATGTCTGGGTGATAGATCCGATCGACGGCACCGCGAACTTCGTGCGGGGCATTCCGGCCTGGTGTGTGGTCATCGCTTGCGCCAAGGACGGCGACACTGTCGTGGGCGTCATCCACGAACCCTCCACGGGCGAGACTTTTCATTGCCGTAAGGGCGGCGGCGCCTTTCTCGACGGCAAGCCGATCAGGGCAAGCGCGGCCACCAGCCTGACCGACGGTTCGTTGGGCACCGGGTTTTCCAACCGCGCCGATATGCAAAACGTCGCCACGCTCATCGGCTTGCTGTTTTCCAAAGGCGGCGTGTTTTTCCGTAACGCATCCGGTGCGCTGATGCTCGCCTATGTGGCCGCTGGCAGGCTGCTCGGCTATGTCGAAGAGCATATGAACGCGTGGGACTGCCTGGCAGGCATGCTCCTGGTGGAAGAAGCCGGCGGCACGATCGTCAAGCCCGACCCAAAGACGGTGCTGGAAGGAGGCGCGCTGGTGATTTGCGGCGGCAGCGGCGTGTTCGCCCAGATCCGCCAACTCTGCGTGCAATCCTTCAAGCTTTGATCAGAACCGGTCCGCGCTCCGGAAAGCCGATCCCGACGCTGTCGCCTGCCTGAAATGGCGCATCGATATTGGGCGATATTGCAAACACCTGGCCGTGCGGTGTGCCGATGATCAGTTCGAGATGGCTACCGACATAGGTGACCTTTTCGAGACTGCCGGCGATCGTCCGCGGCGTGCCGGCAGCCCCGATCCCGATCCGGCTCGGCCGGACCGCCAGCTTCGCCGGGCCGGCCCGGTGGCCACGCGCCGGCAGTTTCAAGGCCAGCGAACCCAGCCGGACGGTGGCTTCATCGCCTTCTACCGAAACCACCTCGCAATCCAGGATATTGGCTTCGCCGATGAAATCGGCGACGAAAGCGTTGGCCGGCGCGTCATAGAGTTCGCGCGGCGTACCGTCCTGTGCGATCACGGCTTTGTTCATGACGATGATACGGTCCGAAACCGCCAGCGCCTCTTCCTGGTCATGCGTGACATAGACCACCGTCAGCCCGAGCTTGGTCTGGATTTCCCTGATTTCCTCGCGCACGTGTCGACGTAGCTTGGCGTCGAGATTTGAGAGCGGCTCGTCGAACAGCAGCACTTGCGGTTCGAGCACCAGCGCCCGCGCCACCGCCACGCGCTGCTGCTGGCCGCCAGACAATTCGCTGGGCAGGCGCGCCTCGAAACCGGTCAGGCCGACCATTTCCAGCCCGGCACGGGCACGCGACGCAGCCTCCTTCTTGTCATGGCCGGAGAAGCGCAAGCCATAGGAGACGTTCTCCATCACCGTCATATGCGGGAACAGCGCATAGGATTGGAAAACCATGGACACGTCGCGGTCGGTAGCGGGCAGGCGCGTGACGTCTTTGCCGCCGATCAGAATGCGGCCGCTGGAAGGCATTTCGAGTCCGGCGATCATGCGCAACGTCGTCGTCTTGCCGCAGCCGGAGGGCCCGAGAAGCGTCACCAGCTTGCCGGCTTCGATCGCAAGCGAGATGTCGTCGACCGCCGCCGTGCTGGCGCCCGGATATGTCTTGGTGACATGGTCGAAGGTCACCGAGGCGGCGTTGCCGCGAATTTCGGCCATCACCCAGCTCCTGCTATCGTCGTCGGGCCGCCTGCCGTTCCGGGCAGGCTGACATTGGTGCGCACGCTCCAGCCGTCGCCCGGCTGGATGCCGCGCCGGCCGATATTGCGGCTGCCGACAACCAGCTGCATCAGGCCGATCACCATCAACGTGACGACGATAAGCACCGTCGAATAGGCGATGGCGATGCCGTATTCATTGTTCTCGACACGTCCCACGATGTAGCTGGTCGAAAGATCGTAGCGCGCGCTGACCAGGAAAATGACGGCGCTGATCGCGGTCATGGCGCGCACGAAGGAATAGACGAGCGCCGCCAGCATTGCCGATCTCAGCAAAGGCAGGATGACGCGTCTGAAGGTCTGCCACGAGTTGGCGCCAAGCGTCAGCGAGGATTCATCCAGGCTGCGGTCGATCTGCGACATCGAGGCGACGCCGGCGCGCACGCCCACCGGCATGTTGCGGAAGATGAACGACAATACGAGGATGATGCCGGTCCCGGTCAGTTCGATCGGCGGCACGTTGAAGGCAATGATGTAGCTGACGCCGATTACGGTTCCCGGAATCGCGAACGAGAGCATGGTCGCGAATTCGAAGGCATTCTTGCCGCGGAAATTCTGGCGGACCAGAAGGTAGGCGGTCAGAAGCCCTATTCCGGCCGTCAGCGGCGCCGATATCAGCGCGATCTCCATGGTCGTCCAGAAGGAGCTCCATGCCGAGCCCGACCAGTGGATGCCGAACTCATTCCAGCCGACGGAAAACGCCTTCCTGTAGTGCTCCAATGTGAGGCTCTGGTCGACCCCCCAGAGCTTGACGAAGCTGCCGTAGAAGATCACCGCGTAGACCAGCACCGTGAAGGCCGTCCACAGTCCGGCGATGACATAGAGCGCGTATGTCAGCCCGCCCGGCAGGCGCGGATGGACGCCGGCGTCGCCCTTGCCGGTGACGGTGGTGTAAGGGCGCCTGCCGATCCAGAAGCGCTGGGCATAAAACGCGCCGAGCGTGAAGGCCAGCAGCACCAGCGCCAGGATCGCGGCAAGTGCCGCATCGTTCTGCGCGCCGACGATGGCGAAGAAGATTTCCGTCGACAGCACGTCGTAATTGCCGCTCAGCACCAGCGGATTGCCGAAATCGGCCATGCTCTCGATGAAGCCGAGCAGAAAGGCGTTGGCCAGGCCCGGCCGGATCAGCGGCAGGGATACGGTCCAAAAGGTCTGCCAGCGGCTGGCTCGGAGCGTCTGCGAGGCCTCTTCCATGGACGGGCTGACGCCTTCGACGACGCCGATCAGCACCAGGAAAGCAATCGGCGTGAAGGCGAGGACCTGGGCGATGAGCAGGCCGGGAAGTCCATATACCCACCGTGTCGGCTGAATGCCGAAGACGCCGGCGACGCTCTGCGTCACCGCGCCCGACTGTCCGAACAACAGGATGATGGCGAGACCGATGACAAAAGCCGGCGTGATGATCGGCAACACGGTCAGCGCGCGCAGCAGCTTGCTAAAGCGGAAACCGGTACGGGTCACGACCAGCGCGAACACCAGCCCCAGAAACATGGTCAGCAGGCCGACGAGCACGGCCAGCAGCAGCGAATTCCAGGCCACGCCGCAGCGGCTGCCGTCGGCAAGACAAGCCAGGCTCCACAGCCGCGAACTGAACAGTTTGGCCAGGAACGCGACAGGCGAGTAGCCGCCATCGTCGGTCTGCATGGCATTGGCCAGCATCATCAGGATCGGCATGAAGATGAAAATGGCAACCATGGCGACGACAAAGCCGATCGAGCCGACGACGAAGACGTCACCAGAGATGGCGCCGCGCGCGGCAACACCCAGGGTGAAAAGGAACAGAAAGGCACCGCTGACCAGCAAGGCGCCGTAGCCCAGGCCGAATTGGCGGTCGCCAAGTTCGCCGAACAGGCTGGTGAGCCAGCCGAACTGCCAGCCGCGCAGCCCGATGGCGAAGCCCTGGAACAACAGCCAGCCAAATCCGGCGGCGCCGACAATGATCAGCAGTCGGCTGAAGAACGGATCGGATTTGGTGCGCCCCCACAGAAGCAGCGGCACCGCCAGCAGCAAGCCGAGCGGCGCCAGCCACAGTTTCTCGCCCTTGAGGGCCAGAATCAGGGCCGGCGCGAACTCGCTTTCGGACGGGTAACCGTCGAACAGCCAGGAAAAGCCGAAGAACCCGTCCTCGATGCCGTACCAAGGCAGCACGGCAAACCCCAGCCATCCGACCGCCATCCAAAGGAGGGCGACCGGTTCAATGGGCCAGCGGGTTTCGCGGAAGCGCATCTGCTATTGCGGCAGCGATGCGACCTCCTCGTCCCATTTTTTCAGCAGCCGCTTGCGCTCTTCGCTCGAGCCATACTTCTTGAAGTCATAGTCGATCAGCTTGATGGTGGAGAGGTCGGGCGCCTTGTCGGAGGTTTTTGCCGCCTTGTTCGACGGAACCTGGAACGACCCCGCCTTTTGCGCCATGGACTGGACGTCGGCCTCGAGCGCCCAGTCATAGAATTTTTTCGCAGCCTCCAGGTTCCGCGCCCCCTTGATGATCGATTCCGAGCCGATCTCGTAGCCGGTTCCCTCGCAGGGAGTGACCGGAACGATCGGGAAACCTGCGACGACCTGCGACACGGCGTCGTGGATGAAGACGATGCCGATGGTGGTCTCGCCGAGACCGGCGGCCTTGATCGGCGCCGAGCCCGACTTGGTGTACTGGTTAACGTTCTTGTGCAGGGCTTTCATGTATTCGAAACCCTTGTCCTCGCCAAACAGCTGAACGATGGTCGCCAGCATATTGTATGCGGTCCCCGAGGAATTGGGGTTGGCGACCTGGATGTGCCCCTTGTATTCGGGCTTGATCAGATCGGCCCAGCATTTCGGTTCGGGAAGATTGCTCTTGGCCAGCAGATCCTTGTTGTAGCCGAAGCCCAGCGCACCCGAATAGATGCCGACAGTGCGGTGGCCGGATGTTTCCGCCTGCTTGATCGCCCATGGCTGCAACTGGTCGAGCAGCGGCGATTCATATTCCTCGGTCAGGCCCTCCTCGGCTGCCTGCAGATGCGGGTCGCCGGTGCCGCCCCACCAGATGTCTCCCTTTGGGTTGGCGGCCTCAGCGCGCAATTGCGCATAGATTTCGCCAGCGCTCTTGCGGGTCATATTGACGGTGATGCCGGTCTTCTCCTCGAACGCCCGTGCCGTCTGCTGGCACCAGACCTCATCGACGCCGCAATACATGGTCAGGCTTTCGGCGGACCCCGATGCCGACGCGGCGGCGAGGATGCCGGCGCCAAGAATTGCCCTTTTTATCATGTTGAAATTCCTCCCTAAGTTATTTGCCGACTTATGAAACCCAGATACGCGGAAAATTCAAGTTGGAAGGGTGCGGCGGCCTTTGCGTCTTTCGCCGACTTCCCGCTCAACATGTTCGACAGACTGATGCGGATCAATCTTTGCAGTCACCTGGCGGATCGTCCAGCGCTGCTGAACATCCCTTAGACGATGGCTCGGTCCCAGCCGCCATAATGCGCAGCGCTGCGCGTGCCGCGCGGCAGGCTGAGCCCGACCAGCAGCGCTCCGATCGCCAGATTGGCGAAGCTCGCCGCCGCACCGCCGGCGAGGATAAAGGGAGAGAGGGCGATCCAGGCTCCAAGCGCGATGTTCAGAAAGCGGACGGCGCGCCCCACTTCGGCCATCGCCGTAACGGCGACCATTATGACCAGGCAGCCGGTGACATGGTCGCTGAAGTAGAGCGGCGGGCTTGTGCCGAAGGCGAGCGGCGTGATCATCAGCAGGGCGCCGGCGAGGGTGCTGGCCACTAGGGTCCATGGGAAGTTCACACCGCCGGTGACGAAGTCCCGCGCCACTTCCGACAGCGGCCGGTCGAGGTCGGGCGCCGGCGTCTGGTCCTCCGAAAGTGCCGGGCCTCCGCACCAGAATGTGCGCCAGAACGGCTCTCCCGCCTGTTTCACACGCCAAAGATACTGGCAGCTCGCCAGCACCTCGTCGACCGAATAGGGGATGAGCACGACCGTGACGGCAGCCTGGACGATGCAGAGCGTGCACAGCGCTCCGATGAGCGGCGGCTGGATGATGATGAAGCCGACGCTGACCACGCCGAGCGGGACGACCAGCAAGCCGAACAACAGCACCATCCACGGCATGGTGCGCCAGCGGCGGCGGTCGCCGATCGCGCCGGCGAGAATGTCCAGCGCATAGGCAAAGGCGCCCAGCCCGGCATCGGCGATCGGAAAGCCCTTGGAGACCCAGGAGGTGACCACCGCCTCGCTGCCATTGCCGGCCGGCGTTCCGCCCGGGCCGAAGAACGGTTCCCAAAGGCCATCGATATGGCCAAGCTGATAGGCAGCGAGATAACGCGAGACGAACAGGCCGACAAAGGCGAGGCCGATTATGGGAATGCGCTGGGTGAAGAGCGAGGGCGAATAGCTCCAGCCGAGCGGCCGGTCGTCATCGGCGGCAAGGGCACGCCGGCTGATACCCGGCGTTGGCGGGACCATCACCGCGAACGCGACGATCAGCATGCCGGCCAGCGTGTCGGTCGCGTAGGCTCCGGCGCTGGTGGTCCAGAACAGGAGCGGCGCGAACATCACCCAAACCCCAATCGAGGCGGTGATCCATTGCAGTCCGTGCCAGCGCCGGCGCATGCCTACAAGCGCCAGCGACAGGATGGCGAGGCCGGATACGATCTCACTGATGCCGAGCCTGCCGTCGCGCGTCTCCGGCGAGGCGATCTCATGTCCGAGCGCCGGCGGAATCGGTGCTGAAGCGGGATCGAACAGGCCGAGCGTGAAGGGCGCCGCCACGAGCCACAGTCCGATGGCAACATTGGTCAGTGGCGCCCAGAGCGTTGCGGCCCGGTGGCGTTCGGTTTCCACCTCGACCTCGTCGTCTGAGCGCTCGAGCGGACGCCGCAGCCTTGCGGCGGCCTGGTCGAGTTCGGGCGCGGAAGCGGCGACCGCCGACGGTTCAAGCTTGTTCTTCTTGTACCAGTCGGTGGGATCCGCCTTCAGCCGCCGGATCATTTCCGGCAAGGTAGCGGTCAGGCTGTGCCGCGGCTTCCAGCCAAGCAGCCGCCTGGCGCGGGAGATGTCGATCTCGTAGTGATCGTCGGCGTTCTCGATCATCCATGGCTTGATGTCGGTCTCCTGGTCGAAAACCTTCTCCTGCATCCAGGCGCCGAGCTTCGTCACCTCCTTGGGCAGGGACAGGGTCCGCCAGGTCTCGCCATGCAGGAGCCGCCCAATCTGCTTCTGCATCTCGTCGTAGGACGGTGTCTGCTCTTCGCCGATCAGCAGTACGGTCTCGTCGGGAAGCTCGCTGCGCCGGTCGACGGTGCGCACTACGGCGTCGACGAGGTCGTCCAGGTGCAGGTAAGGCTGTCCGGTGGTGATGTCGCCGGTGAAAAGATAGGCGGTCGGCATGCGCTCGAAAATGCGGGCGATCTGCTGGGCGATGAAGGCGGCGTGGCAATCCTCGTCATAGACACCCGCCAGTCGCAGGATCGCAACCTTGATGTCGCCGTGCTCCTTCAGGATCAGTGTCTCGGTCTCGGCCTTCGATCTCGGATAGGCCCAGGCCGGATCGATCGGCGATCGCTCGTTGATCTTGGCGCCCTTCGCCGGGCTCGGCGCATGCACCAGCAACGTGCTCGAAAACACGAACTGCTCCGTCTCGAGCCCCCTCAGCGCGTTCAGCAGCCGGCGCGTTCCCTCGACGGTCACCGCGCCGTATTTCGGATTATCCTCGCCGGTCGTGTCGTAATAGGCCGCGAGATGGATCACCGAGGCAATGCGGCCGCCACTCCGTTCGCGCACCTCGGCCAGCGCCTTCGCCGCGCTCGTATCCGAGGTAAGGTCGATCTCGATCGTCTCGACGCCGGGCAAGGACCGCCTGGCAACATCAAGGCCGATGATGTCGTGGCGCTCCGTCAGGCCGCGAGCGATGGCCTGGCCCAGAAACCCGCTGCTGCCTGTGATCAGGACGGTGGGACGGGTTTTGCCGGTCATGGCGAATCTCCTTGGCGGTAGCGAGATGAAAGGGGCCAAATGCTTTCAGTCGCACACTCGGAACCATGTTCGTTGAGAACGGTTCCCGATGAGGTGGCATCACGGAATGGATGCGCGCGGCGATCCGTCAGACCGACTGCCATTCGCTCCGGCGGATTGCATTCGTGCACAAGTGCAGGACGACCGCAATTGGCCTACCGGTCGCGAAGTGCAGCAGTCAGAATGTCGATCAGCAGCTTGCCGCAGCGACGATCTGGATCGCGGTCGGGATCATAGATCGTCACCTCCATCCCAATCACGCGTGAATCATTGCACCATGTGCGAAGAGCTTCGACGGCTTCGTCGGGCAAGACACCGCCGGCTTCCGGCGTATCGACAGCCGACATGATCTCGCTGTCCAGCACGTCGACATCGAAGTGAACGAATACACCCTCGACGTCCTGCCCTGCGACCGCGTCAAGCGCTACGCGTGCAGCATCGGCGACGCCGCGCCGCCGCACTTCAGCCAAATCCATCCGGTGAACATCGGTGTCGAAGACGGCCTTGGACGTGTAAGTCGCGGGGTCCTGCACATCGCGGTAGCCGAATGCGACCACGTCGGCCTCACGGAACAAAGGAGTGTGCTCGCCGAAATCGGTCAGGAGCTTCGGTCCATGGCCGGTCACGAAGGCCAAATCCATGCCCGCGGCTCCCTTTGAGGGCGACGTATCCGGCAATTTGAAATCCGTGTGCCCATCGAAAAAGATAAGGCCGTAGCGGCCACGACGCCGTAGCGCGAGCGCGGGGCCAAGCAACACGCTGCAATCGCCGCCGAGTATGAGCAGGAACCCTCCCGAGTTCAGCTCCTCGCCGACGCCTTCGGCAAGCGTCTCGGAATACTGGCGCAGCGCCTGGGCATTGCGCACGCCCGTCGCAGGGTCCACCTCAGGCCGATAGGGCGGAGCCCGAACCGTGCGCAACGGACCGGCGCCCAAACGGTTGGCAAGACCAAGCGATTGAAGTACCTCCGGCGCCTTCCATGCGCCGGGCTCCGGCTCACCCTCCTGCGGCATCAGCCCAAGATTAGAGGGCGCGCCGAGCAAAGCGATATGTCTCGCCTGAGGGGTGGTTCGTGGCATTGTCGTGCTGGCTACTGAGGACATGATCAGAGTTCTCCGCGTTGTGGGCAATAGGCATCTGCTCAAGAAACAGGCTGCGCTTTCCTCCCGGTCTCCCGTCGACTTTGCCGCCGAGTACCTCCGGGGCCTTGCCGCCGAGTACCTCTGGGTCGGTGTTACGCGTAAGGGAACATTTCGAGCGAAGACGTCGATGTTGTCCCGCAGATGCAGTCACTGATTCGCCTTGGGCAGCGGCACCGTCCCACGCTGCAGGAGCGGAGCTCGATACCGGTCGTTTGGGCCATATCGGGTTTCCTAGAGCCGAACTGCCATCTTTGAACTATGCGTGGTGTGCCCGCGTTCTGGCGGCCTTTTGCGCCGCCGCCTTCCTTCCGCTGGCGCCTTTCGTCTCGGCGGCTTTCTTTGCGGCTGCGGAACGCTCCTCAGCCGTCCGGCGCGAGGCCGCACGCTTTGCCTGCTGCGCCAGCGCCTCGTGCGACGCTGTGCTCTTCGGCTCGTGCTCGAGCACCTTGGAGACGGCTTTCGAGACCCGCGGGCGGCGTTTCGGCGTGCGTTCGCCCTGGCCGGCCTCATAGGCGTATTCGGCGCTTTTGCGCGTGCTCTCCTTCACCTTGCCCTTTTTGGGCGGGGGCAGGTCTACGCCTGCGCGTCTCGCCTCGGAAAGCCCGATGGCGATAGCCTGCTGGGTCGAGCGCGCGCCGTGCTCGCCGCGGCGGATTTTATCGATCTCCTCGTGCACGAACTCGCCGGCCTGCGTGCTCGGCGATTTGCCCTCGCGCTTGTCCTTTCGGGCCTTCTCGATGGTTTTCTTGTCCGGCATTGTCTTTCTCCCAACTAGGGGTTGCGACAGCCATTTGGGTTGCAGCTGCGCGCTGTTTTACGAGGACCTTAACGCGTTGAGGACGCAAATGATCCCGGGACTGGTGATCCAACCTCCAGCTGTCAGGACGTGGACGCCGATCTGTCCGAAATCAGATGGCGCAAGAACCATCGGCTCGCGAGATCCGCGACTTCGTCCAGCGCTGCCATGGGCGAAGAGCACAAGGCCGCGGGCATCCGGGGTAACGAAAGATTGCCCTCGTGCGTGATAGGCCCCGCGGGAACATGCACGACGTGCTCGCTATCCCGGTCCATATCCACCTCCGCTATGTCGATCTGGTGCCAGGCGCCGGACCCGCACTCGCGTGCCCAGCCAATTCCTCTTCGGAAGCGGCAGGTTTGTCGGAAGCGGAAGGCTTGGGCACGGACCTGGCGAGGAGCGCGCGGACCTCTTCATCGCTCGTCTGTGAGAAATCCACGTACCACCGCCCGACACCGAGCAGCGGCTCTGGTGTCGTCGCGCAAACGACCTCGTCGGCGTCCGCCCGCATCGCGTCGCAAGTGTCGGGGCTACCGACGGGAACGGCCGCGACGATATGGGCGGCGTGGTTTTTTCGCAGCGCCTTGATCCCGGCCCGCATGGTCGATCCGGTCGCAAGCCCGTCATCCACGAGGATAATGGTTCGTCCATTCAACTGCGGTGGGGGTCGCCCGTTCCTATAGAGGTGCTCGCGGCGCAGAAGCTCTTTTTCCTCCTTTGCGGCGACCGCGTCGATGACATGTGGCGGGATCGCGAGACCGCTGACGATTTCGTCGTTCAGGACACGTACGCCTGCGGGCGCGATCGCTCCCATGGCCAGCTCCTCGTGACCGGGGACGCCGAGCTTGCGCACGACGAAGACGTCGAGCGGTGCCTTGAGCGCCTGCGCGACCTCGTAGCCGACCGGCACGCCGCCTCTGGGCAGCGCCAACACGGTCACGTCGTCGCGCCCGGCAAAGCGAACGAGCTCTCCGGCGAGTCGCCGCCCGGCCTCGCGGCGATCTGAAAAGATGATAGCCATGATCTTCAATCCGCGTGCATCTGTTTTTCCGGTGGATGTTTTTCACCAGCCTGCGGCGACATCCCGTGGGATGGCTGCGACGCCGGTTACCGTTTTGGAACTCGCTCGCTGCCTGGACGTTCCAAGAATAGTTTCAATCGCGAGGTGCCGGCACGTGCATTGGCGCGGGATCGAGAGGATAGCGATCGCACAAGCCTCGTCCGGCCAGCTGGCAATCTCGCGATGCGCGGCAACAGCGCGATTGGCGACTTGTTGCCTCAGCAATCAGAGAGAGGAAATATTCCCATGCAAGTTCAGGAGATCATGAGCCGTCGGACCGAACTGGTCGGCCCGAACACGACAATCAGGGATGCCGCCCGGAAAATGCGGGCCGACAATCTCGGTGCCCTTCCGGTCGGCGAGAATGACAGGCTGGTCGGCATGGTGACGGACCGCGACATCGTGATGCGCGGCGTCGCCGAGGAGCGCTCAGCCGGCAACACGACCGTTCGCGAGGTCATGTCCGAGCATGTCTATTGGTGCTTCGACGATGCCGATATCACCGATGCGGCGAAGATCATGGCCAAGCATCAGGTGCGTCGTCTTCCGGTGATCAACCACGACAAGCGCCTCGTCGGCGTCATTGCCCTGGCCGACCTCGGGCGGACCGATGAGGAAGCCGCCAAGATCGCTCTCGAAGGCGTTTCCGAGGCGACGGACGATCCCCGGCGCTAGACGCTCGCCCTGAGCGGTTGCCGCCGTGCTCGCCGCTCTCCTTCCACAGGGGCTGAACGCCGCCTGCTGAGGCAGCCTTCAGTTTGGCAACTATCGCGCTTTCACTTCTATGCGGCGTGTTTTGTCCTTTGCAGCGGGATTCTTCGGAAGCTCGACAGCCAAAACGCCGTTCCTGAAAGTGGCCTGCACCTTGTCGGCATCGATCTCCGTTTCCAGGAGGATGGTCCGCTGAAACCGGCCATAACTGCGTTCGCTGTAAGTGCGGCCGCCGTCGCCTTCCTTGTGCTCCGAACGCTTCTCGCCTGTAATGGAGAGGGTGTTGTCGCGCAGCTCGAGCTCAACATCCTTCTGCTCGAGCCCCGGCAATTCGGCGGTGACCTTATAGGCTTGGTCTGTTTCATATACGTCGACGCTCGGCCAAAGACCGCCCGCCGTAGTCGCTTCGGCCATTGGCGCAAAGAAGTCGTCGAACAGGCGATCAATCTGCCGGTGAAATGACGTGAGCGGGTCTCGCGCGGATGGGTAGAGGCTGCGCGATGGCGTCCTGGGCGCCAAATCGTGATGTGCCATGGTTCTTCTCCTGTTTCTCGTGTCTGCATCACTCGTCGCCATGTGATCGGCGACGGCAAATAAAACTCGTCCGCCCATGAGGATGTTCCGAGCGCCGGCCAAGAAAGGCGGTCGAAAAAACAGCGGCAAAAAGCCGGCCCGAATTCCCTCCTGGCGGAACCTCCGACAATGAATGCGCGTCAGGGCATGCCCATCGGGGAACAACGGGCAGGTACGGCTGTTTGGTCGTATCAGCCGTAGTCGGATTTGAATGGAAGGAGGATTTCGATGAACGCCACTGGACTCGACGTATTCGACAAGACGCTGCAGATCACGAACATCTGGCTCGACGAGATCATGGACGAGATTGGGCCGGATCGGCAGGTCGCCTGGCACGTTCTCGGAGCGGTGCTGCACGCCTTGCGGGACCGTATGCAGCCGGATCTTGCAGCGCACCTCGGCTCGCAGCTGCCGATTCTGGTGCGCGGCGCCTTCTATGACCAATATCAGCCTTCCAAAGCTCCCGAGAAGATGCGGTCGCTCGACGAGTTTCTGGCCAAGATCAAGGCGGAGCTGGAATTTACCCGTCCGGTCGATTCCAAGGATGCATTCAGGGTCGTGTCCAAGGTGCTCGCCCATCACGTCGGAGAAGGACAGATGCACAAGGTCTGCGAATCCCTGCCAGGAGAGATAAGACGCGTCGCCGAAGCTCAGCAAGCGGCGTGAACGGCGCGGCGCGGGTTTCTCGGTCGCAACCTCCTTGGGGAAATAGCAATGCCACTTACCCTTATCAGCCCGGCGTTCCCGGCAGGCGGAACAATTCCCGAAAAATATGCGCGTGACGGCCAGAACGTCTCGCCGCCGCTGAAGTGGTCCGGTGTTCCGGATGGTACCAAGAGCCTTGTTCTTGTCGTGCAGGATCCCGATGCACCAAGCGGGGTTTTCGCGCACTGGGCGGTGTTCAATATCCCGCCGGATGCCGGCGGACTCGCCGAGGCCGAAGACGGCAAGCCCGGCCCGTCGGCCCTCAGGCAAGGCACCAACGATTTCGGCAATGCCTATTACGATGGTCCGCAGCCGCCTGCAGGGCATGGCGTCCACCATTACCACTTTCTGCTGGCAGCGCTCGATGTGCCGAGCCTCAGCGTTCCGGGACAGGCGGGCGTGCATCAGGTCTGGAAGCAAGCCCAGAAACACGCATTGGAGGAGACGGAGTTGGTCGGAACCTACGAACGGCCGGCGTGACGCGGGCCGCGTCGGTCGCCGCCTTCACAGTGGCCGCCTTCACAATGTAATCTGGGCAAGCGGTTTTCGGGCAGGGCCGTGGATGACCGAACCGTCGGCGGCGAAGATCGAGCCGTGGCAGGGACAATCCCAGGTGTGGTCCGCATTGTTCCAGGTCACGGTGCAGCCCTTGTGGGTGCACGTCGCCGAAACCGCCTGGAGTGCGCCTTCGGTGTCTCTCCACGCCGCAATCTTTTCGTCTCCCCTGACGATCACGCCACCCATGCCGGGCGCAATGTCGTGGGTGCTCGAGACGATCGATTGACTGCGGCCATTCTTGTGGAAGTCCTCGGGGTAGGGCCGGGCCGGATCGTAGAGTTTTTGCCATGGGCTCGGGCGGCCGCAGATCAGGTCGGCTATCATCGTGCCCACGGCCGTCCCGTTGGTGATGCCCCAGGCGTTGAAGCCCGTGGCAATGTGGAAGCCGGCGGCCTTGGCGGGATCGGGTTCGCCGGCGTATGGGATCCTGTCGGCCGTATCATAGTCCTCGTTGCACCAGCGCCACGCGACGTCGCCGACCGGAAGGTTCCTTCTTGCCCATTTTTCCAGTTCGACAAACCGCTTCGCCACGTCGCCATCCCAGCCGGTGTTGAATTTAGGGCCAAGCGTGACCAGCAGTGGACCTTCGGCATCACGGCCTGTGCGAATGGAATGCGTCGGGTCGTCGATGCCGATGAACATGCCGTCGACAGGGAGGGGATCATCGATCCGAAAGGCCATCACGGTGTGGCAGCGCGGTTGCGTCCGGTTCGCCATGCCGACGGGGCTCTTCACCGTCATGTTGGTGGAGACGACGACGTGCCCGGCATCAACGGCGCCGCCATCTGTGACGACGCGCCAGCGGCTTGCCTCGTCGATCGAGGTGGCGCGGCTGTTTTCGAAGATCCGGCCGCCACGGGCCGTCACCGCTTCCGCCAGACCAACCAGATACATCGCCGGATTGAACTGCGCCTGGTCGGGGAACCGTAATGCCGCGGCCGTTTCGAAAGGCAGCGGTGCGCGTTCGAGAACCTCGGCCTCTAGCCCGACCTGGCGCGCGGCCTCCGCCTCGGCCGCGACCTCCGCGCGCCGGCGATCGTCGCAGGTGTAGGTATAGGCTTCCTTGCTCTCGAGATCGCAGGCGATGGCGTAGTTGTTAACCCAATCGCGGATTTGTCGGGCGCCGGCGGAATTCGCATCGGCGTAGACCTGGGCCAACTCCCGGCCGACAGTGTCGATGAGATGACGATAGATCAGCGTATGCTGCGTGGTGATCTTGGCCGTCGAGCGGCCGGTCACCTGGCCGCCCGTGCGCAGGCCTTCGAGGACGACCACCGATCGGCCCGCCTCGCAAAGCCGAAGCGCCGTCGTCAGCCCGACAATTCCAGCCCCCACGACAACGGCGTCCGCATGGATCGAACCTTCGAGCTGGGGATAGTTCGTGGATCTGGCTGCCGCCACCCAACAGCTTCCCGGTTTTCCCAAGAGAATGGCCATTTCAACCGCGTTCCTTGCGTCTCGGTGCACTTCCATCGACAACCGCGCCGGCAGAGGAACGTTCCCGAGCTTGGTCGCTTTCAATCATTGTCTCGCCACCCCGGGTCAGAAAAGCACCAGGAAGATGCGAGGTGCAGGCCATCACCCACGTGATCGCCTCGCGGTCGTATTCGTCGCCGGAGCGCCAGTCCTCGAAGAAGGCGTTCAGCCTATCGACACGCCCCGGCCAGATACCGGCGGCCTGCAGGCCGAGCGAAACGCCGTAATTGGTGAAGGCGAACTTGGTGTCGCCCAGCCATGGGGCACGGCTGAAATAGCCGGGCGGGTCGACCCACATCGTTTCCAGGCTTCGCAGGGAACGCCTCGTCTGGGCCTCGGCCCACGGCTCGTCGGGAAAGAAATGGGCGAGCCACAGCATCATGCCGAGGCCGAGGTCCTGCTCGATGTCGAGGGTGCGCCAATCGCGCTGCATCAGATCACGCATTTGCGCGATCTCGGGCGCCAGTGCGTCCTCATCGAGCGTCCGGTAAGAGACGTAGCCGTCATAGGCATCCATGCTGCCGAGACCGTAGCCAGGATATGGGCTGCTTAGATCCTCCTGCATCTTCCAGATCACACCGCGGCCGGGGACCACAAATGCCGGGTGAATGTCACGCGCCAGCGCAATGCCGCGCTTGCGGTATTCCGGCTTCAGATCGCCGAGGCGCGCCAAGGCGAACAGCCACATCGCGAGATAGTGGAAGTACTGGCCGGCGCGATCGGCCGCTTCGCCGATCCTCAGTCCGCGCCGGCGGCCGAGCACACGCTCGACATCGGCGACCAGCCGCTCGGCCGCGTCCAGCCAGCGCTGTTCGCCAGTTTCTGTGTAAAGCGAGACGTAGAGCACGACCCCGAATGCATCGGTCCACAGATATCGCAAGCCGTTGGGCCAGATGCCTTCGGCGCGCATCCAGTCGAGTTTTCGCAGGACGTAGTCGACGTCACGCAGCATCGTGCCAAAGCCCGAACTGGCCGAGCCGGCCGATGTTCGGTGTCGCGCGATTGTGAGCATGCAGAATTTCGAGCATGTCTCTCCTCCGTTGCGGTCGATCTGGCCAGATACCGCGAAACGATCTGATCGGCGGCAGGTTCCTTGGCGCTTTCAACGGCGCGACCGGGAACCCTCCGCCTGGTCATAAGTTTGCGAATTGGCCTTGGACGGTGCGGGGACCACGTGGCCCGAACTCATGCCCGGACTGGCCGAGCGGAGCAGTACAGAAAGCGACAATCGCGCGAACAAGACAAAGTGCACTGTCACCGTATTTGTGTTTTGGAAGTCAGTTGCCGCGTCTATTTTTCCACGGAACCTTCCAGCGAGAGCATCGTAAACAACGGGATGCGGGAGGTTGCAGCCTTTCGATCGAGGAGGCAAAATTGCGACACCGCCAAGTCAAAGTTAACGGAGACGCTATTTTCTTTCGCGAGGACGGCCCGGCCGACGCTCCGGTGCTTCTGTTGCCGCACGGCTATCCCTGCTCGTCCTATCAGTTTCGAAGGCTGATGCCTGGACTGGCAGATCGCTGGCACACGTTCGCGCCGGATTTTCCTGGCTTCGGTTACAGCGCCACGCCCGACATGGCTGCATTCGGCTACGATTTCGATGCCTATGCCGGGTTTCTGGCGGCTTTCGCTGACGCGCTCGGCCTATCCGCTATGCGCTGTGGCTGCACGACTATGGCTCGCAGATCGGATTGCGCCACGCCATCGCCTATCCGGAGCGCGTTGCCGCGCTTATCATCCAGAACGGCGACATCTACGAAGACGTGCTCGGCCCGAAATACGCAGCCATCAAGATGTATTGGAACGACAAGACGTCCGAGAAGCATCGCCCGCTGGAAGATGCGGTCAGCGAGGAGGGCTTCCGGCACGAGTTCATCGGTGAAGTTGGCGAGGCCGTGGCCGAGCGCGTGCCACCGGATCTGTGGAAACTCCATTGGCCTCTGATGGACACGCCAGCCCGTCGGCGGCTTGCGGTCGGCCTGATGGAGAAGCTGGAGGGGAACCTCAACTGGTTCCCGAAATACCAAGCTTATCTGCGCAAACGGCAACCGCCGACACTGATCGTCTGGGGTCCCGAGGACGGCTATATGCCGGCCGCATCGGCCCGCGCCTACAAACGCGACTTGCCGCAAGCTGAGTTCCACCTCCTCGATGGCGCCGGCCACTGGCTACTGGAAACCCATTTCGATGAGGCGCTTGCGTTGGTGCGCGACTTCCTTGCACGCGTCCACGGCTGATGACCGATGCATCCCTCGGGTAACCTATTGAAAGCATGGTGAACCGACCGGTCTGTGGCGAACCAGTCTCCGTTTGATATTTCCTGCTAACAGGCAAAAAGCAGGGTATTTGTGCGAAATGCGCGCTTTGGGCGGGCAGAACATCAATATCTTGTCGCGATGTCAGCTACTTAGTGGGAGATTTCCTGCGCGAGGCGTCAGGGAATATCGACCAGATTTGCGTGAATATTCGCGGCCGCCGGTGAATTAACAGGGAAATCCGTTGTCGTTATGTGGGATGCGATTGCCGTTAGCTGGGATCGAATGTTCGTTATCCGGGAACGCGCTGCCGTCTTGCGGAAAATGAACGCGCAATAACGGTTCGAATCGCGCTTGCGAGGGAATGCAATGCTCTCACCCGGAAAGACATTGTCATAGCGCGGGAGGCGATTGTCGACTCGCAAGAGGCTATCTCAAGGCGATGAGCAGTAACCGACGGCGGGGGTGAATAGGGGTATTTTGCTGACTTGGCCGTTCATGAGACGCAGAGTGTAGTTTACGATATCTCGGTTCTGGATCGAGGCCCGGCTTTGATCTGATGGACCTAGGCCGCTCGCCGTCGATCCGGCCAGTTGTTAGGTCCGCCGCTTCAACGAACTAGCTGAGCTGAGCTTAACGATTCGGTATTGATTTGAGCGTTTCGAACTCGATCAGGTCGAGGGTAGCTGTGGTGACCTCCTCTACTCGCACGCGATGCACACAGTAGACGCCACCGGGATTGTTCGGCTTGCACAAGTTGGGAGCAGCGCATTGGCAGGGCAGCCGAGGCGCCACGATCCGATGCGGAACTCCGAGCGGCCCCCATATGTCCGGCGGTGTCAAGCCGTAAAGGCCGACGACAGGAGTCCCTACTGATGCCGCCAGATGCATGGGACCACTCTCATTTCCTAGAAAGATAACGGCGTCGCCAAGCAATGCCGTCAGTGCGACTAGCACCCCGTGCCGGGTCAACCTCGCCGTCGGGAAGTACCGACCGGTGCGGAACCAAGCGGATTCACGCTTGTCGGCAGCGGACGCCGGCGGTTGGCGGTCTGCACTCGAGCAGGCTCCCAATTAGCGAGACAAGCGTCCAGAGCGGAGGCCAATCTTGGCACGCGACTTCGCCAGCCTGAACGACCGCTCTCCTCGGCTTAGTCAAGCATACCTACGGAATGATGCGCCTGGCCGGTGACAAATGAATCTCTGCTGGACCGCCGATATGGGGAGGCGCTCGCAAATCGCGCCCTACGCGCGGGTTGATCTGTTGATCAACATCAAAGCTTGAATATGAGAAATGCGCCAACTGTGACGGCGGTGGTCACCGTGGCTCGAGTGTCAGCAGATGTGGTAAGGGTGAGTGTCGGCGAGTAGCAGAGGTCCAGCAACAATGACTTTGAGGCGAACCAGAGCTTACGGCACATCCGGCTTGGTTCTAGCGGTTTGCACTGTGTTTGCTTGGCAGAACGCCGCTGCCGCTCAAAATTGCGACGCAGCCGCGACGCCTGGCGTCAATTGGCAAGAGTGTGACAAGAAGCTTCTCATCCTAGATGGACAGGACCTGAGCGGGGCGAACCTGTTCGGTGTTGATTTCACTTCGACCGACCTCAGGAACACCAATCTCCGTGCGGCAAATCTTGAGAAGGCAACTCTTGTGCGTGCTTCCTTGGCCGACTCGACCGCCAAAGGCGCCCGGTTCGACAGAATCGAGGGCTACAGGACCGACTTCAGCCGTATGGACGCGCAGGGCGCTGTGTTTGCGAGCGCGGAAATGCAGCGCTCGAATTTCCAGGACGCCAATCTGACCAATGTTGATTTCACAAAGGCAGAACTGGGGCGTGCGCAGTTCCATGACGCCGATATCAGCGGCAGCCGCTTCTCGTTTGCCAATCTCGCACGGGCGGACTTCCGAGGAGCGAGGTTCACCGCGCCGATAGACTTTGACCGCGCCTTTTTCTTTCTGACCCGTATCGAGGGTGTCGATCTTTCCAATTCGGCGGGTCTGTCCCAGTGGCAGCTCAACATGGCTTGCGGAGACGCCCGGACCGAGTTGCCTTCTGGCTTGACGAGGCCTGAAGATTGGCCCTGTCAATTCCAGCAGGAATAGTTGTCGGCAAGCGAACTGCGGCAATGCTGCACCCGACAGGATTCGAACCTGTAACTTCTGCCTTCGGAGGGCGCAGATCGTCCGCCAAAGTGGCACGTTTCTGCGGTATTGCTATTGGCGAAATCGCGGCCGAAGGGTGTTTGTGCCCCTTCCGTTCACCGCTACCGGTTCAATCGAACCGGTAGCTCCTGTCCGAATAAGTGGCAGCAACTCTTGTATCGTCGAGAATGACTACCATCGTCGTGATTATCATTCAGAAGCCTGGCACCAACGCGTCGATCATACTCGCCTCGCAGCACTTGACATAGGCCGCGGCATCTTGGGGGCTTAAGCTTTCGTCGGTCAAACGCCTGTCGAATGCATCTAGAGTATCCGTCTTGGTCAAGGAAGGGATGGCGACCATTTCCGGTCGTCCCTGATGAGGGCGTTAGCGAGAACGACGAGCTTTCTCATGATGGCGGTTAAGGCGAGTTTTGCAGGTTTTCCGCCGTCTCGGAGGTCTTGGTATTTTGTCTTGAGTGACTGATTGAAACGGACCGCGACGAGGGCTGGCATGTAGAGCGCCTGCCTGACCGACGATCTTCCTCCCCGGATGAAGCACTTGCCCTTCCACTGCCCCGACTGGCGATCGACCGGTGCGAGGCCGGCGAGGCTTGCGACCTGCTTGTTGGCAAGGGTTCCCAACTTCGGCATGTCGGCGATGATGGCGAAGGCTGTGACTTCGCCAAGGCCTGGGATACTAGTGAGGATGTCGAAGCGACGGACAAGATCTGGCTCGCGGGCGACCAGCGTACGACATTCGGCGTCGATCGCATTGATCTGGGTGGTGATTTGCCTGAGCCGCTGCTCGGCCTGGCGCTTCAAAAGCGGGATGGTCAGGTTCTTCTGCCTGTTCTGCGCGGCGGTACGGTCCTTGACCAATGCGCGGGGGACTGTCGGGAATTCTGTGCGCGAGGCCATGATGATGGAAAGGAGAGAATCATCGCATGGCTATTGAGAAGGAACTTCTGGACCAACTGCTTGCCGGCCGCGATCCGAATGAGGTGTTTGCCAAGGACGGATTGCTCGACGACCTCACGAGCGCCGAACCGGGAGAACACCTCATGACCCGGCATGACCAAGTTGCTCGTACGACCGCGCCACGCCGGCGACGGTCAACGGGATGTTATGTGCACATTGCCGTCGAGCCGGTCGTCACGCACACCAATCCCGTCGGAATCAACGCTCCAGGCTCTGCGACCGGGCCCGGAAGCCGCTTCCACGACATGCCCACCGCATCCTATGCGGAAGTTCGCCCCAGGCGCTGGCACGCTCCGAAACACAAATCCCCATAGGCCGTCGTCTGCGGCCCGCGGGTTCCTGCATGAGAGACTTTCGTACGCCTGACGGCACCCGAAACCCTTCAGCATGTCGGTCATTCAGCCAGCCACTCCTGTCCTCCCGAAGCCGACATTAATAGTGCCCACACCACCGTCGAAATTGCGCCGAGAGGGGACGACACCATTAGGAGAAGTGGCATTGAGGCTCTACCTCAGTGTCGCCAGCAGGTGTTCGGCAGCCCCGACATCCGCCGTATTCAGGCTCTCCACAAAATACGCCGCAACCGACTGCAAGAGCTCGCGAGCGCTGTTGATCTCCCCGCGCCCGGCCATCAGCGTCGCCATGTCGATTGCGGTTCGCAACTCCCATGCCCGTGCGCGCTGACTTCGGCTCAACTCCAGTGCCTGCATGAGGTAGGCGGCAGCTTCATCACGGTTGCGCTCCGACTGGAGAAGGAGGCTTCCCTTCATCCGTAGCAACTCCGGGAGGTACAACTGGTCGCCGTTCTTTTCGACTTGACCAAGCGACTCGTCGATCAACGCAATGGCTTCATCAACCTGACCGATCGCGGACAGTCCCCTAACTAGCGAGAGGTTGAGCGGCGTCGTGAGCAATTCATAAGGCGCCGCGTGGAGCTTCCGAAGAGATGTCTGCAGGCCCTCGACGCCGCTTTTTGCATCGCCGTGACGGATCGCGACTTCGCTTTTGAAGCCCCGACCGACCAGCAGGTAAGGAGTCATGGAATGGGATTCCGCGCGGGCGATGAGCATATCTATGTACGCCTCGGCGCTCTTCAGGTCACCGGTCCACAGGAAGACCGATATCGCCCAGATCAACGCGATCGCCAACGTTAGAGAATGATCCATGGCGGCAGCCTCTTCGACGGCCTGTCGGGCGTGTGCCATGGCTTGGTCCGGATGGCCTTGTAGCCAAAGGTTCCTCGCCAGGATGGCCCTGGCCAGGATTTTGCCTTCGAAGCCCAGATAGATCGTCGTGGTCCGCTGGGAGCGCGGCCCACGGTCGAGCGCCGCCTCCAGCTCTGCGCGGGCCTCCGCGAGGTCGCCTCGCAGGTGGAGCGAGATGCCCAGGATCGAGTGTGCCAGCGCGTTGACGACCGAGTCGTCCAAGGTCGCGGCTGTGGCTGAACAACGCCTTGCAAACTCAAGGGCGGTTGCGAAATTGCCCGTCCGCAGATGGAACATGTTGAGCGAACCCAACAGACGCACCCGGTCCAGCGGATCGCCGCGCTGCTCGGCGATCGCCAGGCTCCTCTCCAGAGCTACGCGCGCCCTGTCGCGTCCTCCCCGCATGAACATGAAGGACACGCCGAGGGCTGCCTGAAGATGCATCTCGTCAAGTCCGCCAAGGGCGGCATCGTCGAAAGCGAATATTGCTCTTTCAGACCAGCGATGACACTCCGGCAACAAGGACATTGCCAGGAAAACCGGCGCGACAGCGCTGGCGAGTCCGACGCCGATGTCGGCGTTTCCGCTGTCGCCGAAGCACCATTCCAGGGCAGCCCGGACATTGTTGATGGCGGCGAAGTGGGGCGCCCGCTCCTCACCGGTCGCCAGGCTTGGCCACTCGATCCCGGTCTGCTCCAGCCATCTCCGATAGTAGGCGGCGTGGCGCACTGCCAGATCGGCAGCCTCGGCGTCATCGATCCGGATGTCGAGAACGTAGGCGCGCGTCGTATCGAGGAGCCTGTAGCGCATCATTGCTCCAACCGGACGCGTCGCCACGATCGATTTGGCGACAAGACTGTCCATGGCGCCAAGGACGGTCGATCGGTCGAGGGTCGCGCTCGTCACGACCTCCAGGGCGGCATCGAGCGTGAAATGACCGACGAATACAGCGAGCCTGCGAAGCACCACGCGCTCAACGTCGGTCAGGAGCCCAAAGCTCCAGTCTAGTGTCGCCTGCAAGGTCTGCTGACGCGGCGGCGCTGTCCGTGAACCGAGCCACAGCAGTGTCAGGCGTTGATCGAGAAGCGCGGCTGTCTGCTGCAGCCCATAGGATTCGACACGTCTGGCCGCCAGTTCGATCGAGAGCGCCACCCCGTCAAGCTTTCGGCAGATGCTTGCGATGATCAAGGCCTCGGCGTCGCCGACGTCCAAACGAGCGCCACCTGCCACCGCTCGCTCGACGAACAGTTGGGTGGCCGGGAATGTCTGGACGATGGCCGCCGTTAGCCCCGGTTCGTCGGGCGGAAACGCAAGCGCATCCAACCGGCAGATATGTTCGCCCTCGACCCGAAGCGCCTCGCGGCTCGTCGCCAGGATGTAGACCTGTGACGCCGCATCGACGATGCTCGAGGCCAGAGGCGCCACCGCATCCACGAGATGCTCACAGGTATCGAGGATCAAGAGAATCCGCTTGTTGCGCAAGTAAGCGATCAGGTTGGGCGTCGCATCCTCTGTTTGAACCGTTAGTCCAAGCATCGAGGCGACGGCTGTCGTCACCAGACCGGGATCGCCGATCATTCCCAGATCGACGAACAAGACCGCCCCTGAAAATGCTTCGATCAGGTGATGCCCGACTGCGATCGCGACGGTGGTTTTGCCGACGCCACCGGCGCCAACGATGGTGACGAACCGCGAAGCATTCAGCTGCACCGACAGCTTAAGAACATCCTCGTCCCGTCCGACCATCCGGCTCAAGCGGTTTGGAAGATTCGCGTGCGGAAACTCAGCGGCAATGAATAGGGCTTCGTCGCGTGGGCTGTTTAATCGCAAAACCGGCGCAACGAAGCAATAGCCCCGCCCCGGAAGCGTCGCGATGTACCGCGCGCCATCCTTTCCATCGCCCAGCGCCCTGCGCAGTCCGGTCATGTGGAACCGCAGGCTGCCTTCCTCGACGACGACATCCGGCCAAACCCGCGACATTAGATCTTTCTTGCTGACGACTTCATTCGGTGCAGAGGTCAGGACTATGAGAATGTCGATGGCGCGCGAACCCAACTCTACGGGAGCGCCTTCTCTTGTCAGGAGCCTTTCACCCGCAGCAAAATGGAAAGGGCCAAACGACAATCTGTCTTTGGCTTGTATTCCCGTTTTCGTCATGGCGTCTTCTTTTGGAGCCGCCTGCACCCAGCGCCGCAGTTTAAGTCAAGGAGCGCTCCTGCACCATAGGGAGTCTCACAGTCTAGGCGCCTCCTATCTGCTCAAAAAAGCGGCAGGCTGGCAGCGGCTAACACAAGCTCACGACGCATAACGGGCTAATCCCGCCTCCTGGGCGTAGTTCAAGCTACGTAGATAGATCGCAAACCCATCAACCCAGGAGAGACCCATGGACACGACCAGAACCTCCGAAGCAATCGACCAGGATCGCCGGCGACTTTTGGGCACTGCGGCGGCCGGCATCGCCGCCGCCGGCGCGGCAAGCCTGCTCCCGTCGCAATTGGCCGCCGCATCCACGAGCGATGCCATCCGCCCTTTCTCCGTCAGTTTCCCGCAGGAGGAGATCAATGAGCTGCGCCGGCGCATCGCCGCCACGCGCTGGCCCGAGCGCGAACTCGTCTCCGACGAGGCGTCCCGGCGGATCTGGTCGACCCCAGCAACTGTAGGGCCAACGCAGGGCGTGCAACTCGCCACAATGCAGAAGCTCATGCAGTACTGGCGAACGGAATACGATTGGAGCAAGTGCGAGGCGCAGTTGAAGGCGCTGCCGAATTTCGTCACTGAGATCGATGGGCTCGACATCCACTTCATCCATGTAAAGTCTAAGCATCAGGGCGCCCTGCCTGTCATCATCACGCACGGCTGGCCCGGTTCGGTCATCGAACTTTTGAAGATCATCGACCCGTTCACCAATCCCACTGCGCACGGAGGCACGGAGGCGGAGGCGTTCGACGTGGTGATCCCGTCGATGCCGGGCTACGGCTTTTCCGGCAAGCCCACCGAAACCGGTTGGGATCCCGGGCGCATCGCGCGGGCGTGGATCGTGCTGATGAAACGCCTTGGCTACGACCGCTACGTCGCGCAGGGCGGCGATTGGGGAGCACTCATCACGGAACAGATGGCCCTGATCGCACCTCCCGAGCTGGTCGCCATCCACACGAATATGCCGGGGACCATTCCGCCGGAGATCGTGAAGGCGCTGGCCTCCGGCGGTCCGCCCCCCGCTGATCTTGGCCCCGACGAGAAGCGTGCCTACGAGCAGGTAGCGTTCTTCTACCAAAACGGCCTGGGCTACGCCAACGAGATGGCTCTTCGTCCGCAAACGCTCTACGGGATCGTCGATTCACCGGCCGGCCTGGCGGCGTGGATCCTCGATCACGACGCGGACAGTTATGCGCTGATCGCCCGCTCCTTCGATGGAGAGCCGGAGGGCCTTACCCGCGACGACATCCTCGACAACATCACGTTCTACTGGCTGACGAACACGGCGATCTCGTCGGCACGTCTCTATTGGGAACATACGCAAACGGCGAAGGCCGGCTTCTTCGACGCCAAGGGCATCACCATTCCCGTCGGTGCGACTGCGAACCCCAGTGAAATCTACACCGCACCGAAGAGTTGGACCGAACGCGCGTTCCCGAAGCTTCTGCACTATGGCCGCACGGACAAGGGCTGCCATTTCGCCGCCTGGGAGCAGCCGAAGAGTTTCACCGATGAGGTGCGCGCAACATTCAAGACGTTGCAGACATGACGTGTTGGCGGGGGATGGCGCGCCGGACGCTCGTCATCTTCCGCCCAGCGATAGCTGCGTAGCGAACCTCCGAAGGGAGCGACTGCAATGAACCCCCTCATCAAGACGCTCACCGCACTCGCGGTTTGCACCGTGCTCGCCACGGGCGCGTTTGCCCAGAGCACGGTCGTTCCCATCGACAACGAGCCCGCATCCAAGCTGATCGTGGAGCCGCCGCTTCCGGGTCCGTTGGCCAACGGCGTCGTGTTCATCCCGTACCGGGTGGAGAACTTGCGCATCCTGCCTGTGGGCGGGGCGGCCGCGCGCAACGTGTCTCCGCGGGTCGGGCATCTGCACGTCACCGTCGACGACCTGCCTTGGGCGTGGGCGGACTACGGTCAGAGCAACACCATCATCTTGGTTGGCATGCCAAGCGGCCAGCACAAGGTGCTGATCGAGGTGGTGGATCCCGAAGGCAAAGTCTTCACCAAACAAACGGTGACGTTCCACACTCCGGACAAGAAGGTGCAGCCATGAGGCTCGACCAACTGGCGGCCGTGCTGGCATTCGGGCTTTGCATCCTTTCCGCGCCCGCCTCCGCCAACCCGGTCGAGGATCGCTCGATCCGGCCCTTCAAAGTCTATGTGCCGCAAGCGCCGCTCGATGATCTTCGCAGTCGCATTGCGCAGACAAGGTGGCCCGACCGGGAGACGGTCGATGACCAGTCGCAGGGCATACAGCTCGCGAAGATCAGGCCGCTCGTCGAGTATTGGGGCACGGCCTACGACTGGCGGACAGCGGAAGCGAAGCTGAATTCCCTGCCCCAGTTCATGACCACGATCGACGGAGTGGACATCCACTTCATTCACGTTCGCTCGAAACATCCCAATGCCTTGCCGCTGATCATGACGCATGGCTGGCCCGGCTCGGTGCTGGAACTGCTCAAGACCGTCGGCCCTCTCACCGATCCCACGGCGCATGGCGGTAGCCCGGAAGACGCGTTCGACCTCGTACTGCCGTCGTTGCCGGGTTTCGGCTTCTCCGGCAAACCCACAGATACCGGCTGGGGTACAGACCGCATTGCACGAGCCTGGGCAGAGCTGATGAAGCGCCTTGGCTACACAGATTACGTCGCCCAGGGCGGCGACTGGGGCTCTCCCGTTTCGAATGCAATGGGACGTCTGGCCCCGGCAGGCCTGCTCGGCATTCATGTCAACCTGCCGGCTGTCGTACCGCCAGAGATTGCCGCGGTGCTCGCCGCCGGCGGACCGGCGCCGGCGGGGCTCATGGACAAGGAGCGCGCGGCGTTCGATGCGCTCAGCATGGCCGCCAAGATGGGGAACAGATCCTACGCCACGATGATGGGCACCCGGCCCCAGACGATCGGTTACGCCATCAATGACTCCCCCGCAGGGCTCGCCGCTTGGATGCTCGGGCATCCGGGCTTTTCGGGCTGGACCTACGACAAAAGCGACCCCGAAAAGTCGCCTGACGAGGTGCTGGACGATATCACGCTGTACTGGCTGACGGACACCGCCACCTCGTCCGGGCGAATTTACTGGGAGTACGGCGGCGGGCGCAGTCCCGTTTTTGCCGGCCCTGAAAAGACCAGCGAAGTCTCGCTGCCGGTGGCCATCACGGTCTTTCCGGGGGAAGGCTATCAGGCCCCCGAGACGTGGGCCCGGCGCGCCTACCCCAACCTGATCTACTTCCATGAGGTCGACAAAGGCGGCCACTTCGCCGCGTGGGAGCGGCCGGAGCTCTTTTCTGCCGAGTTGCGCGCCGCGTTCAGGCCGCTGCGGCAAACCAAATAACCACCTCACTCGAAAGGAACGACAAATGTCTCAAACCATGAAAACGCCCCGTGACGAAAAGCACGAAACTGCGACCGGGACCCTCAAAAAGCAGGCGCTCGACATGAAGCTCGAGGTCGTGGTCATCCCCGTCTCGGACGTCGATCGCGCCAAGAGCTTTTATATCGGCCTGGGCTGGCGGCTCGACGGCGATTTCGTCGTCGGCGATACGTTCCGGGGTGTGCAGTTCACACCTCCGGGCTCGCCTGCCTCGATCCACTTCGGCACGGGGGTCACGACGGCGGAGCCCGGCTCGGCAAGCGGGCTTTATCTTGTCGTGTCGGACATCGAGGCGGCGCGCGCCGAGCTCATTGGCCACGGCGCCGAGGTCAGCGAGGCGTTTCACCGCACAGGTCCCGGCAAGCCGGCGGTCAAGGGGCGCGATCCCGAGCGGCGCAGCTACTCCTCGTTCGCGACGTTCAAGGACCCGGACGGCAACGAATGGCTGCTGCAGGAAATCACCACCCGCTTTCCCGGCCGGATCGACACCACGACCTACGCTTCCGGAGCGGATCTTGTTGCCGCGCTGCGACGCGCGTCGGAGGCCCACGGCGAGCACGAGAAGCGCAACGGCGGCCAGCGCGATGAGAACTGGCCGGACTGGTACGCGGAATACATGGTGGCTGAGCAGGCCGGCAAAGAGCTTCCGCTCTGAAGGATTCAGCGCGCAGCGCGCCGCTGAACCGTCTGCGCGGCGATATCGATCGAAACTGAAAAGGCGTCGTCGATGAAAGCAATTAAGCTGCTCGTCGCCGTGGCGCTCGCAATGGCAATCGGGGCTCCGATTGCCAGTTTTCTGGGAGACACGAATGTGGCTCAGCCGATACCCTCCGCACCGATGAGGGTTCCGTTCCTTCACGGACTTTCCTCCGACCAGTTCGAGAGTCAATCCGAGCTTGCTTCGCTTGGCGTGGCGCACGAGTGGATAAATTCGCCGCCGCTGACGGCGTCGGCTTTGCATGGCAAGGTCGTCCTCATCGATTTCTGGACCTACACCTGCATCAACTGGCTGCGCACGCTTCCCTACGTTCAGGCCTGGGACGAGAAATACCGGAAGCATGGTTTGGTGGTGATCGGAATCCACGCGCCGGAGTTCTCGTTCGAAAAAGACCTGAACAACGTGCACCGGGCGGTGAAAGACCTGGGGATCGATTACCCGATCGCCGTCGACAACGACCATCTCATATGGCGGGCTTTCAGCAACCAGTACTGGCCGGCACTCTATTTCGTCGATTCGCGGGGACGCGTCCGGTATCACCACTTTGGCGAGGGCTCATACCAACAGTCGGAAATGGTCATCCAGGAATTGCTGACTGAGGCTGGCGCCGGCGGATTCGACCGTGAGCCTGTGTCGGTGGATGCCCGCGGCATCGAGGCCGCGGCCGATTGGGAGACCCTCAAGTCTCCGGAAAATTATCTCGGCTACGAACGCACCCAGAATTCTGCCTCCGGCGGTGAAGCGGTCTTGGACGCGCCGCACATCTACGACGTGCCGGCGCGACTACGCCTGAATGAGTGGGGGCTGTCTGGCAGTTGGACGGTAAGGAAAGAAACCGCCGTACTGAACAAGTCCGATGCCCGCATCGCGTACCGTTTTCACGCGCGCGACCTTCATCTGGTCATGGGTCCGGCAGCGCCGGGAACGTCTGTGAGATTTCGCGTGCTGATCGACGGGCAGCCGCCAGGCACGGCTCACGGCATCGACGTCAATGAAATGGGCGAAGGCGCAGTGACAGAGCAGCGCCTGTACCAACTGATCCGACAATCGAAACCCATCGTCGATCGCCAGTTCGAGATCGAGTTTCTCGACTCAGGCGTGGAGGTCTTTGCATTCACGTTCGGCTGATCGCCCGCGCAAGGATAGAGGTTCCCAAATGCATTCGCTCAATATCCCCGATGAAATCGACCAAGATCGCCGTCGGTTCTTTGGCGCCGCCGCGATGGCTGTCGCCGCCACTCAGTTCGGCCTGATCGGCCCGGCACAAGCGCAACAGACGACTGGAGAGCCTGCGGCGTCCTTTGGGCCCTTGAAGCGGATCGAGGCCGGCGTGCTGAGCGTCGGCTATGCGGAACTTGGACGGACCGACGGCCCGCCCGTCATCCTGCTACATGGCTGGCCGTATGACATCCACACCTATGCCGATGTCGCTCCTCTGCTGGCAGCGAAAGGCCACCGCGTGATTGTTCCCTACCTGCGCGGATACGGCACGACCCGATTCCTGTTGGACGACACGATGCGCAACGGTCAGCAGTCAGCGATTGCCGCGGACATTGTCGCCCTGATGGACGCACTGGGCATCGAAAAGGCGACGATTGGCGGCTGCCACTGGGGCGCGCGCACCGCGAACATCATTGCCGCACTATGGCCTGAACGCTGCAAGGCGATGGTCTCGGTGAGCGGCTACCTCATCGGCAACCAGCAAGCCGGCAAGCTGCCGCTGCCACCCAAGGCCGAGCTGCAATGGTGGTATCAATATTACTTCGCCACCGATCGCGGCCGCGCCGGCTACGAGAAATACACACGAGATTTCACCAGGCTGATCTGGCAACTCGCGTCGCCGCGGTGGAATTTCGACGATGCCACATTCGAGCGCAGCGCCGCAGCCTTCGACAATCCCGATCACGTGGCCATTGTGGTCCACAATTATCGCTGGCGGCTCGGACTCGCCGCCGGCGAGCAGCAATACGACGCGTTCGAGGAGCGACTCGCGCAGGCACCGGTCATCGGCGTGCCGACGATCACCCTCGAAGGCGACGCCAATGGCGCGCCGCATCCGGACGCCAGCGTATACGCCACGATGTTCCCGGGCAGATACGCGCATCGGGTCGTCACCGGCGGCATCGGGCACAACCTGCCCCAGGAAGCGCCGCAGGCCTTTGCCGATGCCGTTGTCGAAGTCGACGCCTGATCGAGTTCGCGGCAACCGCCGAAGCGGCGGTTACCGCTACCAGCAAAGAATGCCCATGAGCCACATCACAAGGGTTGTCTATACGGCCAGGACCGCAACCACGGGCAGTCGCGAAAATGGCGCCTCGCGCAGTTCCGACGGTCTTCTGGACATCTGGCTATCGACGCCTGGATCGGCGCGCATCGGCACCAATCCGGAGCAGTTGCTCGCGGCCGGCTGGTCGGCCAGCTTCGCAAGCGCAATCGCATCTGCGGCCCACGAACGAAAAATCGCGCTGCCTGCAGGGATGAGCATCGAGGCCGAGGTGAATCTGAACTACGGAGAAAACGGCCACTTTCTTAGCGTCCAACTGGATATTGCCGTGCCGAGTCTGGAGCGCGATGTGGTACAAATTCTGGTGGATGAAGCGCACGAGATTTGTCCTTACTCCAAAGCGACACGGGGCAACATCGATGTCGTAATGAGGATCGTCTGATTTGACCTAAATCGCTCTTCGGCGTTGAAGCTTTTGGCACCTCGCTCCCAGTCTGTTCAGGGTCAGATGATGATGATGCCCACATCGACGTGAATGTCCGCTTTCGATATCCACGGGCTCGAAGCTGCCGATCCGTTGTCGGCCCATTCCTGACATAATCGCCACTGCTCAGAAAATCACTTGCTCAGCCGGCTTCCACCGTAGGGATACTCACTTGAGCGTTTGACCCTGAGTTCTTCGTTCGCTAGCGGGAGCCTCGCGCGGCGTCACAACCATATGTGTCATCGCCTCCAACCTTCGGCGACAGCGCCCGCCAGTGCCGGGGTGATTCGCGGCTCACGTCTCCCTTTTGCGCCGAGCTTGTTCTATGGCTGCCCGAGAGGCTGCGCCTCCCCCGCCTCGCATTCCGGCAGCCGCACAGGTTTGGCGAGTTTTGCCAGCGACCCGGTCTTGGCGCACGCCGGGAAGCCGGCTAGCGGCATTGTCTCGATGAAACGACCGCGCTCCGTCTTGCTCAAGCTGAATTCATTGACCATGCCCTCGACGGTCAGGTCCGGATACCGTTTGAGGGTTTCCCGGACCGAAGCATTCGCCTCATCGATTCGACCCAGAGCCGCAAAGGAGCTGCTACGCACCACCCAACCCCCTTTGCCGTAGTTATCGGGCGTCTTGCGCTCCAGCATCTTCAAGGCGTCCTCATAGCGACCAGCCATAAAATAGGCAGTGGAGTAGAAAGCAGTTGCCCACATCGGGTAATTCGGGTCGAGCCGTATAACTTGGTCGACCAACTGAGCGCCGCGTTCGGGTTCGTCGAAGCCTGCCGCAAAGCCGGAATAGAATGTCAGGATTTCGGCCGAACCCGGAGCGAGGCGGAGGGCCGTGTCCAGCTCGACCTTGGCGCGGGCGTTGTCGCCCTTGTCTTTGAGGCTCATGCCAAAAACGGCGTGCGCCTCGGCGTCGCTCGGATCGAGCCGCACCGCGCGTTCGGCTACATCGGCAGCCGCCTTGATCTCGCTCTCGGGATTGATACCGAAGCCAGCCAATATGTTATGAGCATGATAAAGTTCCACCCAGGCGCGGGCGAACCCCGGGTCCAGCTCGACAGCGAGGTTGAGCAGCCTGATGGCCTCCTCCTCATCCGCTACGGTAATCTTTTCAATCCTTTCGGTTCCGAGCAGGTAGTAATCATAGACAGTCAAGTTGTCCGGCCGTTTACGCTTCGCTGCAGCCCGCCCCGCGCCTTGAATCAGCCCCACGCCGTTGCCGAGGCGGTTGGTGACCTGCTCGGCGATCTCGGTTTGAACGGCGAATACGTCTTCAGCAGGCCGGTCCCATCGCTCCGACCACAGATGGTTGCCGGTTTTTGCATCGATCAGCTGCGCGGTGATCCGCAGCCGACCGCCCAGGCGCTGGATCGAGCCTTCCAGCACATAGCCGACGTCGAGCGCACTCGCGACCTGGCGGACATCCAGCGACTTGCCTTTGTACGCTTGCGTCGAATTGCGTGCCACGACGTCGAGTTCGGGAAACTGCGCGAGATCGGTGATGATGTCTTCGGTGAGGCCATCGGCCAAACGCCCGGTGGCCTCGTCGCCGCCATAATTATTGAAGGGCAGCACCGCGATCGACGGCTTGGCCCCCAGTGGCGCAGGCTGAAAGACCCACCATGTCCCTCCACCCGCCAGAGCCAGCACCACGATGGCCGCCGCAGCCGTCCTGGCCCAGCGCGGCATCATTCCGAGAAGCGGGCGGCGCGCCGGCTTGCCATCGAGCCTCAGCCGGTACATCCGCACGGGGCGATTGATATTCTTGACTTGCTGCTCGCCAGCGAAATCGAGGGGCCAATCAAGCTTGCCCTGCAGATGGTCAAAGGCCGTGCCCGATACGATCACGCCGCCCGGGTCAGCGAGTTGCTGCAACCGAGCGGCGATATTGACGCCGTCGCCATACACATCGCCATCCACGAGCGCCACATCGCCAAGATTTATCCCGATGCGGAACACAATCCGCTCATGCTCCGGCAGTCCACCATTGCGAACGGCCACAGCTTTTTGAATTTCGGCTGCGCAGATTACCGCATCGACCACGCTGTTGAAGACGACAAGTGCGCCATCTCCTAATAGTTTGACAATTCGACCCTGGTGCAGAGCGATCGCCGTATCGGTTACGTCGGCCCGGATAGCTCTCAGGCGTCCGATGGTGCCAGCTTCGTCAATTTCGATCGCCGTTGAATAGCCGACCATATCCGCTGCAAGGATCGCCAGCAGTTTCCGGTTCAATGGAGGGACGATCATCATCCGGCCCCGGACCCAACATGGCTAAAATTGTACACCTATCGCGGCGCCCTGACGAGCCCGCCCGGCCAAAGCCAGGAGGTCGTCCATTAGCCCCAGTGGTCCGAAAGGTCGCTTCTGGCGCACAGCGGTCAGACGGGGCTGGACGCAAGGGCCGGCTATCTTGTCCAGTCATCTTGAAAGCTGACAGTCCGGTTCCGGCCCCTTCCAGGCATTCACAATGCCGGTCGATCGCCGATCTGACCGCCAGAGGCTGTTGACGTCGAAAACACATAAGCCGCTAGGTGTTCCCCTTTTGTGCTTCCAAAGTCGCATAAACTGGAACTGGCCTCTCGCGAGGGCCATCGACCGATCGCATCAGGTCGTATCTAAAGGCCGTAAGAAAAACCGGCAGTTTGCCAATCCTTGCTGCGACTGCGTGCCTCAAGCTCTGATCGGCGCATTGCCCGTCCGTTGTGCGGCAGCAGGAGTAGCCGAAGCTGGAGGGCAGCGCCGCGGACTCAACGAGCGCTACTGTTATGACGGCAGGAACGAAGAAGCAGTCCTCATGGATCGATGCATGCTATGCATTGCTTCGATCACGCCCAGCACGTGCGGACATAGGCGAACTCCGGCGAAGAGTTTGACAGCGGAGATCAGCGCAAGATGTCCGACAGGCTCTCGGGCTTCTTCTCGCCAAGCGACAGATCAAGGCCCGACAGAAGGTCGATGAGATGACTTTGCATCAGGTCGGACGCGTTTTTTGCGTCGTGCTTTTCGATGGAATCGACGAGAGCGTGATGGGCGTGGCTTTCGCAGGTGGTGTCGCGGCGGCGCCAGTAGAGCGCGATGATCAGCGACGACCGCGACAACAGGTCCTTGACGAAGCCGGTCAGGATCGAATGGCCGGCGATTTCAGCGATGCCGACATGGAATTTTGCCGACAGCATTATGGCGTCGCTGTCGCGGCCGGCATGCAGGGCCTCGTGCTCTTTTTCGAGATGAAGCCGCAGTTGCGCGATCTCGGCCGGCTTTGCCACTTCGGCGGCAAGCGCCGCGACCTTGGGCTCGATCAGCGCTCGCGCTTCGAACACCTCGCGCGCTTCCTGCTTGGTCGGCTGGGCGACGAACGCGCCGCGGTTCGGCTCGAGCCGAGCCAAGCGGTCATGCGACAGCGCCTGCAGCGCCGCGCGTATCACCGCGCGGCTCACCGAATAGATCGAGGCGAGCTCGTCCTCGGGCAGCTTTGTGCCCGGTGCGAGGCGGTGGCTGACGATGGCGTCGCGCAGGCCGGCATAGACCGGAAACCAGCGCATCGTCGGCTTGTCGCCATCCCGTGTCTTTGGTCCAAGCAGGTCCATCGTCTCATTGTCCCGGCGGCCGGATCGCATAGCGGCGCGAACACCGCGTTTCCGGCCGGACATCGAACATCCTGTGTGGGAGTGTCAACAATTTTGCACGCATCAGGATACACGGCCGGAGGGCGAAAAGGGCGCAAAGATTCCGGCGAAGGATTTTTCGAGTGGAACCTGGTAGCCGCCGCGCTTCGAGGTCGACAGGCCAAGGCTGACGAGGCTCTCGCAGAGTTGTACCGCGCAGGCGACGCCGTCGAGCACAGGAAGGCCATGTTCGCGGCTGAGCGCGGCGGCGAGGTCGGCCATGCCGGCGCATCCCAGCACAATCGCTTCGGCCCGGTCGTCGCGGATGGCGCGCTCGATCTCCTCCGAAATTCGATGGCGGGCGTTGGAGCCGGGCACTTCGAGCTCCAGAACGGGAACGTCGCTTGCCCGCACCCTGGCGCAGCGGCTGGCGAGGCCGTAGCGCACCAGATTGTGCTCGATCGCCGGCACCGAACGCGACAGCGTCGTCACCACGCTGAACTTGCCGGCAATTAGGCTCGCCATGTGAAACGCCGCTTCGCCGATGCCGACCACCGGCATCTCGCCGACGCAGCGTACTGCGTCGAGGCCGGTGTCGTCGAAGCAGGCGATAACGCAGGCGCTCGCCGCCGGATGTCTCTGGATCTCGCCGATCATTCCCGGGATGGCGAAGACCTCGTCAAAATAGCCTTCGACGCTCGGCGGCCCGTCCTTCGGATTGACGGCGATGATCCTGGTGCCGGCCGAAGCCGCGCCGCGCGCCGCCTCGCCGATCTTTTCGGTCATGGACGCGGTGGTGTTGGGATTGACGACGAGTATGTCCATTTGCGCTTTCATATTTCGCCGCCGAGATAGAGTTTCTTGACCCGGTCGTCGCCAAGCAGCTCAGCCGAATGTCCGGCCAGCGCGATCTTTCCGGTCGTCAGTGCGTAGGCGCGCTGCGAGATGCGCAGCGCCATGCGCGAATTCTGCTCGACCAAGAGAACGCTGACCTTTTCGTCGCGATTGATCGCCACGATGGAGCGGGCGATGTCCTGGACGAGCTTCGGCGCGACGCCGAGCGAGGGTTCATCGAGCAGCAGAAGCTTCGGTTTGGCCATCAGCGCCCGCCCGATCACCAGCATCTGCTGTTCGCCGCCGCTCATCGTGCCCGCCGTCTGGGAATAGCGTTCCTTCAGGCGCGGAAAGCGCGCGAGCACCATGTCCAGCGTCCTGGCGATTTCGGCCTTGTCGGTGCGGGTGAAGGCGCCCATCATCAGATTGTCGCGCACCGTCATGTAGGAAAAGACGCGCCGACCCTCCGGCACCATGGCGATGCCCATCCTGACCAGCTCGTCCGGGCGCGTTCCGTCGATGCGGTGGCCCCGGAAATGAATCTCGCCGCTGCGGACTTTCTTCAGGCCGGTGATGGCGCGCAGGATCGAGGATTTGCCCGCGCCGTTCGCGCCGATCAGCGCGACGGTCTCGCCCTCGTTGACGTTGAGCGACACGCCCTTCAGTGCATAGACATGGTCGTAGTAGAGTTCGATGTCGGAGACTTTCAGCAGTTCGCTCATGGCTAAAATCCGATCGTCTCATCTTCGACGCCGAGATAGGCCTCGATGACCTTTTCGTTCTCCTGGATTTCCTTCGGCGTTCCCTCGGCGATTTTCACACCGAAGTTCAGGACGACGATGCGGTCGGAAATGTTCATGACGGCGGGCATATCGTGCTCGACCAGCAGGACAGTCACGCCGCGCTTCCGCACGCCGCGCACCATCTCCACCGCGCGCACGGTTTCGTCATGGTTCATGCCGGCGAAGGGCTCGTCGAGCAGAAGCACGGTCGGGTTGGTAGCGAGCCCGATGGCAATCCCGAGCGCGCGCAGATGGCCGTGCGGCAACGTGCTGGCGATCTCATGCCGTTGCGTGCCGAGATCGAGGAAGTCGATGATCTCGTCGGCCGAGCGGCCGAATTCATCCTCGTCGCGCCGTGCGGTGTTCGTGCCGAGATAGAAGCCGGCAAGGCTGGCATTGGAACGCAGGTGATGCGCGATGATGACATTGTCGCGCACCGTCATGCCCTTGAAGATCGTCGTCTCCTGGAACGTGCGCACCACGCCCTTCCGGGCGACGATATGCGGCGCCAGGCCTGAAATCCGCTCTTCCCGGAATAGCACTTCGCCCGAGGTCGGATTGAGGAAAGAGGAAATCAACTTGAACAGCGTCGACTTGCCGGCGCCGTTGGGGCCGATGACGGAGAGGATTTCGCGTTCGCGGACCGCGAAGGAAACATTGTTGACCGCGACCAGCCCGCCGAAGCGTTTGTTCACGGCCTTGATCTGGAGAAGCTCAGTCATGGTCCTAGCCCTGCTTCTTGCCGAACAGCCTGAGGCTGAGCAGGCCGTTGGGAAGGAACAGCATCAGCGCGATCAGCACCGAAGAGAAGATCAGCAACTGGAACTCGCCGGTCTCGAACAGGAAATCCCAGCCGAAATAGAGCACGAAGGTGCCGATCATCGGCCCGAAGACGTGGCCGAGCCCGCCGAGGAAGCAGTTCAGCATGAAGTTCACCGAGTCGGTGACGGTGAAGCTCGACGGATAGATCGACTGCGAGATGGCGACGAACATCGCACCGCCGAGACCGCCGAGGAATGAGGAGAAGGCGTAGGCGATAACGCGCAGATAGGCGATGTTGACGCCGATCGAGGAGGCCAGTTCCTCGTTCTGCTGCAACGACTGGCAGAGTTTGCCAATGCGCGAATGGACTAGGCGGTAGAGCGCCGCAAAGCACAGCGCCATCAGCACAACCGACACCAGATAGAAGGCGGGACGCGGATTGGCGAGCGTCGCGAAATCTGGAAGGATGGTCAGCCCGAAGATCGAGATGCCGCCGGGGAGCGGAATGCTGACCATGCCCTTGGCTCCGTTGGTGATCGGCAGCGCCAGCGCGAGCAGCCGCGCCACTTCGGTCAAAACCAGCGTGACCATGGCGAAATAGACGCCGCGAAGCCTGAGGATGGGCAGTCCGATCAGCACGCTTGCAGCGGCGCAGAATAGCCCAGCCAGCGGCAGTGTCAGCCAGAACGACACACCGTACTGGACGACAAGAATGGCCGAAACATAGCCGCCCATAAGCGCGAAGGCGCCCTGGCCGATATTGATGCGGCCGATGTAGAAAGTCACCCACACCCCGGCGCTGGCGATGCTGAGCAGCGCGACCGAGGTCAGCGTGTAGTAGAGGTCGAGCCGACCGGTCGCCTCGATCAGCCAGGGCACGCCGACGAGTACGACCAGCAGGAAGACAGCGACGACGAGGATGTTGCGTGTACGCTTCATGTCCATCATCCCCACGGCTTGCCCATGAGCCCGTTCGGGCGGATGCTCAGGAACACCATCAGCGCGGCGAAGATGACGAGATAAGTGACGTCGCCATATTGGCGTAGGACCGTCAGGCCGACCGATTCCATCATGCCGAGGATGAAGCCGCCGGCGATCGCTCCGCTGACCACGCCGGCCCCGCCGATCATCACCATCAAGAACGCCTTGATCGAGATCGGCCCGCCGATGCCCGAATTGACGCCGGTGATGGCGACCAGCAGCCCCCCGACTATGCCGGCAAGCATGGCGCCGAGCGCAAAGCCGATCATCGAATAGCGGTCGACCTCGACGCCCATCAGCTGCGCCGCGACCCGGTCCTGCGCCAGCGCCCGCATGGCGCGTCCCGGCTTGCTGTACTGCATGAAAAGCACGAAGGAGGCGATGAACAGTATGGCGAGTGCGCCGACCAGCAGCCGGTCGTAAGGCATTATGAGGCTGTCGGAGACGAAGACGCCTTTGACGATCTTCGGCACGCCGCGCTGCTTTTCGCCGAACAGGAGGAGGATCACGGCGTCGAGGAAGAATGCGACCGCCGCCGCGAGAAGCATCGTACTTTCCTCCCGCACGCTTCGCTTAATCACCGTCCTGAAAAGGAATTTCTCGACAAGCGCTCCAATGACCAGCAGCGTGACCCCGGACGCGACGAGCGCGACGACGAAAGGCATGCCGAGCTGGCCATAGACGGTGTAGGTGACGAAGCCGCCGAGAACGTACATCTGCCCATGGGCAAAGTTAAGCACGTTCATTAGCGCGAAGATCAGGGTCAGACCGAGCGCGATCAACGCGTATTGCGCGCCAAGATAAAGCCCGTTGGCGATGACTTGTTCCATCAGGATGGTTCCGGCCGTTCAGAGGCTGAAGACGAATGCTCGAGTCTCTGCGGCAATCCGCTTCAGTGCAGTTGCGTCAATCGACTTGAGCGACGAAGAGCGTCTCGAACTTGCCGTCGCGGTATTCCGTGACCACCATCGGGACCGAAAGCTGGCGCTTCTGGCCAAACGACGTCATTCCGACATAGGTCAGCTTGGCATCGTCCTTCAGATAGGGATTGGGCGCCGAGAAAGTGTCGATCGTCTTCTTGAACTCCTCGACATTGTCGATCGCGGCCGGGTTCGCCTTCAGCGTCTCGATGATGTATTCGAGCGCGTAGACCTTGGTGTTGGACTCGTCATTGTATTCGCCGAACATTTTCGTATAGCGTTCGACGAATTCCTTCATCGTGTCGGACGCGATTTCGGGCGTCGATGCGCCGCCGACCGAGATGAAGCCGTTGGCCAACTCGCCCGCGCCCTCTTCCAACACCTTGGCATCCTGCGCCGTTTCGGTGGAGATCAGGCCTTCGTAGCCGAGCTCGCGCGCGGCGCGGATCAGCAGCGGCGCATTGCCCGGCGCGACGCCCGAAAGCACCAGCAGGTCCGGTTTTTGCAAAACGATCGGCGTCAGTACCGGCGTGAAATCGCGGGTGTCGTTTTGGTAGACATCCGTGGCAGCCACAACCTCGAGCCCGAGCGCCTTTGCCGCGGCAACACCGCCATCCCGCTGGCTCAGCGGATCGGATTCGTTGGCGGCGACAAAGGCAACTTTTTTCACGCCCCTGTTTTCCATGAGATATTTGTAGATCGCCGGAGCCGACTGGTAGTTGGCGATCATGCCGAGCACGGCGTTGGATGCCGGCGGGTGTAGAGTTCCTTCGGGAATGCGTAGGGAAAATAGATGATGCCCTTGGATTCTGCCACGGGACGCACCGCCGCCGCGCCGTCGTCGACATTCGGACCGACGACATAGTGGATGCCCTCCTGGGCCATCTTCTCCATGCCGGCGATCGCCCGCTTCGGGTCCTTCTGGTCGTCGAAGGTGACGATTTTGACGTCATAGGTCTCGTCACCAATCTTCACACCGCCGGTTTCGTTGATCCAGGCGGCGCGCGTCTGCATCGAGCGGACGTTGGATGTGCCCCACGCAGCGGCCGCGCCACTCGTCACGCCGACAAAGCCGATCTTGAGTTCCTTGTTGGCGGCGTGCACCGCTATTGTGCCGCCGGCCATGATTGCCAGCGCGGAGACGGCGCCGCGCGCCGCGGATGTGATTATTGAACGTCTGTTGATCATTGTTCTTTCCCCTTTGGAGGCCGCGCATTGTTGCGACAGAACTCGACCGATACGCGGATTTTGTGAGTGAAGGCTCAAATCAATCACCTGTCAACAAAACTTTATCAGATTGTTTACAATCTTGTGAGCGGCCGTAGACTAAGAACGTAGGACCGATCGCGGTTCGGTGCTTTGCTCGAGAGGTTCGTGGTGTCGGAATTCCTGAAGCTCGCATGGTGGTCAGAGCGACGGGTGTCTTTCTCACACTACCGGACCAAGGATCAGGAGGAGGTCGGCGTCGTGATCGAGGATCGACGCGGTCGGGTCGTCGGTATCGAGGTGAAGGCCTCCGCAAACGGTTCCGCAGGACTTTCGGGGATTGCACCAGTTGCAGGAAGGAGTCCGCGATCGTTTTGTGCGCGGGCTGGTGCTGCACGACCATCACCGTGTGACGCCGTTCGGCGAAATAATTGCAAGCTGCGCCGCTGTCGGTTCTGTGTTCGATGTAAAGTTGCATAAAATGCGGTCTGGAACTTGGGTCGCGAGGTGGTCTAAATAATCCCAGATCGATACGAGCCGAGCCTTCATTGGTCGCGGTGATTTCTGGCAACTTCGCCACCCCGTAAGCCATCTTGCATCGAACCAGCGGTCCGCCGGCCCGTCATAGGGCAGCCGCGTGACATCCCAGTGGCTGACGAAGCGCGCGTAGGCGTCCCAGACCGGTGGACCGCCGCCGATGAAGACGACACGGCCGGCAAAGCGCTTGAGCGTGTCCTCGGGATCCATACTGGAGCGAACGACGACAAGTTCCCGATCCGCGCGAGCAAAATCCGGAACGCTCGCGATCGTCTTGGGACCGGCGAGCAAGACGTGTCCTCTCGTGACGTCGAAAAACCGTGCAACGTCGGCTACGAACTCCGGCGAGCCGAAGCGATATTGGCAAACTGAAACGTCAGAGCGGGCATCGCGCAGATGCCCGCCACCATGGGTACGGATGCACGCAAGGGACCGAAGAAGCGCCGGCGACCCCCCACCGCTCGAAGAACAGGAGAGGGGCCAATAGTGCGAAACCCGCTTTCCAAGCCGTTTGCCGATCCAGAAGGACAGCCAGTCCCCCAGTGCCGCGCCAATGGCGGCGGCAAGCCATCACGAAATTCCGGTTCTTCTCAGCAGCGCCACGCGGGCTAACGCTGATTATTGTATGGCCGGCCTGCAGCGCGAATCGCGCTGCTGGCTCGCCCAGGTTCGGCCATCGTCAATCGCCAGATCACGCACGATCAGCACGGGATGGAGCCGGTGAACGACAGCGCAGGGTTCGGCGTCGTTTTGGCCTTCGGCCTATTGGTGCTCAATTGGCTGGCGATCCGCTATATCGATGTTGTCGCCTGGCTGGCGAGCTTCTGATGCGCACGCCGTTCCACCCCGGTGCGAGGAACGGGAGAGCACCAAGGACGGCGACGAAATAGCAGGGCGGTACAACCCGCCCCAACCGAAGCCGCGTTCTCGACGACATGGTTACTGTGACAAGACGAACAGGGTATAAGGCTATGAGGCAGCAGACTGGTTGAGGAGCGCCCCACCGTCATGAAGCCGATGAACGAAGAGCATCTCGCGGTTCTACGCAGGCACATGGTCGAGATGATTGCAATTCACA